>NZ_JAPJPG010000066.1 GCF_030825785.1 Anaerococcus sp.
TAATAAAAATACTGATAATAAAAATAATGCTGGTAAAAATGATGATAATCAAAATAATAGTGGCAAAAATAATGATAGCAAAAAAGAAGATTCAAATTACGACTTCCCATCTTTTGCTACCGAGTCTGAAGCAAGGGATGCTGCTGAAGAGTATCTTTTAAATAGTAAAGATTTTGATTCATATACTATAAATAAGACAGAAGATGGAAAATATTATTATGAATTGGCTAGAAAAAATAAAAATGCAGGTGAAAGTAAGGATGATAAAGAAGCTCTTAAGGTAAATAAAGAAACAAGGGGCCAAGAACTAGAAATTAAACCAGTAAAAGTTAGCGAAATCAAAAAATCATCTAACGTGGAAACTGGCGTGACTGGCCTTGCAGGAGTCCTCGGTGTATTTGCCACCGCTGTAGGCGGATATTTCTTTACAAAGAAAAACAAATAAATTCCCATTATCTATATATGAAAATGCAAAAGTCCGGGCCTTAAACTCGGACTTTCGTATTTTTTATTTGGCTCCCCTAATATCTTCCTTAGCGTGGATTAGTTGGGTTACTATCTTGTTATAAGGAGTAGCTATATTGTGAGTTTTGCCTTTATCTACTACTGCCCCATTTATAAAGTCAATTTCTGTTTTTCTATTTCTTTCTATGAGATCTTGATACATTGAAGGATGATGGTCTTTTGCTTCTTCTGCTGTTTTATAGATATAAGATATCATTTCTTCATAATCTAGTTTAATTCCTTCGGCGCGACCTACTTCTGTAAACTCCTTTACTAGTTCACTTATAATATCCCTGGAAGTAGATGAATCGAAGAATTCTCCAATCGTGCATTCCATAAGGGAGGTCATGGAGTTCATTGTTCCATTTACCATAACCTTTCTCCAGATGGCAAACATTACATCGTTATCGTATTTGGCTCCTAATCCTGCCTTATCTAATAAGCGAGCGATCTTTCTGCCATTTTCCTCATCGTCTCCTATATTTTGGACATCTATTGTACCTTTGCCTGTAATTTCTATTTCTCCAGGACCTGCAAGGCCAGCAGCCCATATGGTAACTCCCATATTGATTTGACTCTTATCAACGAATTTTTCTAGAATCTTCTCATGGCCCATACCGTTTAGGAGACAAAGGATTTGGGTCTTATCTCCAATGATACCCTTAATAGCTTCCATCATAGATTCTAAGGCCATTGATTTGGTCATTACTACTATTAGGTCTGCTTCTTCTTTCGCTTCTTCCGGCCTCATAGCCTTTATTTTTACCTTATCTTCTACCTTACCAGAAACTATTAGACCATTTTCATTAATTCTATCTATATGATCTTGCCAGTAATCTAGTAAAATAACTCTACTGTCTGTATTTTTTTCTATATGATAGCCTATGGTTGATCCCATAGCGCCACTTCCTGCTATATAAACTAACATTTTCTTATCCTTTCTCTTACATTCTACTTATACCCAGCTTAACTTAAAGTTTTAGAAAAATTCCCAGTAGAGCTCCTATTATGATTACAACAATAGGATTTAGTTTTTTAAATTTTAATAATAGTCCTAAAAATACCGCAAATATCGCTAAGGGGATTGGCCTAACTATATTTACTATATTTCCACTTTGCCTCATGGCTTCTAGATTAAATAAAGTTACAAATAATACCGAGCTCATAGCACCTAGTATTAGGCCTGCTGTAGCAGGTCTTAAGGTTACGAAGGCATCCTTTACGACTTTAGAATTTTTGAACTTATCCATGGCTCTTGCTATAAATAGGATAATTATCACAGGTCCTGTTATTAGTGAAATCGTAGCTAAAACTCCTCCAAGATTTCCCTGAGCATTAATTCCTGCGTAGGTGGACATATTGATTCCAATCGCTCCAGGCGTTGATTCAGATACAGCTATCATGTCTAGAAGCTCTTCATTAGAAAAATAGCCAAACTTCTCCCCTATTTCATAAAGAAAGGGAATAGTTGCCATCCCTCCTCCAACTGAAAAAAGTCCAATCTTAAAAAATTCCCACATCAACCTAAGCATTTTTCTTTCCCCTTCCTAAAAAAATTCCAAAAACTCCAACCGTAATCACGACTACAATTGGCGAAATAGACAAAAATCCTATGGCTATAAAGGTCAAAATAAATATCATAAATTTAAGGCCTGTATTGGCATCTTTCTTTATCATCTTAAGAACAGAATAAAAAACCAAGGCGCAAACCGCAATCCTTATGCCAGCAAAGGCATGTTGGATTATGGCTAGATGACTGAAGCTTTGTAAGAACTTTGCTATGATAGAAATTATTATTATAGAAGGACTAATAAAGCCAAGACTTGCTACAATACCTCCGATATTTCCGCCTACCTTGTAACCACAAAAGGTCGAGGTGTTAATCGCAATAATTCCCGGAGTGGATTGGCCAATTGCATAATAATCTAATATTTCCTCATGGCTTGCCCAGCCCTTCTTATCGACTACTTCTCTTTCCAAAAGAGGAAGCATGGCGTAGCCTCCACCGAAGGTGAAAAGTCCCATCTTAAAAAATGTCAAATAAAGTTCTAATAAAGTATTCATAATATCTCCTTATAGCTAATTATATAGTAATTTTAGCTAAGAGGCAAAGCTTTCCATATGGTATAATGGATATATAATATCAAGGAGGAAATTTATGAAAAAGAAAAACTTGCTCGCTCTCTTTTTAACCATGGGATTTATGGGATTTATGGGTACCAGTCTTGCAGATAATAACCCTAAAGACTTGCCTATTGTCTACTACGAGGACTATGACCTAGACGAAGCTATCGGACTTTCAAATGATGATGATAATAGTCTAGAAGGGAAAGATACAAAAGAAGGCGATTTAGAAAAAGCAACAGATTCTATTGAAGATGAAATTTCTGGAGAAGAAAAGGACGAAAGTTCATCGGGATCTACTAGTAATTCTAATTCTGGCCAAAGTTCTAAGGATAATTTCCCATATCCAGCTGGAGATAAGCCAATTGAAAATCAAAAAACTAGACCTTACACCAGTAGAAAGAAAAACTATACAGCCGATTCTACAGAGGGTCCAATCAAGGGCAATAGACAAACAGGAGTCTATCACACCAAGGGCCAAAGGGACTATAATAAGATTTCTATAGAAAATGTAACCTGGTTTTACTCAGAAGATGAAGCAATCAGCAAAGGCTACAGACACGCTCAAAGATAGACGAAAGGATACAAATGTACGGACTAATATTTGATATTGACGGAACGATTCTGGATTCCATGCATATATGGATCAAACCGCTCGAAGATATATTCAAAAAATATGGCTATGACTTAAATAAACTCCCAAAAGAGAAAAAAGGCCATATAGAAGCCCTTCCCTTCTATGATATGTGTTATTTTCTATCGAAAAATATAGCAAGGGATATGACTAAGGATGAAGTTATTGATTATTTTGAACAAACTATAGAAAATGCCTACGCAAATGATCTCTCGCCTAAAGATGGTGCAGTAGATTTCCTAAAAGACTTAAAGAAAAAGGGCTATACACTTTCTGTAGCATCTTCTACCGACTACAAATATCTAGAAAAAGCCCTAAAGAGAATTGGAGTGTTTGACCTCTTCGACTTTTTGGCTACACCTGATACGACAGGATACAATAAGTCAGAAAAAGATTTCTGAGAATATTCAATCAAAAAACACGGAAAGTCCCCAGAAGAGCTAATCCTTTTCGATGACGCTCTCTACGCCATAAAGGCTGCCAAAAATTCTGGTATCAAGACAGTCGGCATAAAGGACTTTCCTTGGAATGAAAAGGAATGGAACTATATCAAAAAAGAAGCTCGTTCCTATGTAAATAATATTTCTGAATTTGAAATCGAAAATTTCTAATATTCAAGAAAAAGAGCCAGTTTATTTAAAGTTCTGGCTCTTTGTAGTATCCATTTTTTAATTTCTTAACCTTCCTGGCTAGGAAAATCATAGAAAAAATCCCCTTAAAGTTTGAGCTTAGGCTCATTGAAATCCATACTCCATGAACTCCCAAAAATGGCATGAGGATTAAGGAGATCGGGATTCTCAATGTGTTCATCACAAGACCTATTATTGCTGGAGTCTTGGTATCTGAAAGACCATTGAAGGCACCAGCAAGACCAATCTCAATTGCTATCATAAGCTGGCTTAGGGAAAGAATCAATAAATAATCGGATCCTAAGCTTATGGCCTTGCTATCTCCTGGAGTGAAGAGACTAAATAGATTATATCTAAAGAAAAATAAGACAAGACTTGCTATAAGTCCAATGCTTGCCACAAGCTTAAAGCTTACCTTTATTATATCTATTACTCTATGAATCTTCTTCGCCCCATAGTTTTGTCCGACAAGAGCCTGGATTCCTACTTGGATTCCCTCTGTTGTATTCCAGGAAATCGACTCAAGCTGAGCCCCGATTGAGGCTACTGCTACTGGAACTGGCCCAAAGCTTGCCATAAATCTATTTAGTATCATAGAAATTGAAGCATGAAAACCACTCAATACTCCAGCAGGAAGGCCTAGCTTAAATATTTCCTTCTGCCAACTCCTTCTATAATCAATCCTAGATATAGCTTTCTTGATTATATCGTCCTGCCTTATGATAAGAAATAAAAAGCATAAGCTAACCAAAAATTGACTAAAGATAGTCGCTATAGCAGCTCCTCTTATGCCCAAGGCTTTTAATGGTCCAAAGCCAAAGATCAAAACTGGATCTAGTATCATATTTGCAAAAAGACCTACTGCATTTATCTTAAAAGGGCTTATAGAATCTCCTAGGGCTGTGAAGGCTTGTGAAAACATTGGATTTATAAAAAAGAAAATCATCCCGCAAGCCACTATAAAAAGATATCTCTTTGCAGCAAGCTCTGCCGCCTCTCCCAAGCTATAGGCTTCTATAAATATATTCCTAATAATTAAGACAAAAATAGTAAAGGAAAAACCTAAAATCATCGCTTGAATTATTCCATTATTTATTACTCTTACAGTCTCCTTTTCGCTACCCTGGCCGTAGGATTGGGATGCAAAAACTCCTGTGCCTACCTTTGGTATAAGGGCAAGGGAGTTAGCTATCCAAAAAACAAATCCAGCAATACCCACACCTGCAACAGCAT
>NZ_JAPJPG010000021.1 GCF_030825785.1 Anaerococcus sp.
GATATAAAAATTGCTAAACTTGCAGCCGAGGCTGGCTTTGATGAGATTCAGTTTGACTATGTAAGATTTGCTGAAGGATTTGAGGCCTTTGGTGATACTCTAGACTATTCTAGGGGAGAATTTGAAGATGAGAATATGGAAGAAGGCGATAAGAGAGTCGCAGCAATTACAGGTTTTGTACAGAGGGCTAGAGAAGAGCTTCAAGAAGATGGTGTACCTATATCTATTGACGTATTTGGTTATGCCCTTCAAGTTGAAAGAGCAGATGGTATAGGCCAAGACTTTGGTGAGATGAGCAATCAAACTGATGTTATATCTTCTATGATATATCCTTCCCACTGGGGTTTTAACTCCTTCGATATAGAAAAGCCTGACCTTGAGCCTTATGAGTTAGTCAAAAGATACCTAGAAGCGGAGCAAGAGTACCTATCAAAACTTGACCATCCGCCTCTATCACGTCCTTGGATCCAAGACTTTACTGCAAGCTGGATAGGTGAGGGTAACTGGATGGAATATGATAAG
Source organism: Anaerococcus sp. (assembly GCF_030825785.1). Lineage (GTDB taxonomy): Bacteria > Bacillota > Clostridia > Tissierellales > Peptoniphilaceae > Anaerococcus. The sequence continues at coordinate 523 of NZ_JAPJPG010000021.1, forward strand.
GATGCGGTTGAAGCTCAAATTCAGGCTATATATGATTCTGGTCAAGAGGAATTTTTGATTTGGAATGCAAGCAGTGAATATACTCAAGGTGTAGAGTACTGATGAAACATACAAGAGCAAATGAATTAATAGATAAGTCGGCTACTGCTATTGAAATTGTAATATGCTTGATTGTGATTTTGGGAGTCTGTTCTGGAATACCAAAACTTATTGGATATATAGTTGACATATCAAGAGTAGAACATCTTCAAAACTCCTATTTATTAATGAATGAATTCTTAAAGCATGCTTTGCTTCTAATTGTAGGGATAGAGCTAATAGCTATGATTATTACTAGAAGTCATGAATCAATTCTAACTTTGATTCTCTTCGTTATAGCAAGGAAGATGCTTGTTTATTCACAAGGTCTGACAGATATTTTGATAGGAACTGTTTCTGTTGCCATAATCTTTGCTGTAATGAAATTTATCCTATCAGATAAGACTCTTATAGCAAAGCTTGATAATACCTTTGATGCATCTATGTCGATTGAAAAATTGAATAAGGAATATAAGCTAAATCTTCCAACAATGACCCACACATTGGGAGGTCTTATATATGAGTTGGCAGATAAGGAAAAAATTAGTGAAATTCATGAGAATACTACAATAGTATACGGACCCTATGTTTATAGGATATTGTCGGTAGATGATGGTGTAGTTACAAGAGTAAGAATTGAAGAAAATTAGCAAAAAGGGGCTGTTGCAGAATGAATAAATCGTACCAATATCATTAGAAGAACCTCCACGGAAAGTCTCACGAAGCCGACGGGCTAATGGCCTCCATCAGCCGGCAGGCGCCGATTGGCCAACCGGCCATGGGAGGTAAAATTTCCTAAGAGAACCTTCTAATGATGGTACGATGATTATTCATAGTTTTGCAACAAGCCCTTTTTATAGTCTGTGTTTTTTTCTGAATTGGGAAGGTGTTATGCTTACCTTTCTCCTAAAGACTTGATTGAAATAAGATTGAGAATTGAAGCCTACGATTTCAGCGATTGTTTCCATAGAGTGATTTGTTGAGATCAAAAGTCCCTTGGATGCTTCGATTCTTTTAAGTATGAGGTATTCTATAGGAGTTACCCTATAGGCTTGCTTGAACTCAGCGATTAGTTGGAATTTATTCATATAGGCCATATTTGAAAGACCTTCTAGGCTTAGATCGAGAGAGTAATTGTTGTCTATATAGCTTTTTATGTAATCAACCTGTCTATTAATATTTATATCATGAACAACTTCTATTTTATCCTTAAAATCTCTTAAGAAATTAATGAGAAAATAAGAAGCCAAAGCATCAGCCAAGGTCTTTGAATACATACGATCTGAATGGAATTCTTCGACGATTTTAGTGAAGATTTCCTTAAGATTTTTCTCTTTACCCTCCCAAGTAATATGAAAGAAGTTATCAAGATCCAATTCTTCTTCTGAATGGACTTCTTCTAGGTGAGAAGTTAGCCCAATACTTTCAAGACCGAATCCTAAGGCCTTTACAGCATACTCGTCTTCATCGACATAAATATTGTGACCTATGTTTGAATTTATTATAATTAAATCATTTTTGTTGATTTTAATTGAATCATTTTCTATAAAGAAGGTTCCACTTCCGTTAACTATGAAGTAAAAGTATATGAAGGGATGAAACTGAATTCTAGAGCTATTTTCATTAGTCAATAAGCTTTCATTAGCATCCAAAATCTTTATTTCTATATCATCCTTAAAGATACTAGACTCAAGTATATTTTCGTTTATATTGTCCATAATTTCCCCTGTCATTGGTTCTTAGTTACATCAGAATTAATAGCCAATCTTTCCTATATCTTATCATAAAGATAGGTCCTATGACAAATCTTAAGCTAATAATTTTAAAGACAAATATGACGGATAAAATTTTATTTGCATTTTTCTAGATTTTATGAAATTGAAATATAATACAAGTTTAGTATAGTCTTTTTAGGTGATAATATGAGTTTAATTTCTGATAGTAAGATAAATCAAATACTAGAAAGCTCAAATATAGTTGATATTATAGGTGAGTATGTTGATCTAAAAAGAGCAGGCTCATCTTTTAAGGGTCTGTGCCCCTTCCATAATGAGAAAACACCATCTTTCACGGTAGATGAGAAGAAACAACTTTTTCACTGCTTCGGCTGTGGAGCAGGGGGAGATGTTGTTTCTTTTATAATGCAAAAAGAAGGTCTTTCCTATCCAGAAAGCTTGAAATTTCTTGCAGATAAGGAAGGCATTAGCATAGATTATACCAAAGATCCTAAAGTGAATAAAAAGAATAAGGAACTTTTCGATATCAATAAAGATATTATGATGTTTTTCTATAAGAATCTATTAACCGACAGTAAAGCCCAAGCCTATCTTAAAAATCGTGGTCTATCTAGTAAGATTGTAAATACCTTTATGCTAGGTTACGCAAGAGATTCATGGGATGATTTGTATTCCTATATAAGAAAGAAAAATTATAGCGAAAAGAACCTAGAGGATCTTGGTCTTATCAAGAAATCCTCTAAGGGTACTTATTATGATAAGTATAGGGATAGGATTATCTTTCCGATTATAAATCATTTTGGCAAGGTTATTGGATTTGGGGGAAGAGCTATATCAGGGCAGATGCCAAAGTATCTAAATTCACCAGAATCTAGCATCTTTAAGAAAAGATACAATCTCTACGGCCTAAATGTTTATAAGAGGCAGAAGAGAAAAGAACTCATACTTGTAGAAGGCTATATGGATGTGATAGCTCTTAATAACCACGGTCTAGACATTGCTGTTGCATCTTTAGGAACGGCACTTACTATAGATCAGGCCAAGCTTATGAAAAGATATTCTGATGATATATATATTTGCTATGATCAGGATAATGCTGGAGTTAAGGCTACTTGGAAGGCTATTAAGATTTTTCACGAGATAGGAGTTAACCCAAGTGTAATTGTCTTAGATGATGGCAATGATCCAGATGACTTCATAAGGAGCAAGGGTAAGGATGCCTTTGAGGAAAAAATTAACAATGCCCAGGATTCCTACAATTATGAATACAATAAAATCCTAGATGAATATAGTTTGGCAAAGCCAGCAGAGAGGTTTGATAAGCTAAATTTGTTCGTTGATTTTCTCGCATCTATTAAACAGGAATTGACTCAAGAAATCTTTATAAACAACGTAAGCAAGCTATTTGACATAGACAAAACTACTTTAAAACAAGCTATTTCAAGGTATAATAGAAATACTGACTTAAGAGATAAGAATAAGGATAAGTTTAGTAAGAAAGAAAAAATCATAGTAGAAAGTTCTAATAAGAACTTTAGAATAAATGAGTTGGAAGTTTTAAGATTGTTTTTCAATCAGAGGTCTGATTACGAGAAGGACAGAGACTTTTTTGATAAGGCTATAGAAAATGAGAAGATAAACAATGTTAAGACTTTTTTAAAAGAAAAGGATGTTAGTAAGTTCGATCTTTCAGATGAGGACTATAAGTATATTTTGAATTATATCAGAGATAATACAAATCCCATAATGGCAGAGGAATTAAAGAGGAAGATAATTCTTTACAATAGGAAGAGAGAACTTAAGAGATTAAAGAAGAGATAGTCTTTAGAAGTAAGGGGAGTATTGATGACAAGCGATGACAGTAAGTTGCTCGATGATGATGTTCTAAAAGAAATAATAGAAGAATTTCAGTCTATGAGCGAGTCTCAAGATGGATTGATTACCTATTCTCAGATAAATACATTCGAAAACTTCAAGGAAATGGAAGATGATAGCAAAAAGTTTGTTATAAATCAGATTATAAGTTTAGGCATAGAAATAGTCGAAAAATCTGAAACAGTTCTTGAAGAAGAGGAAGAAGCGGATGATTTAGATGATGAAATAGATGATGACGACGAAGGCGATATCGATGATAAGAAGATAGAAGAAGATATCAAGAAATCTGTGGATATTATGGCTGGAGTCAAAGTTGATGACCCTGTAAAGATGTATCTTAAGGAAATAGGCAAGGTAGACTTGTTGACAGCGACAGAAGAGATAATACTTGCTCGCAGGATGGAAATGGGCGAGATTGCTAGAAAGAAACTCGAAGGGGTCAAGTTTAACAAGCAAAACAAGAGTAAACTTGCAAATGATATATTCTTTGGTGATCTTGCTAAGATACTCAAGGTATCTAATGAGAAGATTGTAGAAAATGGAAGTCTTGATAAGAAAAGCTACGAAGAGATAAGAGGACTTATCAGCATGGGCGAGCTTTTTAGAGAAATTATGGACAAAGACATGGATAAAGAAGCCCTAGAGGAACTGAAAGCAAGGGTTTTGATTTGTAATATAGCAGAAAATGCTGTAAGCGAAAATGTACTTGACAGAAGTAAGGCTAATTCTCTTTGTGATCTTTTTGATTCCTTTGACCATATGCTTAACATTACCGAGTCAGATGAGATAGTTAATTTAATCTATCTATCATTTAATGATATCCTATCAAAGGCTGCCAACAAAGAGCATATAAAGACCAATGATAGTATGATCCTAGAAGATTTTATTATCACAAGTCAGAGGGCTAAAAAGATTTCTGAAAACATCGCCTTAGATAATGATGAGATAAGGGAGATAGAAGAAACTATTGCCCTAAGAGATCTTGCCTACAAGGTGATTAATGACGAAGATTTAAGTGATGAGGATATTCTAGATTTAAGAAGAGCTGTTCTTAATTCGAAAAGAGCAAAGCAGAAACTTGCAGAAACAAACCTTAGACTTGTAGTTTCTATTGCCAAGAAATATGTTGGGCGTGGCATGAGCTTTTTAGACCTAATCCAAGAAGGAAATATGGGGCTTATGAAGGCAGTTGACAAGTACGATTACAACAGAGGCTTCAAATTCTCAACCTATGCTACCTGGTGGATTAGACAGGCTATTACACGTGCCATAGCTGATCAGGCAAGGACCATAAGAATTCCAGTTCACATGGTAGAAACAATAAACAAACTCGTAAGAATCCAAAGACAGCTAGTTCAAGATTTGGGTAGGGATCCTTCAAACGAAGAGATTGCCGAGCAGATGGGACTAGAGGTAGAGAAGGTTCGAGAGATAAGAAAAATATCCCAAGAACCAGTTTCCTTAGAAACCCCAATAGGGGAGGAGGACGATTCCCACTTAGGAGATTTCATAGAGGATGATAGTGCGATCGATCCTGGTGAAGCAGCAAACTATACTATGCTTCGTGAGCAATTAAATGATGTTCTATCTTGCCTTGGTGCAAGGGAAAAACGTGTCCTCCAATTAAGATTTGGCCTAATCGATGGGACACCAAGGACTCTTGAAGAAGTAGGCAAGGAATTTGACGTAACTAGGGAGAGGATAAGACAAATAGAGGCCAAGGCCCTAAGGAAGCTTAAATCTCCAAACAAAAGTGAATTATTGAAAGATTTTTTATAATGGAAGATAAAAAAAGATTGTTAGATATTATAAATCTAATAGATAAAAATAAAAAAGTTATAGATATAGGAACTGATCATGGATTGGTTCCTTTATATTTAGCAAAAAACGGAATAAGCAAAGAAATTTTGGCGACAGATATATCAGAGAAGTCTCTAGATAAGCTAAGAAACGTCTTAAATTCTGATAGCAAAAATCATATACAAACCATGGTCACAGATGGATTTAAGGGTATTAATAAAAAAGAAGGGCAAGTAGCAATAATCGCAGGTATGGGAGCAAATACCATTATAGATATAATAGAAGAATCCATGGACTTTGCTAAAAATCTCGATTACCTGATTCTTGCGAGCAATATCAACACCGAAAAGCTTAGACTATTCCTCGTAGAAAATGACTTTGAAATAATGAATGATTTTCTAAGTTTTGAAAATAAGAAGTACTACGATATCATAAAGACAAGATTTTCTAAGTCTAAGCCACTTAAGCTTTCAGAAATCTACTATGGTAAGGATGATATAAAAAACAAGAGTAAAATCCTAAAAGAAAAGCTTGAAATTGACCGTAAGAAAAACCAAAAATTTAGAGAAGATATTCTTGCTAAATCAAATGATAAAAAAAGTCTATGGAAAATCGAGGAGAGACTTAAAGCTATTAAGGAGATAGAAAACACATGGAAATTAGAGAATTAATAGAAAATTTGGAAAAGAAATACCCTTTTTCTCTCCAAGAAGAATGGGATAACTCAGGACTTCAAATAGGCAATCCTAAAGACGAAGTAAAAAATGTCTTAGTTTCTCTAGACCTTGAAGAAGAAGGAATCAAAGAAGCTATAGCTAATGATTGCAATCTAATCATAACCCACCACCCATATTTGTTTAATGGAGCGAAGTCAATTGACTTTAGTAGGAGATTTTATAAAAGACTAAAGACTTGTGTCAAAAACGATATAGCAGTCTACGCCTTTCATACCAACCTCGATATAGCAGGGGGCGGGGTAAATGATAATCTATGTAGGATTTTGGAAATAGATAAAACCAGAGTCCTTGAAAAGGGTAAGGAGCTTGGACTTGGTCGTTATGGCTTCATCGAAGAAAAATCTGCTGATGAATTTATCAGAGAAATCAAAGATAAGCTAGAAGCAAGCGGCCTAGTAGTCTACGGTGATACATCTAAGAAGGTTAAAAAGATTGGAGTCTGCGGTGGAGCAGGAAGTGAGCTTATAAGAGATGCCCTAGAAATTTCTTGTGATATGATGATTACAGCAGATGTGAAATACCATGATGGGATGGATCTTTCTAACGAAGGAATCATAATCTGTGATGTAGGGCATTTTGCAAGTGAAAATCATATTATCTATAAACTTCAAAAGGATATTGACGAGTTTTTTGATGGAAATGTAATGACATTTTCAAAAGGTGATAGCTTTAGGAAGTTTTACTAGTTGTTTTTTCACTAGAAAAAAGTATAATCTAGAAGGAGTAAATCGGGTAATCGCGGGTTAATTCACGAGGAAAGTCCGTGCACCACAGAGCGAGGATGCTTGATAACGTCAAGTAGGAGTGATCTTCAGGCAAGTGCAACAGAAAGTATACCGCCAGATTTCTGGTAAGGTTGGAATGGCGAGGTAAGAGCTCACCAGCTGTCTAGTGATAGACAGGCTATGTAAACCCCATCCGGTGCAAGAACGAAGGGACAGTAGGATGCCTGCTCGGCACGGTCCGGTATGGTTGTTCGCTTGAGCTTATTGGCAACAATAAGCCTAGACAGATGATTATCTAAGACAGAACACGGCTTATAGATTTGCTCTTCTACATAGTATTAACATTTTTGTAACTAATTATTGGGAAAATGTTAGGAATTATTACATTTTTTGGAAAAGTTTTTTAGTTTTATTGGTTATTTTATGGATTTTGGTCAATAAATCTAGTAATCTGTCTGAAAAGTGTAATTTTTTTGTAACAAATTCTTGACACTTTTGTTAAAAAGATATAAAATGTATACAGATTTCAAAACAGAAACATTATCAAAATAAGATTCATTACATAGATATGGAGGACTTGATGAATAAAAAAAATATAGGAGCTATGCTATCAGTTATAGCTGCAGTTACAGCAGGTGCGAGTGCATATGCTACTACAATTAACAATTTAGACCAAGATCAACATACAAATTCGCTAATTACAGAAGCGAATTATACAGAAAGCTATTCTGATTATGATCTAGTGAAATCTGAATATACTGAAGATGTAAAGAATACAAAAATTGCTAAAGAGGCCAAACCAGCCAAAGAAGAAAAAACAGAAGTAAAATCTGACTTAGATAAATTAGTAGAAAATGCAGCAAGAGATGCTGTAGTTGAGATAACAGCAGCGAAGGAAGTAGAAGCAAGCGAAGAAGTTCCAGAAAAAAAGGATGAAAAAGTTGAGGCTAAGGAAGAAACTGAGGAAAAAGTCGAGAAAGAAGAAGTTTCTAAAGAGGAAGCCAGCGAAGAAAAAACAGAAGAATCTGATAAGGAAGAAGAAAAAGAGTCTACTGTTGTAAAATACGTTAATACAGAAGTCCTTAACGTAAGAAGCACCAAGAATATGGATGAAAATAATATAGTTTCTTCTCTTAAAGCTGGCGATGAAATAGCAGGAGTTCTAGAAGACGGATTCCTAAACACTGAATTAGGATATGTAAATGAAGAATTCCTTTCAGATGTTTATCCAGTAGAATTAGTGAGTGAACTAAATGAAAATGAAGAGGCTAAGAAAGCCCAAGAAGCTGAAGAGGCTAAGAAAGCAGAGGAAGCAAGACTAGCTCAAGAAGCAAAAGAAGCCGAAGAAGCTAAGAACGCTCAAGAAGCAAAAGAGGCTGAAGAAACTAGAAAGGCTGAGGAAGCAAGACAAGCTGAAGAAGCTAGAAAGGCTGAGGACGCCAAGAAAGCTCAAGAAGCAAAAGAAGCCGAAGAGGCTAGAAAAGCTCAAGAAGCTGAAGAGGCTAGAAAAGCAGAGGAAGCAAGACAAGCTGAAGAAGAAAGACAATCTCAAGCTGCCCAATCATATTATTACACAGGATGGGTTAACACATCAGTTCTAAATGTTAGGTCTAGCGCCGGAGACGGTAGTATAATAGGATCTGTTAGAAAAGGTGACTGGCTAGAAGGTAAGGCTCTTAACGGTTGGTTAGAAATTGACTACAACGGTCAAAAAGGATATGTATCAATAGACTTCATATCTGACACTGAAGTAGCTAAGGAAGAAGTGAAAGAGGAAGTAGTAGAAGCCCAAGAACAAGTCCAAGAAGCCCAAGAAGTAGAACAAGCTTCAGCACCAGCCTATAGTGGATCTGGTTTAAGTGCGGCAGACCTTGCGACACAATTTGTAGGTAGTCCATATGTATGGGGTTCTGCCAACCCAGGAGTGGGATTTGACTGTTCAGGCCTTACATCTTATGTTTATAGCCAAATGGGAATATCCATCCCACACCAATCAGCAGCCCAATACTCAAGTGGTTATGCTGTAGATTCATCTAATCTTCAAGCAGGAGACTTAGTATTCTTCTCATATGGTGGCGGCGGAATTGACCACGTAGGAATCGTAGTAAATTCTGATGGTACCTTCGTCCACGCATCTACACCTGCAACAGGCGTTAGATATGATAATGTATACAATGGAAGCTTCCAAAATGCATTTGTAGGAGCTAGAAGAATATATTAATAATTTTTAAACTATCCCGATTAGGTTTATCCTAGTTGGGGTTTTTTTATGGAGGTAAAATGAAAATATTAAATACAGATGGTATTAAAGATACCTTGATAGATAAACTTACAAGCCATAAGTTTACTAATAAGATTTTGCTATTATCCAAAAATCCTACTAGTGAAGTCCTACACTATAAGAAGGCAATAATTAAAAGATGTGAAAAGTTTGCTATCGAATATGTGGACTATGAATTTACTACAGAAAAGCCAGAAGAAATCTTAGCATATATCAATTCCTATGAAAAGGAAGATGGCTATATAACACTTGCGCCTTTTGGAGATGGGAAAGACTTAGCTCTTCTTAAAGATAATATTCAAATCAAGGATCTTGATGCCTTCACCTACAAAGCCCAAGGCCATGCTATGGAGGGATCTACAGATTGTCTTCCTCAAACAGCTAGAGCAATAGTAAGATTTCTAGAAGAGAAATACTCTAGTCTTCATGGTAAGAATATAGTGATTTCAAATAAGACTACAACTATAGGAAAGCCATTAGCAATGAATTTACTGACGAAATATGCGACTGTTACAATCATAACTCGTCATACAGCAAATCAAAAAGATCTTATAAAGAATGCTGATATATTTATTTCAGCTATCGGCAAGGCTAATTTTTATGATAAGTCATATTTTAGAGATCGAATGCTTGTTGTAGATGTAGGTACGACCTATATAGATGGCAAAATTATAGGCGATGTGGACTATAGGAGCTTGGAGGATATGGATATAGAAGTTCTCACAAACAAGAGGGGCATAGGAGCCCTTACGACCCTTATGCTCTTAGAGTCTTTAATTTAAAATAAAAAAGGATAAGAACCCTTCTTGTTAGATTCTTATCCTTATCTTAATTGTCTAAACTTTTAACAACTTCTATTGCTTTTTCATAATCTGGTAAATCGGTATTCTGCTCTAAATATTCTGCGTAGGCGATTTTGTTATCTTTATCAATTACAAAAACTGACCTATTCAAAAGCTGAAGTTCATTGATTAAGGTTGAATATTTCTTTGAGAAGTCATGGTGAATGTAATCTGATACGAATTTATTGTTTGTTATTTCTTTCTCTTCTAAGAATCTCACTTGAGCGAAAGGTAAGTCGTTTGATACAGTGATAAGGGATACGTCATCCGATAAGTCTTCTCTCGCCTTAGTAAACATTGTAGTTTGAATTTCGCAAACTGATGTATCTATAGATGGGATAACTGATATTAGTTTGATCTTACCATCGTCTTCTTTAGACGAATACTCGTTTAGCTCATTATCAATAGCCGAAAAGTCTGGTGCTGTATCCCCTACCTTTAGTTTTTCACCGTCCACACTTACTTCTACACTGCCGAATTTAATATTTCTTGACATTGTTACTCCTTTCTATATATTATCTTCATAATCTATATACCCGAATTGTATTGATTGAAACTAAAACATTGTAAATGAAATGTTTATGAGGTATAATTAAGCAGTATGAATATATAAGGAGGCAAAATGGCAGAGTTAGTTTTACAAGCAGAAAAAAGAGAAGCTACTGGTAAAAACAAAGTTAATAAGCTAAGAGCAGCTGAACTAGTACCAGGAGTTGTTTATGCCAAAGATGAAGAAAATATAAATGTTCAAGTAACAGCTAGAGATTTTGAAAAAGTACTTAGACAAGCTGGAACATCAACAATTATAACACTAGATTTTGGTGGTGAGAAGAAAGATGTACTTATCAAAGCATATCAAAATCACCCATTCAAAAACCAATTTTTACACGTTGACTTTCAAGCAATCAACCAAAACGAAGCTATCAGGGTACAAGTTCCAGTTGTACTTGTTGGTAGAGATGAAATCAGAGTTGAACCATCTGTACTAGTTCAAAACATCGACGTTGTTGAAGTAGAATGTCTACCAAAATACATCCCACAAACAGCTGATGTTGAAGTAAGCGATCTACAAATCGGTGATGTTAGAACTATAGCTGATCTTGACATTGCAAAAGTTGACGATATCACAATTCTTGAAGAGGACGACGAAGTTATCTGCTCACTACAAGAACCTAGCGAGGAAGAAATTCCAGAAGAAGGCGAAGAAGAAGCAGCTGACGCAAGCGATGTTCCAACAGTTGATGAAACTGAAGAAAGTGAATCAGAAGACGAAGAATAAGATTAAAAAAGGCCACGTGGTCTTTTTTTTTGCTATCTTTAAGAAAATCTTCTAAGCTAAATTTTTCCTAATATGGTATAATAAGAACATGACAGGAAAACTAATAGTATTTGAAGGTCCTGATGGATCTGGAAAAACAACAGTTATAAATGAAGTAAAGAAGAGGCTTAAGAAAGATCAGATAGAATTCTTAGACTTTAGAGAACCAGGCGGAACGAAAATCTCTGAGAAGATTAGAGAAATTATCATAGATAATGACAATGACAAAATGACTAGTAGGTGCGAATGTCTGCTATTTGCCGCAAGCAGAGCCCAGCTTATAGAAGAAAAGATAAGACCAGCACTTGAAAAAGGCAAACTTGTCATATGTGATAGGTTCGTCCTAAGCTCCCTCCTCTATCAAGGAGTGGGTAGGGGACTCGGCATCGAAAAGGTAAAGGAAATAAATGACTTTGCAACAGAAAATACAAAGGCAGACCTTACCGTATTTTTTGATATAGACTACAAGACGGCTCTAGTAAGAAAAAGGGCGAACTTCTCAGCAGATAGGTTCGAAAGTGAAGACTTCGACTTCCATAGGAAAATATTTGATGCTTATATAGATATAGCAGAAAGATACAAGGACGAGATAAAAAGAGTAGATGCAACGAAATCTGTAGAGGAAGTAACTGATCAAGTAATGGATTTAATTTACAAATCTTTGGAGGAGATACTATGAAACTACTTATAGCTATAGTTCAAGATGCAGATGTGAACTTTTTGGTTGATGCATTAACAGATAAGGGATATAGGATTACAAAACTTGCTACTACAGGTGGTTTTCTCAAAAAGGGAAATACAACTCTCCTAATAGGTGTTGAGGAAGAAGACCTAGACGAAGTCCTTTCCATCATAGAGAAAAACTGCAAGAAGAGGGATACAACTACAACTATCATCAACCCAACAGCAGAAAGTTCACTTTTGACAAATACAGTTCCAATAGATATAACTGTCGGTGGGGCTACAATATTTCTGATAGACGTTGATAAATATATCCAACTATGAGCTTTAAAAATAGGGAAATAGACATAAAAAATCTGTCCAACGCCTATATTTTTGAAGGGAAAAACGAAGAAGCTAACAAGGCCTTTGCCCTTGATTTTGCAAGGGAAGTTTTTAGCTACTATGGCCTAGATTATGATAACAACCCTGACCTTTACCTGATTGACAAAGAAGGTGGAGTAATAGATATAGAAACTATCAGACAGGTCTTAAAGGATATCTATCTTAGACCCTACAGCGGCAAGATTAAAATATATATAATCCATAACGCCCAGGACCTAAGGCAAGAAGGATCAAATGCAATGCTAAAAAGCCTGGAAGAGCTCAAAGATTATGTAAAGATCATTTTTACATGCACCAATAGATATAATCTCTTGGCAACTATTAGGTCAAGATGTCAGATAATTCCAATAAAATCTGAAGAAAATGAACTTGATATAGACATGGATAAGGTCTTTGGGATAATATCTGATATCTATAAGGGTAAGATAGAAACATACTACCAGAATAAGGACTTCTTTGCTAAATATAAGGATGATAGACAAACTATCTATAAGGCCTTGCTCAAAGTATACCAAGACCTTATAAGCTACAATTATAACAAAGATGAGCTAGATTACAATACAAAATATATGCTAAAAAAATTTCCACAAGTATCAGTAGACGAAATAGAAAAAGCAATATTTTTGATAGAAGACATACAAAATGCGGCAAGAACAAATATTAATTATGACCTAAGCATAGAAAAAATCATATTTAATATATTTAGAGAGGGGAATTTCTGATTGAGAGTCGTAGGAATAAGATTTAGACCAGCGGGTAAAATATATCATTTCGATGCAAATGGAAATGAATTTGAATATAAGGATAAGGTAATAGTAGAAACATCAAACGGAGTGGAAATGGCAGAAGTTGCCTTAGTTGATGTCGACGAGTCAGAAGCTAAGGGAAATCTCTCGCAAGTTATTCGAAAAGCCACCAACGATGACCTATATTACTATGCCAAAAACGAGCAAGATGCCAAAGATGCAATAAGTCTCTGCCAAGAAAAGGCCAATGCCCATGGGCTAAAGATGAAGATAATAGATGCAAAATATACCTTTGACAGAAGCAAAATCACCTTCTACTTCAAGGCTGAAAATAGGGTAGACTTTAGGTCACTCGTAAAAGACTTGGCCTCAATCTACAGAAATAGGATTGAGCTTAGACAAATAGGAGTAAGAGATCATGCCAAGATGATCGAGCACCTAGGCCCTTGCGGGCAAAAATGCTGTTGCGGGAGATTTCTTAATGACTTCAGGCCCCTATCAATAAAGATGGCCAAGGACCAAGACATAACCCTAGATCCAGGCAAGATTTCTGGTATGTGTGGAAGGCTTATGTGTTGCTTGTCATATGAAGAAGAATGCTACAAGTGTAGCAAGAAAAAAATGCCTAAGGAAGGTCAAAAGGTAAAGACAGCAGACGGATACGGCATGGTCCTTAATAACGACTACATCAGAGAATGTTCCAAAGTAAGGGTTAAACTTACAGGAACTGACGAAGAAATCGAAGAGACTTATTCATGTAAGGAAATGGAATACTAGAAATGATAATTAATATCAATTTGAATAAATTATCATTTTACAATTAAAATCAGAATAAATATAAAAAAAATCTTGACTTTTAATTCCATATGTTGTATATTATAGACATAAGAAATAAACAAATAGGAGGAAAATTATGGCTTATAGAATAGATGAAAATACATGTATTTCATGTGGATCATGTGAAGGCGAATGCCCAGTAGGAGCAATCTCTCAAGGAGACGCAGCTTACGAAATCGACGCAGACGCATGTATAGACTGTGGTTCTTGTGCAGCAGTATGTCCTGTAGAAGCAATCGACCAAGAATAATCAAATACATAAACAAATGACATACTAAGGCCCTTCGGGGCCTTTTTTTATAACTAAAATAGAAAAATATATCAAGATTTAAGCTACAAAGATAGGATATAATAGAAGTAATTACATAAGTTAAGAGAATTGATTTTAGAAGTAATAGAGAGGCTTTGATGCAGATTAGTAAAGAGGATATGAAGATTTTGTTAAAATCCCAACAAGGGGAGTTGGATGTAGTCTTAATGTATAAGGCACTTGCAGATGTTGTTAAAGATAAAGAAGATATAGAAACTTTTAAAAAGCTTGCCGTAGAAGAAGGCCATCACGCAGCTGTATTTCACAAGCTCACTCAGGTAAATCTAAAGCCAAAGAAGAAATTAGCTATTATTATGCCAATGCTTTACAAAATATTGGGCAAAAAGAGATTATATCCTAAAATAGTAGAGGGAGAATACAAGGCTGCTCAAAACTATGCTCCAGTTGCAGAAAAATTTCCGGAAATAGAAAGTGTAAAAAATGATGAAATTAGACATGGAGATATGGTTAAGGGTCTGCTATAGGATAATTCTTGATCTATTTATCAAAGACCTTATTCATATAGCTATAAATTAAGTAATTATCTTTACTAAATTTATTTAATTTTTTCGTCTATAATTAAATCAGATGTAGGGAATGAAATGAAGAGTAAATTAATTGAAATAAAAGACAAAAAAGAAAAAGAAAAGATAGGAAACTTGGTCTTGGATGACCTTACAGATTGGTTTTCGATAGGTGAAAGTAGAAAAACTTATATAGAAGAATCATTGGATAAAAGATTCTTGGCGATTTTCCTTGACGATAAGCCAGTAGGATTTTTGGTTATGAGGGAAACAAGCGAGGATTGTGTAGAGATTTTTATAATGGGACTTATGAAAAAATACCACAGGCTGGGTCTGGGGAAGAAATTAATCGAAGTCTTCGAGAACTTAGCTAGGACTTTATCTTTCTCTTATGCCCAGGTAAAGACTGTAAAGAGAGGGACCTACGAAGAATATGATAAGACCAATGACTTCTACAAGGCTATGGGATACAAGGAGTTAGAGTGCTTTCCTTGTTTATGGGATGAGAATAATCCTTGTCAGATTTATATAAAATACTTAGGAAATAACTAGAAGATTTTAAGAAGGGACATAATGAATAAAACTATAATTAGTACAAGTATAAAAACAGCAATAGCTGCGACCTTGTCCTTATCTTTGGCAAGCTTTTTAGGACTTGAATACGCATCATCAGCAGGGATCATCACCATACTTGATATATTTGAGACTAGAAAAGCAACTGTCAAAGGAGGGCTTAAAAGGATGGTTTCGGCAATCTTAGCATTTACTATTGGTGCCATAGTCTTTGAAATAGTTTCTTATAAAACTTGGGCTTTTGGTATTTACTTAATCATATTCGTTCCCTTATCCCTTTTACTAAAGATCGAACTAGGCCTTGGTCCATCTAGTGTGATAGTTACCCACTTGCTTAGTTATGGGAATATCAATCCTTCTATAATAAAAAACGAGCTAATACTTGTCCTTATTGGAACTGGATTTGCTATGTTAACCAACATCTACGCACCAGAAAGCCAGGATGAGCTTAAAGAATGGATAGAAGATATAGATGAAGATATAAAGGATGTCCTAAACTTTTTTGGAAATACCTTGGTTAATCATCTAGATGTAGAAATCTACGAGGATAAGATTTCGAAGCTTGAAGAAGATATAGACAAGGCTGTTGACCTTGCGATTATTGAGAATAACAATAGAATTGAAAATAGTAAGAATATATTAAGGGAGCTTAACCATAGGCAAATAGAGATGGACCTTCTAAAAGAAATGTATGAGGACTTAAAGGAGATTCCAAGGGCCTATGACGAAGGTAAACTAATTTCCGACATAATAATCGATACAGGAGAAAATCTCGGAGATGCGAACGAAATGATCAAGGTCAAGGAAAGGATAGAATATTTGAATAAGCACTTTAGGATGATAGACCTTCCTCAAACTCACGAAGACTTTGCCATTCGTTCGGCGATTTTTCAAGTTTTTAGAAGCCTTAGTGAATTTATAGACATTAGTATTGATCTAAACAAAATAAATAGACTTTGATGATATTTTGCAAATCTCAAGGGAAAACTTATGCAATAGAAGAGAAGGCAGCAACTTGAGCTAGCCTTCTTTTCTTCACTTATTTTCATCTCCTAAGTGTCTTAACTGTTCTACTTGCTCTTCTCTTCCTAGAACTATAAGAACATCGTTTGTCTCGAAGGTGTAGTTTCCTGGAGGATTGAAGAGCATTTTCTTATCTGTATTTCTCTTTATGGCAAGTACTATGAGGCCTGTTTTGTTAGGGATTTGGGCGGCTACTAAGTCTTTATTTTCTAGATATGAGCCCTTTTTCACCATGACCTCCTCCAAGTCCATCTCTACATCTCCAACTTTTGTTACTACATCCAAGAAGGAGATAATATTTGGCTTAATCATAAGTGATGCAATTCTTTTGCCGCTGATTTCTACAGCAGACATAGTTTTATTTGCTCCAACTTTCATTAATTTTTGACTGTCTGATTTAGAGGTCGAGTTAGCTATAATATAGATATCCTTGTTAAGGTTTCTCGCAGTTAGGACAGTTACTATATTATCAACCTCTGAAGGAAGGGCAGCTATGAGGCCCTTGGCTCTTCCTATCCCAGCCTTTTCTAAGATTTCCTCCTCAGTAGCTTGGCCTTCTATGACCAAAATATCGTGATGGCTGTAATCATCGAGGTCAGCCCTATCATCAGTAATTACAAGAAAATCTAAGCCTTCCTTGATAAATTTTTCTATAATCACATCGGCAAGCTCTCCTGACCCACATATTATATAATGCTCATCTAGAGCAGAAATCTTCTTATCCATCTTGCTTCCCTTCCATAAATCTACAAGCCTTCCCTCAACTAACATTGCCTCAACCGTAGTAAAGGCGTATCCTACAACACCAACTCCCAGAAAAATCATGATTATAGAAAATAACTCCGATAGGTCACTAGTAGTTCCGACCTCTCCGAAGCCCACAGTCGATATGGTAATAACTGTCATATACAAGGCATCCACCAAACTTACCTTAAGAAGAATCATATAGCCAAGGGTGCCAAATATTAGTAAAAGTGCAAATACGACAAAAATAAATTTAAGCTTCCTCTTATCCTCCATAAGCCCTCCTGTTGATTTGATTATAGCTTAAATTAATAGAAAAAGCAATAGGATAAAGTGCTTAATATCTATTAGAATATATTAAAGAGTCTTATCTTAATTATAGAATACATTATTATAAGAAAATCATATAAAAATAGCTGTAAATCAAGGAGAATAATTGACTAATATTTAAATTAAAAAATATTTATAAAGAATCCTAACAATTTATCTAAATAAATAGATTATGTAGAAAATATTAGTATAGTGATGCTAAGTATAAATAAATAACATACTAACTATGCAATAAGGAATGGAGAAATTAATGAATAATAAGAAAAACAAATTCCTAATTCCTTTGTCCAATGAATCAATAAAGAAGACCCTTCTTGGAGCTTCTATTATTGTTGGTGGTTTTGGACTACTAGGAAATACAAATGATGTTTATGCTGATAGCCTTGACGCTTCTTCTGAGATAATTGATAACAATCAAATCGATGAAGTAGCTAAAGATAAATTAGACGATAAAAAGGTCCAAGAAAACTTTGATGAAGACAAATATATTGATATAGAAGAAGAAAAAATTGAAGAAGATCAAAAAAAAGATCAAGCATCTGATACGGAAAATAAAGAAAATGTAGATACTAAGGAAGTTGAGGATAATCTACAAGTAGCTAGTATGTCCAAGGCAAAGGCGGCTGATTTTGCTGAGCCTGTCGCTCTAGCAGATGAAGCAAATAATGAGCAGAACTATACTGAAGATGAAAAAGAAATAAAGGACTACAGTGGAGAAGAACGCTATAAGGAAACGGACCTCCAACCGGGAGATACAAATCAAGATTTCAATAAGGATGATGAGAAGGTAGAAAAAGACGGTTTTAAATTTGAACTTAAAAACCCATCTGAAACTTCTTCAAGTAAGAGAGAATATGGTTACCAAATTACCATTGACAAGGAGACAGGTCAAAGAACTTATACTAAGATTACTGTTACAGACTCGGGACTTGTACAAGTAAAAGAAGGCGAAAAACCTATGATGGGTAAAGGAGAGAAATTGACTCCTGAATCCCCTGAGGTAACTTTCAAGCCAAATGAAAATGGAGAGCTGACTGCTGGTGGACGACAAAAAAATTTAAACTACGAAGCCAGCGAAGAAACCCTAAGGCATATCAACAATAAGGACAATCCTTCTACTTCCTTTGGTATGGAGGATAATTACACAAAAGACAACCCAGGAATTAAGTTTTTTGGTAATAACTTCGCTTTAGGTTACAAGGTAAATCCATGGCCAAATGAAAATGATAAGCTAGAGCTATTGAAATTAAATGGGTCCTACAACGAAAAGGTCTTTGTCCAAGGTCAAGACATAGACACCGGTATTAAGGTTGACAATATCGATGAAAATGCCAAGGAAAGACTCGTTGGTCAAGTATATAATCCAATTACCAATAAAATTGTACCTGGTGCCAGTGCCTATATAGGTGACGATGGCAATATTCACATCCAGATGCCAAAGGGTGCCCTAAAGAAAAATGCCGAAGGCAAGTATGTTGTAGATGAAGAATCTATTTTTAATACAAAAGACTACAAGGCCCTTCAACACCTAGATGTTAAATTCTTTGCTCGTCCAAGAACTAAGGATGAGTTTACAAAGGTAGCGGAAACACCAGATGAGTCTGGTGAAACAGGAACTTATGTAGAAACAGGAGCAGGATCTGCCGATATTAATCACAAGGGAGCTAATGTTACAATCGACAAGCAAGGCATCGACCGCTACGACCACTATAACCTAATCGGTGACTTTAAGCTAAACCTTGATGATACAAGATACTACGACCAAAGATTTAAAGATGGGAATAATGATGATACTTCTAAGGTAACATCATCAGCAGTAAAACCAGGTGAGCCATTTAAGGTGGGTATAGTAGAGCCAGAAAATCCAAGAGAAGAAGATAAGTCTGCTGCTGAAATGAATGAAGCTGAAGACAAGGGAGAAGCTTCTGGTAGGCTTATCATGGACTTTATAGACCGTGAAAACAAGGGCAAGGCAGAAGAAGACCAATGGAAGGTTGCACTCGACAAGGGCGACATCGCAAACTTCACAATCACTCCTCCAAAATCGGCTAAGGCCGGAGACTTTGTCGCAATTCCTATTGAGTATACCTATACAAACGGATCAAAAGACGTCCACTGGTTCCACTTTGTAGTTCAAGAATCAACCTACATCAAACCTGAATACGAAACCCAAGTAAACTTCCCAGCCAAGGAACAAACAGCACCTGCAAAAGTAACAGAAGATGGTAAGAGGTTAATACCAGACCACTACACACTTCCAGACACTCTAGAAACTGACGAGTCAGGAAATAAATTAGCTACAGATGATAGTGGAAATAAGTGGATTGTAAAAGTTGACAAAACAACAGGAAAGGTAAGCGCTAAACCAGTAGAGCCTAAGGACTTTAATGGAGGAGAAAAACTTGAAGTACCAGTTATCTCTCACTATGTAGATAAGCAAAAACCAGGCGAAGACATCACTGAAGAAGCTAGTGCCTACTTTGTAATCGAAGAGAGAGCCAACATGACTCCTCGTTACAATGCCAAGGCTGGCAAGGCAGGAGATTCCCTTACTTCTGATGTTATCTTAAATACGGAAGATACCTATAACAGAAGACCAGGTAAATACACCCTAGATTCTGATACTTTTGTGGATGATAAGGGCAATACTTGGAATGTAACAATCGATGAAAAAACAGGCCAGGTAACAGCTACTGTTCCTAATGGGGTTTCTAGTGATAGCCTTGATGGAGCCCTTCTAAATGTACCGGTAACAGCCCATTATTATGAAGAAAATGGCACTCTTGAAGTTGGAACAAGAAAAACTGAAGTCCAATTTATTGGATCTGGTACAGAAGGTAAGCACAAATATATAGTAGACATTCCTTTTGAAACCAAGGTAGAAAAAGACCCTTCACTTAAAAAGGGTGAAATCAAAGTAATAAAAACAGGTGAGTTAGGATCAAAAGAAGTAAGTCTAGTTATAAAAGATTCAGTAGTTGATAAAGCACAAACTACAGAGAAAGTTTTAAAAGAAAAACAAGATGCCCTAATCAATGTTGGTGAAGGTGTCCTAGACGGAACTCACAATATAGAAGAAAAAGTTGAAGTTCCTTTTGAAACAATTGTAGAATTTGACGACACTCTTGCACCAGGAGAACAGAGAGTAGATGTAGAAGGTGCAGCTGGAGAAAAGACAAGGACTACTACTCTTACAATTGAAGATGGCAATGTAACAAAAACTGAATCTGGTGAATTTACAGAAACAAAAGCACCTGTTAATAGAGTTATCAAAGTAGGTAGAAATACTGAAGGCGAAGTAGTTCATGAAGAAAAGATTCCATTCAAATATGACATCTCTTATGACCCAAGTCTAAAATCAGGAGAATATGTAATTGATGTGAAAGGTTCTGAAGGAATAAAGACTACAACTTGGAAGATTAAAAACTCTAAGGTAGATGGCGAACCAAGTACCAATGTAACTAACCCAGTTAATGCTGTAATAAGAGTTGGCCAAAAAGACTTCACAGGTGAATTTACTCATGAAGTAAAAGAAGAAATTCCATTTACAGTAAGAATTATAGAAGATGAAACCCTAGAAGCTGGTAAGAGTGAAGTTGTAACCCAAGGCCAAGCTGGAGAAAAGACAACTAAATACACTCAAGCAATTAAAAATGGTGAGGCTGATGGAGAATTAAAATCAGAATCTAACAGAACAAAAGAACCTGTAGAACAAGTAATAAGAGTTGGTAAAAAAACTGCTACTAATAATGTAGAAGAAAGAACTGACGTACCAGTAGATATTGTTTATAAGTACGATCCTAATATGGAAGTTACTAAGGCGACAAAAGGTGACTTCACTCCAGGAGGTGTTAAGACAGTTGTAACTAATAAATATAATCCAGAAACTGGAGAAATTGAATCAGTTAAAGAAACTGTAGTAACAAATGCTAAGCAAGAAATAATTGTTGGTACAAAGAAATATACTGGTGAGTTTAAAAATGTAATCGAAGAAGAAATTCCATATGAAACTGAAGTTATCTTCGACGAAGAACTTGAAACAGGAACTATGGTAGTTGATAAGGCTGGTAAGCCAGGAAGCATTAAGAAGGAATTTATCCAACACTTTGAAAATGGAGAACAAAAATCTACAGAAGAAAAAGAGCTTGGAAGAACAGAAGCAGAAAAGAGAATAGTAAGAGTTGGTTCTAAGACAGAAGGGACTCATCAATATAAAGAAGAAATTCCATTTAAGTACACTGTCGTATATGATCCTGAAATGAAAGCAGGAACTTATGAAGAAGTAACTCCAGGTAAAGTTGGTGAAAGAGTAACTATTTGGACTATTAAAAACTCTAAAGTAGTTGGAGAACCAGAAACTATTGAAACAAAACCTGTTGATGCAGTAATAAAAATAGGCAGCAAGGACTTCACAGGTGAGTTTGAAACTAAAAAGACTGATTTTATTGAATTTGAAACAATTTATGAAGTAGACAATACTATGGAACCAGGAACAACTAAGGTTGTTCAAGAAGGTCAACATGGTGAGATAGAAACAACAGTAACCCATACAATTGTAAACGGTGAAGTGACAGAATCTAAAGATGGCGAACCAGTATCAACCAAATCTGCAATTAATAGAATTGTAAAAGTAGGTGCTGCAAAATCTAATGGTAATCATGAATATACAAATAAGATTCCATTTGATGTAGAAGTTAGGGTAAATCCAGAACTTAAGAAGGGCGAATACAAAGTCGTTCAAAAAGGTGAAGTTGGGGAAGAAAAATATACACTTACTATAGAAGATTCTAAGGTTACAAATACTTCAGAAGCCTCTATAACTAAAGCTCCAGTCAAAGAGATCATCGAAGTAGGTTATGCTGATTTCACAGGTAAGATTGAATCTGTTGACAAGGATCCAGTTCCATTTGAAACAGAAGTTACAGTTGATTCAAGTCTTGCACCAGGCGAAATTGTAGAAGACCAAGCAGGAGTTCTTGGTGAACAAGAAACTAAGCTTACAAGAACAATTACAAATGGTACAGCTGGCGAAGAAGTACGTGGCGAAACTACAGTAACAAAAGAACCGGTTGCTAGAAAGATTAGAATTGGTGCTAAGTCTGACGGTATGCACGAATACACTAACAAGATTCCATTTGATGTAGAAGTAAGAGTAAACCCAGAACTTAAGAAGGGTGAATACAAAGTTGTTCAAGAAGGTGAAGTTGGGGAAGAAAAATATACGGTTACTATAGAAAACTCAAAGGTAACAGCTACTTCTGAGCCAATAACTACAAAAGAAGCCGTTAAGGAAATTGTAGAAGTTGGAAGCGAAGACTTCACAGGAAGCTTAGAAACTAAAAAGACTAAAGCTATTGAATTTGAAACAGAATATATTGTAGATAATTCTCTAGAACCAGGCACAACAGAAGTTGTTCAAGAAGGCTCATTAGGTGAAGAAGAAACAAAGGTAACTCATACTATCAAAAACGGTGAAGTAACAGAGTCTGTTGAAGGAGATAGCGTTCAAACCAAGGCACCGGTTAAGAGAATTGTAAAAGTGGGACCAGCAAAAACTGATGGTACTGAAACTATTACAGAAGAAATTCCATTTGAAGTAGAAGTTAAAAAAGATCCATCACTTAAGAAGGGCGAATGGAAGTATGCTACAGATGAAGCTGGAAATGAATTAAAGGGAGAAAAGGGAAGTCAAGAAAAGACCCTAACAATCGTTAATTCAAAAGTAACAGAAACATCTGATCCGACAGTAGTAAAACAAGCTAAAAATGCTGTGATACTTGTGGGCGATGAAGACTTTACAGGCGAAGTTAAACACAAAGAACACTTTGAAATTCCATTTGAAGTTGAAGTAAGATATAACGACCAACTTCCAGCTGGCACAAGCAAGGAAATTCAAAAAGGTGTTAAGGGTTCATACGATGTTGAGTACACACAAAAGATCAAAAATGGTTCAGCTGATGGAGAAATGACTAAAGAAGAATCTAACAAAGTTGAAGCTAAGAAGCACATCATCGAAGTTGGAACAAAAGTTGAAACACCAGAAAACAACTATTCAAAAGAAGTTGAAGTTGAAGTCGAGTATGTTTATGATGATACAAAAGACAAAGGTGTAGTTGAAACTGGTGAATTTACTCCAGGTAAAGTTGAAACTAAGGTAGTTGACAAGTACAATCCTGAAACTGGCAAGGTTGAACAAACAACTGAAGAAGTAGTAACTAAGGCTAAGCAAAAAGTAATAGTAGGAATTAAGGACTTTACCGGAACTTACGAATACAAGAAGACTTGCCCAATACCATTTGAAGTTGAAATCATAGAAGATAAAACTTTAGCTAAGGGTGAGAAAGTAGTAGATCAAGAAGGTAAGCCAGGTTCTAAGACAACAAGCTATGAACAAAATATCAAAAATGGAGAACCAGAAGGTGAAGCTAAGAAGATTAGCGAAGAAATAAGTGAACAACCTACTAAACACATTGTTCGTATAGGTACAAAAGAATCTGAAGGCGAAACTAAGAAGACTATCGAAAGAGAAATTCCTTACGAAACTAAGCTAATCTATGATGAAACTTTAGAATCTGGAACTCAAAAGATTGAAAACGAAGGAAAAGCTGGCAAGGAAGAAGTTACAATTATTCAAAAGATAAAAGATTCTAAGCCAGTCGGAGAAGCGACAGAAACTACAAAGACTATCACAGAAAAAGAAGATAGGCTAGTCAGAATCGGTGTTAAGCCAGTTGAAAAGATGATTGAACTTGGCAATAATACTGAATATAGACACAATCCAGAGCTAAAGGCTGGTGAAGAGAAAGTTATCGAAGAAGGTTCAAAGGGTTCTGTAAAATACACAACTACTTTCAACAAGGAAACGGGTAAGCTTGAAGTAAAAGAAGAAAGAACTGAACCAAAGAACAAGGTCGTAGAATATGGTTCTAAGACTGATGGCGAATTTACCTACGAAAGCGAAAAGGCTTATGATATCATCATTAGAGAAAATCCAGATCTTGAAGCTGGAAAAACTAATGTAATCCAAGAAGGTAAGCCAGGTAAGACTGAAACTACTGTTAAGATAGAAAACAGCAAGGAAGTCTTTAGGGATACTAAGACAATCACAGAAAAACAAGATAAGATTATAGAAATCGGAACAAAGAATGTCTGTGAAATCCCACCAGTAAAGCCAAATCCAAACCCAGATCCAAAACCAAACCC
>NZ_JAPJPG010000022.1 GCF_030825785.1 Anaerococcus sp.
CCTTCCTTAAAGCTCAAGGAAAAGAAATAGGTAAATCTCTTCTTGAAGAAGATAAAATGGATCTATCACTTGAACTAATCGAGAAAGCTAAAGCTAACAATGTAGAGATCCTCCTACCAGTAGATGTTGTTATAGCAGATGAAATCAAGGCAGGTGCTGAAACAGAGATAGTTGATATTGATTCTATACCAGAAGATAAGGAAGCCCTAGATATAGGACCAAAAACTGCAGAACTTTTCGCATCAAAGATTAAAGAAGCTAAGACTGTTGTTTGGAATGGACCAATGGGAGTATTTGAAATAAAAGAATTCGCAGATGGTACAAACAAGGTTGCAGCAGCCCTTGCAGAATCAGACGCAATTACAATAGTAGGTGGTGGAGATTCTGCGCTTGCAATTGAACTTGCTGGTCTAAAAGATAAGATCACACACGTATCAACTGGTGGTGGAGCAAGCTTGGAATTTTTAGAAGGAAAAGATCTACCAGGAATATCATCAATAGAAGATAAGTAAGGAGATATAATGCGTAAACCAGTAATAGTTGGAAACTGGAAAATGAATATGACAGTTTCTGAAGCAGAAAAACTACTAGACGAAATTAAAGACTTAGACCTAGATACTGAAGTAGAAGCGGGAGTTTGTACACCAGCGATCGATCTTCTTGTTGCCAAAGAAAAACTTGCAGGAACAAATGTAGGATTTGGTGGACAAAATATGTACTTCGAAGAAAGTGGAGCATTTACAGGAGAAATTTCTCCAACAATGCTAACAGATATCGGAGCAAAATATGTAATCTTAGGCCACTCTGAAAGACGTGAATACTTCAATGAATGTGACAGCCTAATTAACAAAAAGGTAAAAGCAGCCCTAGATCATGACTTAGTTCCAATTCTTTGCTGTGGTGAAACTCTTGAAGAAAGAGAAGCTAATGAGCATGAAGCAAAAGTTAAGGGACAAATTGAAAAGGACCTTAAGGATGTTTCAGCAGAAGATATAGAAAATGTGATTATTGCTTATGAACCAATCTGGGCAATAGGTACAGGTAAGACTGCATCAAGCGATGATGCTGATGCTATGTGTGGCTATATCAGAAGCTTGATAGAAGAAAAATACGGCAAAGATGCTGCTGAGAAAATTAGAATCCAATATGGTGGTTCTGTAAAGCCAAATAATGTAGTAGAACTTATGGGCAAAGAAAACATTGACGGAGCCCTAGTCGGTGGAGCAAGCCTTAAAGCAGAAGATTTCAAAGCTTTAGTTAATTTTAATAAATAAGGAGATATAAATGAGTTTAATAACAGACGTATATGCAAGACAAATCCTTGATTCAAGAGGAAATCCAACAGTAGAAGTAGAAGTTTATACAGAAGATGGTGGATTTGGTAGAGCAAGCGTACCATCAGGTGCATCAACTGGTGAATGGGAAGCAGTAGAGCTTAGAGATGGGGACAAAGATTACTATCTCGGCAAATCAGTTCTTAAAGCAGTTGAAAATGTAAATGAAATCATAGCTGAAGAATTAGAATTCACTTATGACGTTACAGATCAAATTGGTGTTGATAATGCTATGATCGAGCTTGATGGAACAGAAAACAAGGGTAAACTTGGTGCTAACGCAATCCTTGGTGTTTCTCTTGCGGTTGCAAAAGCGGCAGCTAATGAACTTGGTGTTACTCTATATAACTACATTGGTGGAACAAACGCTAAACTTCTTCCAACTCCAATGATGAACATCTTAAATGGTGGAGAACATGCTGATAACTCAGTAGATATCCAAGAATTCATGATCTTCCCACTTGGAGCAGAAAGCTTTGCTCACGCTCTACAAATTGGTGCGGAAGTATTCCACAGCCTTAAATCTGTTCTTTCATCTAAAGGCTATAACACAGCTGTAGGTGACGAAGGTGGATTTGCTCCAAACCTTAAGTCAAATGAAGAAGCTCTAGAAATCATCTGTGAAGCCATCAAAGCTTGTGGTTATGAACCAGGCAAAGACGTTTATATAGCAATGGACTGTGCTTCAAGTGAATTCTACAACAAGGAAGATGGTAAATATCACCTTGATGGAGAAGGTACAGTAAAATCTGAAGACCAAATGATTGATTGGCTTGAAGAATTAGTAGAAAAATATCCAATCATCTCTATCGAAGATGGTCTTGATGAAAATGACTGGGAAGGTTGGGCAAAACTTACAGAAAGACTTGGGAGCAAAGTTCAACTTGTAGGTGACGACCTATTTGTAACAAACACAAAGAAACTTGAAAAAGGTATCAAGGAAGGCGTTGCTAACTCAATCCTAATCAAAGTTAACCAAATCGGTTCTTTAACAGAAACACTTAACGCTATCGAAATGGCTAAAGAAGCAGGATATACAGCAGTAGTTTCTCACAGATCAGGTGAAACAGAAGATGTTACAATTTCTGATTTAGTAGTGGCAGTAAATGCAGGCCAAATCAAAACAGGTGCTCCTTCAAGAACAGACAGAGTTGCTAAATATAACCAACTTCTAAGAATTGAAGATGAACTTGCTGATGACGCAAAATTCAAAGGAATCAAAGCATTCTATAACATCAACAAATAAATGATAAAAGATGGCCCCTAGGGGCTGTCTTTTTTCTTAAATGTTATAGAAATTTTTAATTGATTTTATAAGGGAAGCGAACTAGGCAATTTATCACTTTTGTTGAAATAATAGTTAATTTATGGTATCATAATATAGTATGAATCGGAGGTGTCTATATGGTAAATTTCTTAGCGATTGTACTAGTTATTGCATCAATAATCATCATAGCTGCAGTAACATTACAAGATCCTAAAACAGAAGGACTAGGAGCTCTTTCAGGAACACAAACAAATGTTTTTGGTAGAAGTGCTCATAGGTCAAAAAACGAAACATTAGACAAAGTAGCTATCACAGGCGGAGTAATTTTATTTGTAGCTAGTCTAATCATGATAGCAATTAACTAATGAGGGGTAAGCTATATATATAGCTTAGCCTCTTTTTTAATATAGACAACAGGAGAAATATATGAATCTAAAAGATATAATATTAAATATAGTATATGACGAAAACTACCTACCTATGACATTTAAGGAATTAGACAAATATCTAAAGGTTGACAAGTATACTAGAAAGGCTGTTAGAGATATCATAAAGGACTTAGAGAAAGAAAATAAAATCAGAGTTTCTAATAAAAAAAGAATTATGCCTCTAACAGATGAAGAGATTAATCTAATTGGTAAAATCTCCATGGCTCAAGGTGGATATGGATTTTTTATTTCAGATAATACAGACTTCGAAGATGTCTTTATAAAAAGAGATAATATGAACAGAGCCCACAACAATGATAGGGTAAAAATTGAGCTTGTTAAAGGAAAAGAGAAAGGGAGAAAAGCCGAGGGAAGAGTTATAGATATTATTGAAAGAGCTAAAGATGAAATAGTTGGAAGCTTTCAAAAAAATAAGGGTTTTGGCTTTGTAATTCCTGATGATAGGAGTTTCGGTGATGATATATTTATAGCTGAAAAATTCTTCAATAAGGCAAAAAATAAAGATAAGGTAGTAGTTGAGATTATAAATTATCCAAAAGGAGCGAAACCTGAAGGAAGAATTAAGGAAATAATAGGTTGCAAGAACGACAAAAATGTTGAAATCCTATCTTTGATCAGATCTCATGGTCTTCCTTATCAATTCTCCAAGGAAAGTAAGAAGGAAAGTCTTTATGTAAAAGATAAGGTTAATGAAATAGAACTTGAAGGGAGGAAGGACTTAAGAGATCTCTTCACAGTTACGATTGACGGAAGAGATTCTAAGGATTTTGACGATGCTATTTCTATTGAGAAAAATGGTGAAAACTATGATTTGTATGTTCACATAGCAGACGTAGCTCATTATGTGAAAAAAGGCACCGCCATCGATAAAGACGCCTATGAAAGGGGAAATTCCACTTATCTATTTAATATTGTAATTCCAATGTTACCAGAGGCCTTATCAAACGGAATCTGCTCTCTAAATCCAAATGAGGATAGACTTGCCATAAGTTTAAGGATGACAATCAATGATAAGGGCAAGGTTATAGATAATGAGTTTTACGAATCAGTTATAAATTCTGATCATAGATTAGTCTATGACGATGTAAATCAATTTTTGGATAAGGGTGATGAGAATATATATGAGGATGAGATTATAAAAGAAAAGTTAAAGATTTTTGACAAGCTTAGAGAAATCCTAAATACTATGAGAGAAAAAAGAGGGTCAATTGACTTTAACTTCTCAGAAAGTCAGATAGATGTAGGAGAAGATGGAAGAGTTTTAAATATATCGAACTTTGAACGAGGATCAGGCAACAAGATGATAGAAGAATTCATGCTTGCTGCTAACGAAACAGTTGCAAGTCTTTTTGCCTATATGGATTTTCCTTTTATCTACAGAATTCACGAAAAACCTAAGGAAGAAAAGATCGAGGGATTCAAGAGAGCCCTTAACACTATGGGATATAATATAAGAGGAAATGATCTACATCCTAAAGATTTTCAACAAATCCTAGAGGAAGTTAGTGGAAAAGACGTAGAATCTGTAATTAATATTTTGATGCTAAGGACCATGCAGAAGGCCAAATATTCTGAGCATAGGGATATCCACTTTGGTCTTTCAACATCTTTCTACACCCATTTTACGTCTCCAATTAGAAGATATCCTGACCTAATAGTTCATAGATTAGTAAAAAAATTTATTCATAACAAGCTAACTAGTCTTAACCAGACAAGTCTTGAAAAAACAATCACAAATAATGCAGAACATCTTTCCATGACAGAAAGAAGAAGCGAAGACTGTGAGAGGGATGTTGAGGATTTACTTAAATGTAAGTATATGACACGTTTTATAGGTGATGAATTCTATGGTAATATATCTGCAATAACTGAATTTGGTATATTTATTGAATTAGATAACACTGTAGAAGGGCTTTTCATGTACAAGTTTTCAAATGATAGATACGAGTATCTAGAAGATAAGATGAAGGCATTTAATACAGATAAGAAAATCTACTACTCAATTGGAGATAGGGTCAAGATTAGGGTAATGGATGTAGACACATATCAGAGAAATATCGACTTTGATTTGGAGGTAAACGATGAAATTATTAGCCAACAATAAGAAGGCTTATCATGATTATTTTATAGAAGAAAAATATGAAGCAGGACTTTCACTTTTGGGAAGTGAAGTGAAATCAATAAAGAAAGGGAAAGTTTCTATCAAGGAGTCATTCATATCAGATAAAAAAGGGGAGATGTTTATTTACGGTATGCACGTTACCCCTTACTCCCAAGCCTATGATAAGGATATCGATCCAACTAGAACAAGGAGACTCCTCCTTCACAAGAAAGAGATAAATAAATTAATAGGTAAAAAAACTCAAGCAGGCTACACGGTAGTTCCACTTAAAATCTATGAGAGAGATGGTTTAGTAAAGTTAGAGCTCGCCCTTGCTAAAGGTAAGAAACAGTACGATAAGAGAGAATCTATTAAGGCTAGGGATGATAAGAGGAAGATGGATAGGGCTCTTAAGAATTATTAATAGAAGGAGAATAAATGTCAAATAAAAGCACACTTAAGGTTAAGTTACTCAACTATACACCTAGGGCAGAAGAGACCATAGCCCAGGCGGGCAAACTCTGCTACTCACAAGTTGGAGTTGATGAAATAGCCGAAAAGCAAGACGAAGAATCAATAGCAAGTTATGTAAAAATGCTTCAAAAGCTCGGTCATCTCTCCCCAATTGAGCATGCATCCTTCACCTTTGCTGCGGAGGGAGTATCTAGAGTCTTGACCCACCAGTTGGTCCGTCACAGGCTCGCTTCCTATTCTCAACAGTCCCAAAGATATGTAAAGCTCGATCAGTTTGAATACATAATCCCAAAAGAGATCGACAATAACAAAAAAGCTAGGGAAATATTTATCAATCAAATGGAAGAAAGCCAGAAGGCTTATGATGACTTAACTGATATATTGTTTGAAAAGCATTACAAGTCATTTCTTAAAGAAGGTCAAGATGAAAAGTCAGCCAAAAGATCTGCTAGTAAAAAGGCAATAGAAGATGCTAGATATGTCTTTCCTAATGCTTGTGAGACAAAGATTGTTTTTACAATGAATGCAAGAAATCTTCTTCACTTTTTCAATATGAGATCTTGTCTAAGGGCCCAATGGGAGATAAGAGATCTATCAGATCAGATGATAAGACTCGTAAAAGATATTTATCCAAATCTCTTCCTAAATGCAGGTCCATCTTGTATTAATGGCCCTTGCCCAGAAGGTAAGATGACTTGCGGGAAAATAAAGCAAGTGCGCGAAAAGTTTAAAAATATATAAAGCTTAATATTTTAAAAACAAAAATAAGGATGGAGACTTTATGTCCTATATACAACTAAACAATCTAACAAAAGAATTTAAATCTGGAGATACGAAGATTGTCGCAAATGATAAGATAAACTTCTCTCTAGATGAAGGAAGGTTATTGATAATAGTCGGAGCAAGTGGGGCTGGTAAGACTACCCTTCTTAATCTCATTGGTGGGATGGATAAGGCGACAAGTGGGGAGATTTTAATTGATGGCAAAAACCTAGTAGGTCTTAGTGACAGAGACCTTACCGAATATAGGAGAAATGATGTAGGTTTTGTCTTTCAACATTACAATCTCATACCAAACTTAACTGCTCTTGAGAATGTAGAAATGGCATCAGAAATCTCTAATAATCCACTTAAAGCAAGAGAAATACTAGAAGAAGTAGGTCTTAGTCATAGATTAAACAACTTCCCTTCTCAACTTTCAGGGGGAGAACAACAAAGGGTGGCTATAGCCAGGGCCTTAGCCAAAAATCCCAAGCTTTTACTTTGTGATGAACCAACAGGTGCCCTAGACTATGAGACAGGAAAAAATATCCTTAGGCTCTTACAAGATGCTTCGAGGAAGATGGGGGCAACAGTAGTTATCATAACTCACAATTCATTAATAAAGCCAATGGCAGATCAAGTAATTGAGATCAGAGACGGCAAAGTCGACAAGGACTATGTCAATGAAAATCCTGTTTCAGTTGATGAGATAGAGTGGTAATATGAATAAAACTTATATAAAAAGCATCTTCGCTGATATGAAAAAAACCAGGGGAAAGGTCCTATCCATTATGATAATGGTAGCTCTAGCAAGCCTGGTTGTAGTAGGGCTTTTGCTTTCTGGGCCTTCAATGAGAAAAAGCCTAAATAATTCCCTAGGAGAATACAAGCATCCTGATCTAATAGTAAGGTCGACTTATGGCCTGGATTTTGAGGACCAGGCCCTTATTAGAAAAGAAGAAGGAATTGATAAGATTAATTTCATTAAGGCTACTGATCTAACAATAGGCGAAGATATTATAAGGCTTAAAGAATACAATTCTGAAATACCCAAATCAGTTATTACAGAAGGAAAAATACTCTCAAAAGATGACGAGATAATCCTAGATGAAAATCTAAATGAAAAATTTAGTATAGGTG
Source organism: Anaerococcus sp. (assembly GCF_030825785.1). GTDB lineage: Bacteria > Bacillota > Clostridia > Tissierellales > Peptoniphilaceae > Anaerococcus. The sequence goes on from NZ_JAPJPG010000022.1 coordinate 7,528, forward strand.
ATGAGCTTAGCTTTTCCTATATCAATGATGAGCAAAAAGATGATCAAAAGATGGCAAGGATAAAGTATAAGCTAGTGGGTTTTTATAAATCATCTGATCACTTTATGGAGGATATGAAGGAAATCTCTCCCCTAGGCAAAAGTGAAATTGCAGGATTTGCCTATGTTTTGCCTAATAATTTCTTGTCGGATAAGTATCATGAGGCAAATATAGTCTACAAAGATTTGCTTACTCTTGATAAGACAAGCACATCCTATGTCAAAAAGATAAATAGTAAAAAAGATGATTTGGAGTATAGGATTAAAAATAGGCCTGGCCAAGTCTTAGATAAAATTAGGAAGGACGCTGATAAAGAAATATCAGATGTCGAAGATGACTTGATAGATGCTGAAAAAAAGCTTAGTGGTAGTGAGAAAAAGCTTATTGAAAGCAAAAATGACCTTGACGAAGGCTTTAGAAATTATGAAGCAAATAAGAGTAAATTTAACCAAGAAATTGCTAAGGGAGAAAGTGACCTCGCTAAGGCCAAGAATGATTTAGATCAGGGAAAAGAAAAGCTTGACGCAGGTAGAAGAGAATACCAGGCAAATCTCAAAACATATGAAAATGAAATAACAAAAGCTGAAGAAGAGCTTGATAAAAAGCAAAAAGAATTAAATTTAGGACTTGCTCAAATTGATGGACCTAAGAAGAAAATGGATAAGGCTTATGAAGAGCTTAATGAAAAGTTTGAGTCATCATTTAACAAATTAGAAGAGGCAGAAGCAAGCCTTATATTGGAAGAAAATTATATCAATGCTAAAAAACAAGAGCTAGAAGAAGCGAAAAGCCTTGAAGATCAAACCAATCCTGATATAATCGAAAAAATCAACCAGCTTAATGAAGAAATCCAAACCAGCCAAGCGAGCTACGAGGCTGGTAAGGCCGAATATGATAAAAATAAACAAGAATTAGACGAAAAATATAGCCAGGCGAAGTTTGAACTTGACCAAAAACTTGGAGAATTGAGAGCCAAGGAAGATGAGTTAAATAAAGCCCAGGCCCAACTTGATGAAGCTAATAAAAAGCTCGCAAATAAAAAATCTTCAGGCAAAGCTGAGTTAGATAAGGCATATGCTAGCATTAAAAATAGTGAAAGCGAGCTAAATCAAGGACAAAGAGATTATGAAAATGGTCTAGCTGAGCTTGATAGAAATAAGGAAGAAGGAAAGAAAAAACTTACTCAAGCCTATGAAGGGTTGATCGATGGGCAAAAAAAATATCAAGAGTCTAAGAAAAAATTCGATGAAGAAAAGGCAAAGGCCTCAAAGGATATAGATAAGGCTAAGAAAGATATTGGAGATTCAAAGGAGAGTCTCTTGACCCTACAAGATCCAGAATACACTGTAGAAAGCATATTTGACAACAGAGGAATCGACACCTACTATCAGAACTCCTTGAACATGGATAGATTATCCAAAGTTTTCCCGGCCTTTTTCTATCTAGTAGCCATGCTCGTAACTCTTACAACAATGAAAAGATATATAGAAGAGCAAAGGACGATAAATGGATGTCTCAAATCTTTGGGTTATACTAACAGAGACATAGCCAAGAGATTTTATATATATGGCATAAGTCCAACGATTATAGGAGCTCTCTTTGGAGCTGCTATAGGAAGATTTGTAATCCTAAAGGTGATATTTACAGCTTATTCAACAGGATTTAAGGTCCTAGGAATGGATGTGATAAATAGTTTTCCTGCTTTAATCATATCTGTTCTAGTATCTACTCTCCTTATAGCCCTTACAGTTTTTATTAGCTCAAAGGAAACTGTAAGAGAGGTACCTGCTAATCTATTAAAGGCAAAGGCTCCTTATGCAGGTAGCAAAATATTTCTTGAGAGAATTAAGTTCTTGCGGAAGAGATTATCCTTTATGGCAAAAATAACATCTAGGAATCTTTTTAGATACAAGTCCAGGATGTTGATGACTATATTTGGAGTTGGAGGATGCACGGCCCTACTTTTCTTTGGCTTTGCTATGATAGATGCTATTAAGGACACATCAAGTATCCAACAAGAAGAAATCCAGCATTATAGCCTAGTTTCTATGATAAATACTAAGGCCAAGAAGGAGGAATTAGATAATTACAAGAATCTTGTAGCTAATTATGATAATATAAATGTATATAATGAAAGTGCAAGTCTTCAAAGAAATGGGGAAAAACTTGATCTATCAATTATTGTTCCAGAAAATGATGAAAAGCTAAAAGATTTTGTAAGCCTTAGAGATAAGCATAGAAATCCAATTGATTTAACTAGCAAGAATGTAGTTATTACTGAAAATATAGCGAATAAGTTAGGAATAAAAAAGGGAGATAAGTTAAGGGTAGAGATAGACGGAGAAAATACTGAAGTTATGGTAGGAGATATAAGTGAAAATTATATCAGCGATTACATGTATATTTCTAGAAAATATTACAATGATAATATTGGAAAGGACCTAGTATATAATTCCAATCTAATCAAGGCAGATCCAGGAGAAATCAAAGATAAGATAGATGATAACAAGGCGGTCAATGCCCTAATCAATAAAACTGGAGCTTACGAGTCTATGGATGCACTTTTGGCTAATTTGAATTTAGTTATAAGTGTTATAACCTTAATATCTTCAGCTCTTGCTATTGTTGTCCTATACAATATAACAAGCATTAATGTCGGGGAAAGGAAGAGGGAGCTTGCAACTATCAAAGTCTTAGGATTTTACTCTAAGGAAGTTACCTCTTATATTTACAGGGAGATTTTCATCCTAACCATACTTGGAATTGTCCTAGGATTTTTCTTAGGCTATGCTATGTTTAGATATATAATAGCCATAGTTGCACCAGAAGATATAATGATTGCCTACAGGACCCATATTATTAGTTATATAATCGCGGCAGCTATAACATTAATAATTTCCCTAGTGATTCTACTTTTTGTCCATAAGGACTTAAAGAAAATTGATATGGCAGAAGCGATGAGCTCTGGAGAATAAAAGTGGCCTTAGGGTCACTTTTTTAAATTTAGTAATTTTGTTATAATATTTACTGAGGTGTTTATGAAAATTATTTTAGTAAGACATGGCCAAACCCAAGCCAATATCTCTTGGAAATATTCCACGGATGATACGCACCTTGCGGAATGTGGCCTTTATATATTAGATAAAACGAAGAAATTATTAGAAGACTATAAGATAGATAAAGTCTATACTTCAAATTTAGTTAGGAGTCAGGAAACTGCAAAGAGGTTAGGTTTTTTTGACTTTAAAATTGATAAAAGACTAAATGAGATGAACTTTGGGGACTTTAGGGGTTGTGGAATTGATGAAGTAAGGGAAAGTGAGAAGGAGTTTTTCCTTAAGGAAGAAAAAGATTACTTTGACATAAAGTATCCATCTGGCGAGTCAAGAAATGATGTGATCAAAAGGACGACTGATTTCTTAGATGAAAAATCTAGAGAAGAAGACGGTACAATTCTTTGTATTTCACATGGCATAGCCATAAGGTCAACTCTTTTTTGGATATTAAAAGATTTAGACAATTGGGGAAGCTTTTGGATAGATAACGGCTCTCTTACAATCTACAATATCGAAGATAAAAAGAGATTAATCGAAAGTGTAAACAAGATATGAAGTTCATCCACCTAGCTGATGTCCACTTGGCTGATTCTTATAACTTTGATAAGACTCTATCCAAGAAAATTAGGGAGGCCTCATGGCAGAGTCTTTCTAACATACTAAATTCCAACAAGGATGTTGATTTCGCCCTAATTGCAGGTGATCTTTACGAAAGAGCATACTTTACAGCAAGTGATTTTAAGAGATTATTTAAGATATTTGACGATTTTTCTAAGGATATTTATTATGTGAGTGGAAATCACGATTATTTTGACTCTTATAATAGTTTATTTTTGGAAAATTCTCCAGCTAATTTCCATGTCTTTGGCTCTGATAATCTAGAAGTTTTCGAAAAAGATCAGTTAAGAGTTTATGGGATTTCCTATAAAGATAGGATTTTTTCTAAAGATTTAGACCTACCAATAAGCTTAGATGATGAATTTTTCAATATTTTTTTAATTCATGGAGATGTTGATAATGATAAGTCTAATTATTTTTCCTTAAATTCAAAATTAATAAGCGAGACTTCTTTTGATTATATAGCTATGGGCCACATCCACAAGGCTCATTGTATAGATGGCATCTACTATCCAGGATCTGTTGAACCCCATGATTTTACCGATATATATGATTATGGTTATATCAGATACGAAGATAGAAAGGTTAATTTTGTCGATTCTTCTATCCTTAAATTTTACGATTTTAAACTAGACTTTAGGGATTTTGATAAAGAAGAAGATTTAGTAACTTTTATAAATCAAAAATTGCTAGATAAGAAAAATATTGTAAGGCTTGAAATTACGAGCGTTAAGGATATTGATGAGAGATTTATAAGAAACAATATTGAAGCAATTTATAAGGAGATTCATATCAAGGAAGAAAGAGACTTATCAGATATGGTAAGGATTTTCCCAAATTCTCTTCTATCATTCTATACCAAAAAATTTGACAATCCTAAAAATGAAATTGATAAGCTCGCCCTAGACATTGGTCTTGATGCAATTCTTAGGAGTAAAGATGACTAGAGTTTTTATCAAAGAAATTCATATGATATCTTTTGGGAAGTTTGAAGATAAGAAAATAAAATTTAATGAAAATTTCAATTTGATTTATGGAAAGAATGAAACAGGAAAATCTACTTTGGCGAATTTTATCGAAGGCTTGCTATATGGATTTGATGAGGGGAAAAATAAGAGAAGTTTTTCTGATAAAAAGGAAGTCTACAAGCCTAAACTTTCCTATAAATACGCGGGAAGTGGAATTTTTAATAAAGATGGCCTCGATATTAAAGTAATAAGGAACTTTGAAGACGGATCATATAAGTTGATTAATCTTTCTAGTGGAGAAGAAATACCTTCTAAAGATTCAAATCTTGGTTTTCCTGGAGAATATATTCTAGACATGAACTATGACATCTATAAGAATTACCTTACAAGTTTTCAAGGGCAAAGGTCAGAACAAAAGGCCAAGGAGAAGCTAATAGAAAGCTTGGCCAATCAGGATATAGACTATGATTTCTCAGCAAATAAAGCAATTGGAATCTTAGATGATAAATTGAACAAATTAGGAAGCGATAGGGCCTATACTAAACCCTATCTTAAGGTAAAGACTGAAATTAAAGAAATTGAAGACAGGCTCTATGAAATAAAATCATATAAAAAATCTTACGAGAAAGACTTCAAAAGACTTGACTATAATAAGAAAAGACAAAAATCTTTAAGAGAAAAATATGAAAAAGATAAAGAAAAATTGGATTCTTACAAGAAGTATAGGGCAAATCAGAATTATAAGGATTATAAGAGGTGGACGGATGAACTCTACAAAATAAATGAATCAATAGGATCTTACAGTGATGTATTTGGACTTGATGAGGAGTATTTCCTATCCCTAGAAGAAAATTTAGGTCAAAGTAAAAAGTCTCAAAGCTCAAATATGAGATATATAGTTTTTGTATTAGTCTTAATTTTCATATTTTTAGGTTTTTCTATAAATAAATATTTTTATATACTCGCTCTAAGTTTTATGCTAGTATTTATTTTCTTAATAAATTCCACTAAAAAAACAGAAGATAGTAGAAATGACCTAAGCCAGTTTAATAAATTGAGAGCTAGATTTCTAAAATATAAGAGTTTAAAGAAGGAAAAAGAAAAAATAGAAGATGTCCTTTCAATACTTAGAAATCAGGATATTAAAGATAGTGAAAGTACTTTTGACCTAGAAGATTTTGAAAATTATGATATTGAGAAGGCAGAACTTAGCCTAGATTCATATTTAGAAAATTTAGATAAAATTAATGTTGAGATTTCAAGAGATGAAAAAAATCTTGTAAGTATAGAGGAAAAAATAGAAGACGAAGTCGACCTAGTCGATAGATTACACTTCCTAGAGGATAAATTAGTAGAGATTGAAAACAAGAAGAGGGCTATTAATCTTGCCAAAAGCACTATAAAGAAAATTATCGATGAAAATAGGAATGATTTCACCAATTTAAACAAAAGAGCAAATCAGATTATTAGAGAAATAAGCAAAAATTCTTTTGACTCAATAATATTTGATGAAAAATTAAATCCTAAGATAAGAACTAAAGAAGGCTACGATATGATGTTAGATCAACTTTCTAAGGGTTTTATGGACCAACTATCTTTTGCTTTGAAACTTAGCATAAATGAGGAAGCTTTTTCTAAGATATTTATGGTCTACGACGATGCTTTTATCAATTATGACCTAGAAAGGCTAAGAAATGCACTATTTTTCCTTTTGGATGCTGCAAGCTTTAGACAAATTATCTATTTTACTTGCCATGATAGGGAGAAGGAAGTATTCGAGTCGGAAGGAATTGAAATTAATTATATAGATATGGAGGATGTATGATATATGCAATAGCAGATTTACATCTTGATTATACAGAAAACAAGTCTATGGAAGTATTTGGTGACGGTTGGGCCAACTATCAGGAGAGAATTTTTTCTAATTGGGAAAATATCATCAATGATGACGATACCGTCCTTATACCAGGAGATATTTCCTGGGCTATGAGTGTCGAAGAAGCAAGGATTGACCTAGGAAAAATCGATAAGATGAAGGGGAAGAAAATACTCATGAAAGGCAACCACGATTACTGGTGGTCTTCCCTGAAAAAACTTGAAGGCTTGGGCCTTTCTACTTTATCTTTTCTTCAGAACAATCATTTTGAAGTCGAAGGATATGATATTTGTGGAACCAGGGGCTGGATTTCTAAAGACAACAAAGAATTTGATGAACACGATTTAAAGATATATAAGAGAGAGCTTATTAGGCTTGAAAATTCATTTAGAGAAAGTAAGAGTAATAAGAGAATAGTCCTCCTCCACTATCCGCCCCTAAATGCGGATGGAAGCTTTAATGAGTTTTTTGACTTATGTAAGGAATATAAGGTATCTAAACTCATTTACGGACACTTACATGGAGTAGGACATAAGTTAATCAAAGAAGGGAATATAGAAGGCATAGAGGTCTCTTGCGTTGCGGGAGATTATATTGACTTTATGCCAGTAAGGATAGGATAATGCATAGAGAAATAGAAGTAAAAGTTTTAAATATTGATATAGAAAAGATGAGAGAGAAGCTAGAAGGTTTGGGTGCAGATTTAATTAACCATGAATTCCAGAATAACTACACCTTTATACCAAAAGGAAGCGATGGTTTCGAGGAAGGCTATCTAAGAGTCAGAGAAACTACCCATAAAGATAATGGCGAAAAGGAAATAGAACTTACCTTCAAGGAAGTTAAAAATGTCGATGATGTAAGAATTAACAATGAATACACAACCCATATAGACTCTGTAACTATGATGAATAGAATCTTAGAGCATATAGGTATGGAGCTTGAATATAGTGGTGAGAAGGAAAGAATCTCCTACAGATACAAGAATCAAAGATTTGATATTGATATTTGGGATAAAGACACTTACCCAGAACCATATATGGAAATAGAATTTTCTAATCAATCAAAAATCGATGAGATCATTGATGATTTAGGCATTGATAGAAAAAATGTAACCAATAAATCAATAACAGAATTAAGAGAAGATTTATAAAAATTTTGACATTCGTTTATTTCGTGATATAATAAAAAAAACTTAAGGAGTAAACGATGATTTCTATAAAAAATTTATTAAATTCATTTGATTTGACAAAAGAAGACTTACTAGAGATAATTGAATTAGGTAATGCTATTTATAAGAGTCCTGATGATTTTTCCCATTGTGCAGACGGAAAGATATTAGGGACTCTTTTTTTTGAGCCTTCAACTAGGACTAGACTCTCATTTGAATCAGCTATGCTAAGGCTAGGTGGTTCTGTTGTAGGATTTTCTGATGCAGGAGTTTCTTCATCAACAAAAGGAGAAAGCCTAGCTGATACTGTAAGGACAGTAAGCCAATACGCTGATATTATCGCCATGCGCCATCCCCAAGAGGGAGCAGCCTTCCTTGCAAGTAAAACTGCGGATTGTCCAATAATAAATGCTGGAGACGGTGGCCACCAACATCCAACTCAAACTCTTACTGATATCCTAACAATATCAAACTACAAGAAAGATCTTTCAGGTCATGTTATAGGCCTATGTGGAGATCTTAAATATGGAAGAACAGTCCACTCACTACTTAAAGTGATGAGCATGTTCCCAGACAATAAATTCATCCTCATATCACCAGAAGAATTAAAGCTTCCAGAATACGTAAAAAAAGAGGTATTCGCAGATGGAACTAATAATTTCGAAGAAGTAAGAAGCTTAGATGATGTAATGGATCAGTTGGACATACTATATATGACCAGGATTCAAAAAGAAAGATTTTTCTCTCAAGCCCAATACACAAGACTAAAGGATTCTTACCTACTAGATAAGGAAAAGATGCAAGCCGCTAAGGATGATTGTATTATCCTACATCCACTCCCAAGAGTAACTGAGATTGCAACAGAAGTCGACTCAGATCCTCGTGCAGTTTATTTCAAACAAGTTAAGTTTGGTATGTATGTAAGAATGGCGCTAATATTAAAACTTTTGGAGGCAAACAATGATAGAAATAACTAGTATAAAAGAAGGAATCGTAATCGATCACATCAAGGCAGGCCTTGGAATGGAAATATTTAATAAACTCGACCTAAGACATCTTAAAGATGAGGTAGCGATAATATTAAATGCAAAATCAACCCAACATGGAAGAAAAGATATACTAAAGATAGCAAATAACATAGATATTAACCTTGATATTGTATCAATCATCGATCCATCAGCTACAATAAATATCATAAAAGACGAGAAGGTTGTCGAAAAACTAAGCCTAAAGCTTCCTAAGGAAGTAAAGGGAATCTTAAGCTGCCAAAATCCAAAATGCGTATCAACTAGTGAAAGATCTGTGGAAAGCGACTTTATCCTAATAGATGAAGAAGAGAAAAATTATAAATGTGCCTACTGTGGTCATATCTATGATGTGGAAGAATAGATGAAGCAGATTTTCACAAACTTTTATGGCTTTGACGATATAAAGATTACAAAAAGACCGATCTATGTCGAAGATGGGATAATAGTTGAAGAATTCGAAAAGGACGAGGATACAGAAGTTATTGATTGCTATAACCTCGCCCTAGTTCCAGCCTTCACAGACCTTCACGTTCACTTTAGAGATCCCGGTTTTATCTACAAGGAGGATGTTGAAACAGGCTCTAGGGCAGCTCTTAAAGGAGGATTCACCTCTGTTCTTCTTATGGGAAATACGAATCCCCCAGTATCAAGCCCTGAAGTCTATGAAGATATAATAGGGAGAAGTAAAGATTTAGATTTAATTGATGTAGAGCAAGTCTACACAATCACAGAAAATCTTGGAGGAAAGAGCTTAGATCATCTAGAAAAAATGCCAGGATCTGTGAAATTTCTCTCAGATGATGGTAGGGGAGTAAATGATGATAATATCATGTATGAAGCTATCCTAAAGGCCAAAGAACTGGGTGTAAAGCTTGCCCTTCATGAGGAAGTTGAAAGAGTTTCTAGGAAAGATTACGAGATAGCAGAAGATGCTATGACAATTAGGGATTGCTATCTTTCCTATAAACTAGATTGTCCAATTCACTTCTGCCATGTATCAACAAAAGGGGCCATGACAGCCATTAAATATTTCAAAGATTTAGGCGCTCCTATAACATGCGAAGTAACTCCTCACCATATTAATTTTTCTAATAAAGAAAGAGAAGAAATGAAGGTCAATCCTCCAATAAGAAAGGAAATTGATAGGAAATTTCTCATTCAAATGATAAAGGAAGGTTATGTAGATGCAATTTCTACTGACCATGCCCCTCATACAAAAGAAGAAAAAGAAAAGGGATCTCCAGGATTTATTGGTCTTGAGACAGCTTTTTCAACCTGCTTTAAAGTCCTAGTTAAAAGCGGTGAGATTTCCTTAAACAAGCTAGTAGAGATCATGTCTACAAATCCTGCAAGAATTCTTGACTTAAATAAGGGAAAGCTTGAAAAAGGCTATGAGGCAGATTTCTCCCTAATAGATCTGGACGAAGAGTATATCTACAAGGAAGAAGAGATTGCCTCAAAATCAAAGAATTCTCTAATGATTGGCCAAAAACTTCCAGCTAGAATTAAGAAAGTGTACAAGAAAGGAATACTAAAATATGAAGATAATAGATAAATTATACGAAAAAGTTTCAAAAAATGGATTTGTATGTATTGGACTTGATAGCTCTATTGATTATATTCCGGAAAATATGAAAGCAGGAAAAAGTGTTAGCGAGGCGCTTTTTTCTTATAACAAAGAAATAATAGATCAGACCTATGACGTTTGTGCAATTTATAAATTGCAAATTGCCTACTACGAATCTTATGGTATCGAGGGAATGATTGCCTATAGGGATACGCTTTCTTACCTTAGAGAAAAAGATCTTTTATCAATAGGAGATGTCAAAAGAAGTGATATAGCAGCAAGTGCGAAGATGTATGCCAAGGCCCACTTTGAAGGAGATTTTGAGACGGATTTTATAACTCTTAATCCTTATATGGGCATGGATTCAATCGAGCCTTACGAAGAATATATAGAAAGAGGAGATAAGGGAATCTTTGTTCTATTAAGGACATCAAATCCTGGAGCTAAGGACTTCGAAGTTCTTACAGTAGATGGAGAAGAGTTCTTCTATACGATAGGAGATAGGATGAGAAAGCTTAATGATAAGTATATAGGAAAGTCAGGATTTGGCCCAATAGGATTAGTAGTTGGGGCAACTCATAGCGAAGAGGTAGAAAAAATCAGAAAAAGATATGAGAATATGTTCTTCCTAATTCCTGGATTTGGTGCTCAAAAAGCAGACAGTATGAATGTCTACAAACTCCTCGAAGGATTAAATGGGGGAGTGGTAAACTCTTCTAGGGCAATACTTAAAAACTGGCAAAACTATGAAGACGGGAGCGAAAAAGTTGGATATTATGCTAGGAAAAAAGCTATAGAGACTTATGAGGAAATTAAAGCAAATGAAGTCCTATAAGAAAGCGATAATAAAAGAAAATATAGAAATATCAGAAGGAATCTATCTAATGAAACTAGCTTGCGATATGAAGGCAAGACCTGGACAGTTTTTTATGTTTAGGTCAGATTCCTTCAGGCAAGACCCCCTTCTTTCAAGACCCTTTGGTGTTTGCGATGAAAAAGACGGGGAACTTTCCTTTCTCTACCAAGTTATAGGAAAGGGAACTGAAATCATGGCAAGCTTAAGAAAGGACGCTGAGGTAAAACTCTTGGGTCCTCTAGGTAATGGCTTTAGTCTTAAAAAGGGAAAGAAAATCGCAGTAGTAGGTGGGGGAATTGGTATAGCTCCTCTCCTATATTTGGTAAAAAGCCTTGAAAATAAATGTGATTTCTATGCTGGATTTGCCAAAGATCCTTATTATATGGAAGAGTTTGAGCCTTATGCAAACAAAGTAGTTACAACGAGTGATTTATATGATAAGAAATTCATAACGGATGCTATAAATCCTCACGACTATGATTATATATACGCATGCGGACCAAATCCAATGCTAAAATCTCTCTATGAAAAGGCAAAGGATATTCCTATGGAAGTATCTATGGAATCTCACATGGCCTGTGGAATTGGAGCATGTCTAGGATGTACTATTGAAAAATCTGATGGAGAATTCCTAAGAGTTTGTAAGGACGGTCCTGTTTTTGATAGCAAGGAGGTCTTTGGATGAATACTAAGGTAGAAATTGCTGGAGTAAAATTTAAAAATCCAGTCATAGCCGCAAGTGGAACTTTCGGTTTTGGTAAGGAGTTTTCTGAATACATAGACTTAAACAAATTAGGAGGAATTTGCTCTAAAGGGCTTACCCTTCACAGGAACTTAGGTAACAAGGGGGTAAGGATTCATGAGACTGCATCAGGAATAATGAATTCGATTGGCCTTCAAAATCCAGGCATTGACTACTTTACCAAGGAAGAATTGCCTTTTCTTGAGAAATTTGATACGGTATCAATAGCAAATCTTGGGGGTCATAGCGTAGTAGACTATGTAAAGGGAGCAGAGATCTTAAATAAGACAAGTGTCCCTATGATTGAGCTTAATATATCTTGTCCTAATGTCAAAGAAGGTGGAATGGCTTTCGGTACTGATCCTAAGAAGGCATCTGAAGTCATAAAAAAGGTAAGAGGGGTAACTGACAAGGCTCTAATAGTGAAGTTATCTCCAAACGTTGGATCTATTGGTGAATTTGCTAAAATCGCAGAAGATGAAGGAGCGGATGCAATTTCTCTAATCAATACCATAAATGCTATGGCTATAGATATCAGAAGGAAAAGGCCGGTATTTGATAACAAAACTGCAGGTCTTTCGGGTCCATGCGTTAAGCCCATAGCCGTTAGAATGACCTATGAGGCAGCATCAGCTGTAAATATTCCAGTTATCGGCATGGGAGGAATTATGACTTATGAGGATGCCATAGAATTTATTATGGCAGGAGCTTCTGCAATTCAAGTTGGGACAGCAAACTTCATTGATTATAAGTCAATGGAAAATATTATAGATGGAATTTCTAATTTTATGAAAGAAGAAAATATAGGAAATCTTGAAGAAATAAGAGGAATAATTTAGGAGGATATAATGGATAAAACACTAGAACTACTTAAAAAATCAGATGCACTTTTGGAAGGTCACTTTATATTATCAAGTGGTAAACATTCAAATAAATACATACAATGTGCTAAGCTAATAGAAAATCCTGTATATTGCGAAGAAGTTGCAAATATAATTGGAGAAAAGCTTAAGGAAAAAGACATAGAGGTTGACCTATGTGTGGGCCCTGCTATGGGTGGAGTAATAATATCTTATGAACTTGCCAGGGCGCTTGGGATAAATGCAATATTTACTGAAAGAGAAAATGGCAGGATGACCCTAAGAAGAGGCTTTGAAATCAAAGAAGGCATGAAGGTTATAATAGTAGAAGATGTAATCACTACAGGTAAGTCTTCATTTGAAACTGTTGATGTTATAAGATCTTGTGGAGCAGAAGTCCTTGCCTTGACATCAATTGTAAATAGGTCCAATAAAGATGAAATAAATGGACTTCCAATAATTTCTGCAACTAAAATTGACGTAGATACATGGGATGAAGATGAAATTCCTGATGAGTTAAAAAATATCCCAGCTACAAAGCCAGGATCCAGATCACTTAAGTAAGTCCTTGCATTATCTATAATTTAATATATAATTAAATAATAGATAAGGGGATAGTTATGAAGGTAAGAAATTTTATTGAAAAGTTAATATTCACAGCCGCTATACTAACTCTAGGAGTTACTTTGGCTAACACAAAATCTTTCGCTAGTTCAAAAGATAAAAAGGACCTAATGTATTATGGTTTGCAGAAGATTAATGTCGAAACATACAATCTAAGAGATATGAAGAAGGAAAGATTTGATAAGTTAGATAAGGATCTTGATAAGGCAATTGAGCTCGGTTGCGATAATGTTAATAGCAAAAGCTATTTTTATCTTTTACAAGATATACCATTTACAGGAAGTGAGTTAGATTACGGCTTGGCTGATACAGGCCTTTATGGTTTGGGCCAAGACTTCAAGGAAGTTTCCGAAAAATACGGAATTAATCCATTCTTGCTAATGGCGATGGCCAAGCATGAAACTGGAAACGGAACTAGTGATTTGTTTAGAGAAAAGAATAATCTCTTTGGCTTTAATGCTATAGATCACGATCCTTATAATATGGCAAGTAAATTCAAGGATCCAAAGGATTCTATTGATACGGTTGCCAAGCATCTTAAGGAAGAATATTTAGACAAAAACGGCACATATTTTAATGGGGTTTCTGCAAAGGGTATAGGAACATCATATGCTTCTGATCCAGAGTGGTCCCAGAAGGTAAACTCAATGATGATTGAAATCGCAGATAAAATGTTAGAAACATACAAGGCAGGTCAGTAATGGCCTGCTTTTTTGAATAGTAAAAGTATAATGTATTAAAGGAGTAGATTATGAATACAAGAGATTATTTAGAAGCTAAGTCCTTTGATGGCTACAGGTTTTTTGGAGCCCATAAGAAGGATAAGGGATATATATTTAGACTGCTCGCTCCTAATGCTAGCGAGGCATATATTATAGGCGATTTTAATGATTGGGAAAAACAAGCTATGAGAAAGTATTCTACAGGAGTTTTTTCTATAACAATCGATCAGGCTAAAATCGGTGATTCTTATCAGTTTATCTTAAGGGATGGCGAAAGTGAAGTAAAGAAAATTGATCCTTTCGCAAAGTCTATAAATTATACAGAAAAGGCTGCTGTAATATGTGATGGGTCGTATAAATTTAAGAGTAAGAAGATCAAAACTGAGGTTAGGAATATTTTGCAAGTTTTTCTAGGATCTTTATTTAATAATGAAGAGAAGTCAGCTGATGAGATTTTAAGCTTAATTATTGATCACAGCTTAGATAATAATTACGACACAATTATTCTTATGCCAGTAAATGAATACCAAAATTATAAATCTATGGGCTATGCTTCTTTGAATTTATTTTCTTATTCAAATAGATACGGGGATATAGCGTCCTTTAAAAAATTTATTGATTTGGCTCATAAGAATAAAATAAAGGTCTTAGTAGAAATTGATATAGGAGAATTTGATCCTGATAATGCAGGGCTTATAAGCTTTGATGGAAATAATATTTATAATTATGATTACGATGATATACTCTATAATTATTATGGGTCAATTAATTTCGACCTTAGTAAGGATTTGGCGAAATCTTATATTCAAAGTGCTGTGGATTATTATTTAAAAGAATATAAAGTCGATGGAATATATTTTTCTGCTATAGAAAATATATTATATTGGCAAGGGGATAAAAATAGGGGATTAAACATAGAATCTTCGGAGTTTTTATCTAAATTAAATACCCACATCAAAGAATCTAAGGCCTTAAGCCTTGCTGGCTTTAGTGGAGAATATAAAAATGATATTGATTTTGATATGGTATTTGACAATAAGACTAAGGCTTGTATCAATATGCTAAAAGATCAACCTATGAAAAGAGACTATTACAAAAACTTTATTACAGATTTGATAAATAAAGCTACAGGCAAAAATCTTTTAGGATTTTCATATGTTGATTCTTTCTTAAATGAGGCAAGTCTTGCTATGAAGATGTACTCAGACGATAAGAAATTAGAACAACTTAAAACTTTGCTTACCTTCTTGTATACAATCAAATCTCCTAAAATGCTTTTTATGGGAGATGACTCAGGAGACCTTAAGACATTCTCTGTATATAACAAATTTGATTTTAAGAAATTTGAAAATAACATAGAAGATTTCAATACCTACTATAAGGACATTACGGATTTATTTATAAAAGAAAATTGTTTAAGTGATGAAGATAGCGAAGTCGATTTACTTGACGTAGAAGGATACAGTCTTTATGCTTACAAGAGGACTTATAAAAAGGATAGCTTTCTGGTAGTAATAAACTTCACTGATATAGACTATAAGATTGAATCTCAATATGATTTGGAAGAAATAATTAACACTGAGGATTTAAAATATAAGGGAAGTGGAAATATTAACGGAAGTCTAAATAAGGGCGATAGTATTAATATAATGCCATTTGGATCAGCAATTTTTAGGATAAAATAATAAAAGTTCGCACTAGAGTTATCGATTAACTAAGTGCGAACTTTTATTTATACTAAATCATTAACTTTTTCAACAAGATCATATTCAGAATCTATATTGTGAGCAATATGGGTGAATCTTTCAAGGGCAACCTTTCTAGGAATAATCCCCAAAAAATATCCGTTTTTATGAGTAATACATACAAAGTTATTATTAACCAAAAATCTTAGGACGTCTTCGAGATCATAATTATCAAATAAGATTGGAACGACTTGATTCATTACTTCCTTAACCTTAATAGCCTGAAGCTTATCCTCATCGAATAGAGAGAGATCATCGAAACTTGTAACTATATCAGATATAGATATAAGTCCTCGTACGTGGTTTTCTCCGTCAAGAACTGGTATTATTTGATAGCCTGAATTTGACAAGACCAAAACTGCGTGAAGGAGAGTATCTTCTTCGTTACAAGTAGCCACATCTTTTGCCGGAATCATAAGATTTTCGGTTGGTCTATTAAACATATCTTTAATTACATTATTTATCATTTTCTACCTCTTTAGGTTTACTTCAATATTCTTTCAAATCTCTTTTGAGTAATTATATTATATTTATATGTATTTTTAATGTAGAAAAAAAAGCTAGCCAAATTAATCACATTGATAATTCAGACTAGCTAATATGTAAGCACACCCAAGGTCGAACTTAGAATTTTTAACAGTGTCCAGAAAGACTGACTCATGTTAGGTTGGCTTACGGCACACAGAAAGTACTGCTTAATGCTGCTACGTTCCCGTCCTGACATGATTCACAGCTCTCTGTTGCGTAAGTTCTAACAATCAACACCAATCTTAAAGGTCTTAATAAAAACCCTAAGCCCTCACTTGGGAATTAAACCCTGCTATAGCGGATTGCAGGTTACAAGGCACCGCTAACTCCCTGTCTAGTGCATGGCGGAGAGCATGGGATTTGAACCCATGATACGCTGACAATACGTATACACAATTTCCAATCGTGCTCCTTCAACCACTCGGACAGCTCTCCTCGCTACATTAGTAGACTATACCCCATATAAATAATAAAGCAAAATAAAGTTCTGATTTATCTTCATGATAATGTTTACTTATTATTAGGGGAGACTTATGGTATAATAATCCTGTTAGAAAGGAAATAATATGGCAAAAGCTTTGTATAGGCAGTACAGGCCCAAGACCTTTGATAAAGTTTTAGGTCAGGATAGGGTTGTAAATGTCCTAAAAAATCAAGTTAAAAATAATAACTTTTCCCATGCTTATATTTTTGCTGGCGAGAGAGGATGCGGGAAGACAACTTGTGCAAAAATCTTTGCAAAAGCTATCAACTGCTTGCATCCTGTTGATGGTTCACCCTGTCTTGAGTGTGAGAATTGTAAGGCCATTGATGATGAATCCACTATCGATATAATAGAGATGGATGCGGCTAGCAATAGAAGAATAGATGATATTAGAAATCTTAAGGATAATGTTATCTATCCACCCAACAAGCTTAAGTATAAGGTCTATATAATAGATGAAGCTCATATGATTACGAGAGAGGCCTTCAATGCTTTACTAAAAATAATGGAAGAGCCACCAAGTCATCTTGTTTTTATCTTAGCTACAACAGAAATTGACAAGATTCCTAATACTATCTTATCAAGAGCACAGAATTTCGAGTTCAATAAGATAGAGAAAGGTAAGATAAAAGAGCAAATATCCTTAATTCTCAAAGATAAAAATATTGAAATGGAAAATGAGGCTATAGATCTTATAATTAGGAAAGCAAAAGGTGCTATGCGTGATGCACTAAGCATATTGGATCAAGTCTTATCCTACGATACAAAAGCTTATAAAT
>NZ_JAPJPG010000023.1 GCF_030825785.1 Anaerococcus sp.
AGCCAAAAGATATCGTTATTATTTTAGAGGGAGGAAATATGAGAAATAAAAATAGAGCTATTATAACAAGTGCTTTAGCCATGGCATTGAGTGTAAGTGTTGTTACTTCAATATCTCACGCCGAGGATTTAAATGATGTAAAGCTTGATAACAATTATATCTTGGAAAATGAAGATGAAAATTTAAAAAACGAAGAAACGTTTGTAGAAAACGACAAAAATAAACAAACTGACTTATCTACTTTAGAAGATGAATCTAAAAAATCAGATGAGGGAAAGCTTATCGAAAATATTGAGGATGAAGGTTCTGAAGTTGAGCAAAAAGAAACAAATGAACCGACTAAGGACTTAGAAGAGTTGAAAGATGTTCTTATAACAAAAATAAACAAATCCCAACTTAATGATAATGAAAAGAACGATTTCTCAAGAAAGGTAGAAGAGCTTACATCTAAAGCTGACTTGGAAAAGCTTGATGAAGAAATTGATAAGGCTATAGAAAAGACTACAAAAGACGAAGAAAAGTCTTTAGAGAAAGAAAAAAAAGATAAGGGCGATGGTGAAAAAATCAAAAAAAGTCAAGAAAAGCTTGAGAGTTTTTTGAAAGAGAGATTTGGAATTGAACTCCCAGAAACAATTTATGACTTAAACCTTACTAATGAGGAGCTAGCGAGCTTGGAAAGTGAACTTAGAGAAAAGTTTTCTGGCCAAATAGCTGAAAATTTATTAAATTTTCTTGCTGTTATGCCTGGAGAAGTGGATACGTCTATAAGGAACATTAATAAACTAGATAAATTAAGTCAAGGAGAAAAAGATTACTTTATAGCTCTTATAAGAGAGATAGAAAATAATCCAAATGCAGTTCGCATGAAAGAAACTATGGCTGTAGTGAGCGAGGCTACTAAGTTAAATAGAAGTAAGAAAGAAAAAACAGAAGCTACCGCTATAACAGAAGAAGATAAAAAAGCGGCCAACCAAAGGCTAGAAAAGCTAATTTATCTAAGTCCTGAATTAAGAGACAAATTCAAAAAAAGGATGGATGCTGTGAAAGATAAGGCTGGCTTAGAATATCTTTTAAGTCAAGCTACAGCAGAAAATGATAAGAACAATGAATACGCAAAAGTTAAAAAAGTTACAGACTCAAAAGCTGTTGATGGCTTGATTAATAGGTATAAGAGAAAACTATACGATAAGAGTTATGAGGGATATATAGAAAATATATCTGATGAGGAGAGGAAGGCTAAAAGCGATGAATTAGACGAAATCGCTAAGGGAGAGAATAACACATATATTCAAAAATATATAGGTCTTACAAGCATGCTTGATAGGTTAAATGAATTAAGAACTCCTTATGTTAATAGGGTAAATAATCTTAATCTGGATGAGGCGAAAAAGGCTGCCTTTATTGAAAGGATCTTGAAGGCTAAATTTAAAGAAGTCTTAGATTTAATTCAAAAAGAAGCAGAAAACCAGAGTGAACAAGTTGAGGATAAGGAAGTTACAGACAAAAGAGAAGAGCTCGCTAAAAGGCTTGAATCTATACCATCAGATGACAAAGAAAACCTAAAAAAAGCCCTCCAAGATGCCAAGAGCCTAGAAGACTTAGAAAAAATCGAAAAAGAAATTTCTAGCAAGGAAACCGAGGCTAAAAGAAAAGATATAATCTTTGCCTTCAAATTAAAAGCTAAGGAAGTAGTTAAGGGACTTGAAAATCTAAGCTCAGAAAGAAAGGCAGAAATAGAAAAAGAAATTGACCAAGCAAATGATAAAGATTCCATAAAAAAGATTTCTGATGCTGCTAAGGCTGAAGATAAGAAGATTGTAGAAGAGAAGAAAAAGAAAGAACTTGAAGAAGAAAATAAAAAGGCACTTGAAGCTAATAAGGAAGTTTTGAGAAAAAGGCTAAAAACCATTGAAAAAGATGCTGATCCTGCCAAGGTTAAGGAAATCAAAAATAAAATCAATGCCTTGACTGATGTAAAAGATTTTGACAGTCAAAATGCTATTAAAAAGGAAATTGAAGAGCTTGAAACCGAGATAAAGAATAGACCTAAAGATCCTAGCGAGGAAACAAAAAACAAGGTCCTAGAAGATATTAAAAATGGGTATATCGAGAAGATACAAAAATTAAAAAATCTAAGCGAGGAAGAGAAAGCTAAGCTTATTGAAGAAATAAATAAAAAAGACAAATTAGATCAAGAAACAATAAAAGAAATTACTGAAAAAGCAAACGAAGCAGAAAAAACAAATAAAAAAAGAAGCGAAGAGAAGCTTTTGGCAGACTTTAGAGATGGATACAAGAAAAAAATTGAATCCCTAGCTAATTTATCAGATGAAGAGAAACAAAATTATTATGCCAACCTAGCTAGTGCGAAAAATGTAGGGGAAATGAGCGATATATATAAAGAAGCCCTAGAAAAAAGCAAGGTTAGTCCTGAAGTTAAGGATAGGGTTGTAAATGATTTGAGAAAAGCCTACTTAGCAGAACTAAATAGTCTTGTTAATCTTGATATTGAAAGTAGAGAGAATTTTACAAATCAAATAAACAAGGCGACTGCCCTTAAAGGAGAAGGTGGATTCCTAGAAATCATTGATGAAGCAAGAAAGCTTGATAAAAAAATTGCGGGTCAAAAATTAGTAGCTCAAGATGCGAGGAAAAAATTCAATGAGGAATTAGAAAAATTAACCAACCTTACACCTAGCGAGAAAAAAGGCTTTGAAGCAAGAGCTCAACTAACAGATTCACCAAGTGAAATGGCTCAAATTTTGATGGAAGCAAGAGAAGCTAATAAAAAGCCTGTAGAAGATAAAAAGGTTGAAATCGTAAAAGTAGTTATTCCACATACAACTAAAATAATAGAAGATTCCAATATAGAAAAAGGCAAGAAAGTTGTAGAAGTTGTAGGAAAAGATGGCGAAAAGACAATAACAATAACATCAAAACTAGTTAATGGGAAGATAGTTGTTGAGAAAAAAGAAGAAATTACCTTAGAACCTGTAGAAGAAATTATAAAAATTGGAACTAAGGAAGAAGATAAAAAGCCAGACAAAAAGGACGGAGAAACCCAAACACCACCAGCACCAGACAAGAAGGATGGAGAAACTCAAACTCCACCAACTCCAGACAAAAAGGATAAAGAAACTCAAAAACCATCATCACCAGACAAAAAGGATAAAGAAACACAAAAACCATCAGCGCCAGACAAAAAGGACGGAGAAACTCAAAAACCATCAGCTCCAAATAAAAAGGACGGAGAAACACAAAAACCATCAGCGCCAGACAAAAAGGACGGAGAAACACAAACTCCACCAACTCCAGACAAAAAGGATAAAGAAACACAAAAACCATCATCACCAGACAAGAAGGATGGAGAAACTCAAAAACCATCATCACCAGACAAAAAGGATAAAGAAACACAAAAACCATCATCACCAGATAAGAAGGACGGAGAAACTCAAAAACCATCAGCTCCAAATAAGAAGGACGGAGAAACTCAAAGACCATCTGGAAGTAAAGAAGACAGCAAAGCAAAAAATCCTTTATCAAAAGGTAAAGACAAGGATAAAAAAGAAAATAAAGAAGAGAAAAAACAGACAAAGACAGCACCAAAGACTGGAGTAACAGGCATGACAGAGATATTCATGGGTCTAATAGCTTCTAGTTCAGCCTTATTTGTTGATAAGAAAAGAAAAAATAAGAGGTAAAAATGAATAAGAAAAAAGTTTTAAGCCTTGTTACAATTTTGGCAACAACAGCTGGTCTTGCCCTAACACCAAGTAGTTGCTTTGCTACAGAAGATTCTGGTGTTGGAGTTTATGACAAACTCGGGCAAAAAGCGAATATTGACAAACAATCTTATAAAATAATTAGCCAAACAACAAGCAATGAATATCCAAAAGCTTTTGCTTCTTTCACCAATGATCCACCAGGCTCAAATGATAAGGTAGGTTCATTAAATGATGGAATAATTGATATGGATGGCTCAAAAGGCAATAATAGATGGACAACCTGGCAGAGAAATGCCTTAAAGGGCAACCAATATATTGGCGTAATATTTGGGGATAAAAAAGCGAGAAAACAAGAAGTGAGTGGATTATCACTAAGCTTTTTTGAAGACAACGGAACAAAGATGCCTCAAAAAATTAGGGTTGAATATTATGTTGGCCCTAAGCCAGAGGGAATAAAAAACCATGCTCATATAGCGGATGAGAAAGATAACTCATTTAATAATCCTCAAAACTGGAAGAGTGTAGAGAATTTAAGAGCGAATAATTTAGATAGAAATAAAACAAATGATATTTCCTTTGACAAAGTAGAGACTTTTGCGATAAGGATAGTTATGCTTCCACCAGAGGGAAAATCGCTAGCAGTTACAGAATTGCAAGCTTGGGGAAAAGATTATGTCAAAAAACCTTTGGAGCTAACAAAACTTAAAGACCTTTATGAAAAAGCACTCAAACTTGATAAGGATGACTACACATACACAAGTTACAAAAATCTTGTAAAAATCTTGCCAGAAATAGATAAGGTTCTCAAGAGTGAGGATTTAGAACAGGAAGATGTTGACAAAGCTTTCGAAAAATTAAAGGAAAGTATTGGAAGTCTTGCATCTTTCAATAAAGCTAACAAGGATGAATTAGAAAATCTAATTAAGAAAGCTGAGTCTTTCAAAAAAAATAAGTATACTCAAGAATCCTTTAATGAGCTTCAAGAGGAATTAGTTTATTCAAAATCAGTTCTCAAAAATAAAAGAGCTTCTCAACTGGATGTAGACAAGGCTGTTGAATATTTACAAAAATATATAAAAAATCTAGTAGAGGTTAGGGCTAAGGCAGATACCAGCCAGTTAAAGGAATGTTTAGCTTATGCAGAAAGTTTTAATTTGGATGAGTATGGGGATGAATCTAGGTTGAACTTGGAAGTTGCAATAAAAAATGCAAAAGAAACATTAAAAGATCCTAGTTTAGCTCAAGATGTAGTAGATAAAATATATGAAGAGCTCTTAGATAAAATATTTAAGCTAGAAGAAAAAGAAGATGAGGTTCAGGTAGATAAGTCTAAGCTTCTTTTAGGAATTGATTTGGCCAATGATCTACTAGCCGATAAGTCAAAAACTTATGAAGAAGGATCACTAGAGCTAGTAAAGAAATCTTTCGAAAAGGCTGAGGAAGTTTATAAGAGTAAAGGCGCAAGTAAAACTGAGGTGGACAATGCTTATTTTGATTTACTCGAAGCTATAATGAATATTGATCAGAAACAATCTAGCGATTTAAGAGATGGGTCAAAATTAAAAGAGTTACTTGAATCAATAGAAAAGTCCGATTTAGCTAAAAGTGATAAACTTGCCAAGGCCTGTGTCAAAGCCAAAGAAGTTTATGACAAAGCAGGTTCTAGTCAAGATGATATTAATAAGGCTTATGAAGATATATTAGGCATCTTAATGACTGAATAAAATTCTAAGAGAGCTATCACCTACACTAAGTTAAAAACCCTTAGTGTAGGTAGAAGTTTACAAACGCAACTTAAAATATTCGAGAGGTAATTATGAATAAAATGAAATTAAACAAGGTTGTCTTACTGGTGATTATGATATGCACCTTTGCTATTTTCGCCAAGTCTTCTTTGGCGAGCGGACAAGATTATGAAATATATCCTAAGGTTCACGAGATAGAATATCAAGAAGGCAACGCTTCTCTAAATGGTCAAGTTAATTTAGTTTTAGCTGATAAACTTGATAAGTACACTAAAGAAAAGGCAGAGAATGTTTTAAAGAATAACGGAATAAATTATACAGTTTCATCAAAAGAGCAAGCTGGCACCAATATCTTGGTAGGCATAAAGGGTTCTGATGACCAAGCAGATAAGTATTTTAAACAAAATGCAGTTGATAAGGATATTTATGGACACTTTGATGCTTATTGCTTATCTGTAAAAGATAAGACAATTGCCATAGTTGGAAAAGACACTGATGCGAGCTTTTACGGCTTAGAAACTTTAGACTTAATACTAAGGCAAGCCAACAAAGAAGTAAGAAATTTGGTGATTAATGATTATTCCTCTGTAAAATTTAGGGGAGCTATTGAAGGATTTTATGGTAATCCATGGGGATGGGATAATAGAATTGATAACCTAAAATTTGGAGGTCAATTTAAAAACAACATTTTTGTTTTTGCACCAAAAGATGATCCATACCACAATCAGAAGTGGAGAGACTTATATCCAAAAGAAGATATAGATAATATAAGAAAATTGGCAGAAGTAGGTAATGAAAACAAAAATAGATTCGTTTGGACCATTCATCCATTCATGAATAATCCTCTAACAAGTGCCAATGCAGATGAAGATATTCCGAAAATAATTAATAAGTTCGAACAACTATATCAAGCTGGTGTAAGACAATATGGTGTACTTGCTGATGATATCCAAGGTACTAATAGAGATGTTGTTGTTAGGTTGATGAATGAATTATCAGAATGGGCTAAGGATAAGGGTGATGTGTATGATTTACTTTTCTGCCCAACATCTTATACCTTATCATGGAATTGGAATGCTAGCGAGTTAAATAAATGGGATAGGGAATTCCCTGATAATGTTCAAATATTTTTCACTGGTAGTTCAACAATGAGTTACATAAATGAGTCAGACCTTCAAAAATTCAAAACCAGGGGCACTTTAGGAAAAGAACGTAGAAGTCCTTTGTTCTGGTTGAACTGGTCAGTAAATGATATAGATAAATCTTTTAGGCGAGTATTTATTGGACCTATGGAAATGGTTTCCAACGATGCAAAAAGCATGATTGGAGTTGTAACCAACCCTATGGAACACGCTCACCTATCACAACTTTCACTATTTGCTATGGCGGATTATACCTGGAATGTGGAAGACTTTGATGCTCAACAGTCCTGGTACGATTCCTTTAAATATGTAGAAGAAAATGCAACAGAAGAACTTAGAAACTTTGCAAAACACAACACCTCATCAGATGGGGTAGGTTATTCACTAAAAGAATCTGAAGAATTGCTTCCATTCATCAAAGAATTTGAGGATGCAGTCGATAAGCAAGATAAGGATGCTATCAAAGAAAAAGGAGATAAACTAAAGGCAGAATATCAAAAGATAGCTGACAATGTCGATGATTATAATGAGAAAGCGGCAAACGAAGCTATTAAAGACGAACTAAAACCATATCTTGAATCAATGAAAGATACATCTCTTGCAGCAATAAAAGATATC
This sequence comes from Anaerococcus sp., assembly GCF_030825785.1. GTDB lineage: Bacteria > Bacillota > Clostridia > Tissierellales > Peptoniphilaceae > Anaerococcus. The sequence goes on from NZ_JAPJPG010000023.1 coordinate 7,231, forward strand.
GAAGCTATAGAATACTACGCACAAAAAGGTGGAGACAAAAATCTTGTCCAAATTTTCAAAGAGGCCGATGCTATGTGGAAGAAAGCTAACGCACACACCTTTAACTCCAGAGGCAAAGAACTTCCTATAAGGACAGGAAGCAAGAGAATTAGAGCTAATGTTGAAAAAATGCATGAAATTTTGTCGGAAGTCGCAATAGATCCTAATGCTAAAACAGGACCATTCAAAAATCCAAACATAAGCGAAGAAAACATTATTACATCTGCTTCTTACGGAATTTACCAAAACCATAGCAAGAAAAAGATGATTGATTTGAATGATAATTCTTTCACCTGGTGGTCAACTCCTGGCGATACTTACAGGAAAGGAGATTACATCGGATTTGATTTAAAGGAAGAATACCCACTAGGCAGATTCAGACTAGTAATGGGTGGAAGCTCTGCAAACGACCATTTTAGCGAATATGAAATAGTATATTCAAATGATAAGGTTAACTGGAAGAGATATGGAGATCCTATAACTCAAAAAGAAGCCAAGAAAGTAACAGAAATAGATTTCAGTGACGAAGGAATAACTGCAAGATATGTAGCTGTTAGGAGCTTGACCGAAGGTCATTATTGGGTTCAAGTTTCTAATATGATGGTTAAAACTCTTGATGTTAAAGAAGCTGATAAGACATCTTTAAACGAGATGATTAAATATTCTGAAAGTATCAAAAAAGAAGAATATAACAGCGAATCATTTGATCGCTTGGCTAAAAAATTAGAAGAAGCGAAGAAGGTAAGCTCTAGAAAATTATCTAGTCAAGAAGAAGTCGACAAGGTATATGAAGAACTTATGGATTCTGTATTTTCTTTGGAAGAACTAGAGGAGTCAGAAGTCGATAAAGAAAGATTAGAAATTTTAATAAAAGCCTCACAAGATGTAGTAGAAAACGAAAATAAATATGAAGAAAATACTGCAGCTGAAGTTAAAGAGGCGTTGACAAGTGCCCTAGAAGTAAACAAAAATAAAAATACTAGCCAAGAAGAAGTTGATGAAGCCTACAACAATTTAAGTAACAAACTACTAGCTCTTAGGAAAAAAGATTCAACATCTATTGATAAGTCAAGACTTAAGACACTTCTTGACTCAATTGGAACACATGAAAGCGATAAATATACAAATGAATCTATAGAAATTTACAAACAAGCTTTAGATAAAGCTAAAGAGGTATTCAAAAATACTACAGCTAAACAAGAAGAAGTAGATGACTGTTATGAATCACTACTAGAAGCAATATTAGATTTAGAGCTAAAATAAGAGGTAGGATATGGGAAATAAGATTATAAAAAATGCAAAACATAAAATAATTAGTTCAATATTAGCCCTAAGCCTAGTGGCTGGGAATATAGGTGGCCTACCTTTCAAATCCCACGCAGATAGCTCATCTTCAAGCGTTATAATCTCGAAGCCAGAAAATGTTTTTTTGGAAAATTCTGATCCAACACAGAAAATAATGGATTTTGACTCTAACTGGAAATTTAAGTTAGGCGATCAATCTGGAGCAGAAAAAGATAACTTTGATGATTCCTCTTGGAGAAATATTGAACTTCCTCATGATTATAGTTTAGAAGGTGAATACACGTCCAGAGGAGAAGCTGAATCAGGATATAAACTAGGAGGAGTCGCATGGTATAGGAAATCTTTCTCTATACCAGCAACTAACAAAGACAAGAAATATACTATATATTTTGATGGGGTATATATGACATCAACAGTCTATATAAACGGTCATAAGCTTGGATTCCATGCTTATGGTTACACTCCATTCGCTTATGATATAACTCCTTACCTAAATTTTGGTGGAAATAATGTAATTTCAGTCAGAACTGATAATCCTGTTCCTTCAAGTAGGTGGTATTCAGGTTCTGGTATTTATAGAGATGTAAGTTTGATAGTTTCAGAAAATCTTCGCATAGATTTGTATGGAGTTGACATTAAAACTCCTGGTCTAAATGCCAGAAACACAAATACTGTTGCAATGAATGTAAAAACAAAAGTTAAAAATGATTCTGGTAAGAAAAGAACTTTTGTAATCAAACATAGAGTTTATAGCAAGGAAGATGAAAGTGAAGTAGCTAGCTATACCTCTCAAAATCTAAGCTTGGATCCAGGAAAATCTACTGAAAATAAGGCTGACTTTCAAGCGAATAATCCTAAACTTTGGGATGTAGATGACCCTAATCTTTATGTAGTTGAAACAAAAATTGAAGAGGATGGTCAAGTTATAGATGAAGATAAAACGGACTATGGTTTTAGATTCATTGAAGCTAATAATAAAGATGGATTTCTATTAAATGGCAAAAAAATAAAGATAAAGGGTGTTTGTATGCACCACGACCAGGGCTCTCTTGGAGCTAGAGCTTATGAAAGTTCTATAGATAGACAAGTTAGAATCCTAAAAGATATGGGAACGAATACAATTAGGGTAACCCATAATCCAGCGTCAAGAGCCCTAATCAACGCTGCCAATAAGTATGGAATGCTCTTAATAGATGAGGCTTTTGATGGTTGGATCTTACCAAAAAATAGCAACTCAAATGATTTCTCTACTTATTTTGAAAAAGAAGTTGGAGAAAGTGAATTAATAAATTCTACAAGAGATATGACCTGGGCAGAATTTTCTATAAAACAGATGGTCAGTAGGGGTAAAAACGATCCTTCTATAGTTATGTGGTCAATGGGTAACGAAGTCTTGGAAGGAACAAATTGGTCTAGGCAAGGCGAGTATCCAGGAGTAATGAGAAATCTCATTAAATGGACTCAAGAAATAGATGACACAAGATATGTAACTATGGGAGATAATCAATTAAAGGGCGGTTATAACAACAATGTTGTGGCTATGGCTCAAGCAATTAGTGATGCGGGTGGTATCGTAGGCGTAAACTATGTTAATGATAATAGGTACGATCAACTTAAAAACGACCATCCTGATTGGACTTTGTTTGGATCTGAAACCGCTTCATCAATCAATTCCAGAGGAATTTATTATAGGACAAATGGAGGCTCTCAAACCATAGATAAGAACCTAACTAGTTACGATAATTCGAGAGTTAACTGGGGCGCACTTGCTTCTAAGGCATGGTATGACACAATTACGAGAGATCATGTATTGGGCGAAGCCGTTTGGACTGGTTTTGACTACTTGGGAGAACCAACTCCATGGAATGGAACCATACCTGGAGCTCAAGGAATTTGGCCATCACCTAAGGCTTCCTATTTTGGAATAATTGATACCGCAGGACTAGAAAAAGATTCTTACTACTTGTACAGGTCCGTATGGAACGATAAAGATACTACCCTTCATTTATTGCCAGCATGGGGTAAGGATATTGTAAGCAATGGAGCGGGTGGAGTTCCTATAGTTGTTTATACAAATGCTGATAGTGTAGAGTTGTTCTTTACCCCAAGGGGCGGACAAAGACGTTCTTTAGGTAAGAAAAAATTGATAACCAACACTACTAAGTCAGGCTTTAGGTATAAAACTGTAGAGGGCGAAAGCGGAAACGAATCTTTGTATGTAAAATATAATTTAAAATACGAAGATGGAAAAGTTGAAGCTGTAGCTTACGATAAAAATGGTAAAGAAATTAAAAATACTGTAGGAAGAAATTTTGTAGAAACTACAGGTAAGGCTGAGTATATAGAGGCTAGCCTAGATAAGAAGAGCCTAGACAATGATGGAAAAGATCTTGCCTATGTCAGAATTGATATAAAGGATAAGAATGGAAATATAGTAACTAATGCAAATAACAATATTAAAGTTGACGTTACCGGCAATGGTAGTCTTATAGCTATGGATAATGGATTGCAAGCCGACCATCAAGCCTATGATGAAGGCAATAGAAATGCTCACGCTGGTTCATTGATAGCAATTGTTAAGGCTGGAAAATCTTCAGGAGACATAAATATAAATATAACATCTGAGGGACTGAAGGCTAAAGCTCTTAGCCTAAAAACCAACAAGGTACATGATTTTGATGCTGAAGCTGGAGTTTCATATTATACCTATAGCAAGACCTATACAGTTAAGAAATCATCCGGAATCAATTTGCCTCAAAGTGTCAAGGCAACATTTTCTGATAGATCAACAAGAGATGTGAAGGTAAGTTGGGAGTCCTTTGACAATAGCTTATTGGATAAGGAAGGTAAGTTTGAAATCAAAGGTAAGACTGAGTTAGGGCATGAAGTATCCGTAAATGTAAATGTAGTAGATGATGTTGTGGCCTTACTTAATGTATCAATAAACACTCTACCTAATGTTATCCCATCTCTACCAAGTCAAAGACCTGGTGTTAAGAGTAATGGAGATATAATAGATACAAACTTTAATGTTGAGTGGGATGATATATCAGCAGAAGAAGTCAAAGAAGAAAAAATTATCCAAAAACATGGAAAAGCTAATATATTTGATAAAGTTGTAGATGTTGTTGCCGATATAAGAATCGCTAGTCCTAAGGTGAGCTTGGGAGATAATGTGATAAGCCAGGCTATGAATAAATCTACAAGTGTAGATAAAAATCTCCTAGAAGGCTCTATAGATAATTTGCTAGATGGTGAGAAGGAATACAACAGAAGAAATACAAAAAATAGCGTGTTTTCAAACATATATGCAGCTAGAGAAGGCATAGATGAATTTGATTTAGTTTTTGAATATGCTACTCAACAGGTATTTGGACAGGCTGGATTAACTTTCGCTATCGATGGCAGGGGTTCGGAATATCCAGACAAGGACAGGATAAAGCTTTTAGTTTCTGAAACAGGAGCAGAAGATTCTTGGAGAGAGGTTAACTATGATCTAGAAGTTAGTGATTTAGGTAAAAATGCTAAAGAATATAAGTTAAACTTTAACCCAAGTCAAGCAACCTTTGCTAAAATAGTCATAAAGAATAAGCAAGGTAAGCACACCTGCCTAACAGAAGCTTCGCTAAACCTATCTGAATCAGAAAATGTAAATTTCGATTCAACTGACTTTGATAGCTTGAAGATTTCCGACAAGAACCTAAGCGAGGAAGAGCTTAAGAAGGATTCCTATACAACGAATGATTTAAAGGCTAAGATAGATGTAAAAACTAAGGAAAATGCCTCATACACTGTTGTTCCAGAAAAAGATTCAAAGATAAACATTTTGTTAGAGTCTGAAGATGGATTGAAGAGGAGAAAATTCACCATTAATCTAGTTAAAAAAGCTAAGGTTGATACTGAGAATTTGAAATCTATGATAGATTACTTTGAATCTTTAGATGAACAAATGTATACGGAAGAGTCCTATAAAAAAATGGCCGACAAGGTAAGTGAGGCTGAGAAATTATTAGGGTCAGCTGATATCAATCAAACTAAGGTTGATGCACTCTATGAAGAAATTTTGAATCTAAGCTTCGAATTAGAGGATAAGGAATTAGATGAAGAAAATGCTGATACCACAGCCTTAATGCATCTTTTCTATAAGGCAGTTGATATTGATCAAGCTAGGTATACAAATGAATCTTTTGAAAACTTGAAAAATTCTTTAGCTAAGGCGAGAGAAATTTTAGATAAAGATAAGATTGATCAAAATTCATGTGATAAAGCATATGAAAACTTACTAGCGGCGGTTGTTGGATTAAAATTAAAAGAAAATGAAAATAACGTTAATAAACAAAAGCTAAAAGATTTGGTGGAGAATATAGCTAATAACCAAGATATTCTTGAAAAATCTGATAAGACCAAAGAGTTAAAAGATCTAGTTGAGCAAGCTAGAAAAGTTTTAGATGACAAAAATTCTAAGGCTAAGCAAGTTGAAGAATCATACAATAAATTAATAGATGTCTTGTTTAAACTTCAAAATGAAAATGACCTAACACTTCTAAAGACAAGCCTTAACCTTATAGTTTCTTCCGAAGAAAAGGATGAGGAAATTAAAGAAAAGGTTGATAAGGTATTAGATGATGAGAGAGCTAATAAGATAGAAATTAATCAAACTTTGAATGATTACGTAACCTATAAAAAATAGTAAACTACAGAAAATCACAAAAAATACTATATTAGTAAAAATTTATCGAATAAATTCTTCCTTCCATACAAAAAACCAAGACTTGGTGTTGTCTTGGTTTTTTGCTTGTAATTAAATTTTTTTAGGATTAGTCGTCCCAAACTTCTCCTGTTAGGGCGTCAACGTTCTTGTCATTACCGTTTTCTACGTCGATTTCGTATTTTAACTTTGCATCATCTGTTGATATGCTCCATTCAACAACTTTGGCATCTTCTTGACCTGTTAGGGCCTTATCCATAGCTTCTGTTGGGCTTATGATTGATGCAAAATCAATTGGCTCAGCCTTTTCGTTATCATTATCGTCTTCTTCGCTTTGTGCCTTGATATCAGCTGTGTTTGCATCAAGAGTTAAGCTGTATTCTTTATTGTCTTTTCTACCTTCGATTTCGTATTCATATTCTCCATTTTCAAGCTCTAGAGAAATACTCTCGATAGCTATTCCCTCATCAGAGAAAGTTTCTTTGAATTTGTTAACAGCACCGTCGATGTCGATTTTTACTTCTTTGATGTCGCTTGTTGCAGTTTTTACTGCTGTTTCTACCTCGTCTTTTGTTTCTTTGGCAGAATCTTTGGCATCTTTGGCAGATTCCTTGACATCTTCTACTTTTGTTTCTGCTTTTTCGCTAGCTTTATTAGTATTTGTATCAGTATTGTTGCCGCAAGCTGCAAAAATCATTCCTGCAGAAAGAGCAAGGGCTAAAAATTTCTTGTTCATATTATCTCCTTTTATGTTTCTATTTCTAAAGATATTATAACACAATCTTAATAAATGTAAAGTATTATTTTAAAATATCGATTTATGGGCTTATAATAAAAAAGAGCTGACCTAAGCCAGCTCAATAGGATAAAACTATTTGTTTTCTCCTGCGTTAACATCTTTTTCTAGTTCTTTTTCTGCAGCGTCTTTTGCAGCATCTTTAGCGTCGTCAGCTTTTCCGTCTACTGCGTCTTTTGTATCTTCAGCTTTTTCATCTACCGCGTCTTTTGCATCTTCAGCTTTTTCATCTATAGCATCTTTTTTGTCTTCAGCTTTTTTGTCTACAGATTCTTTTGCATCAGTTGCTTTTTCTTCAACTTTTGTTTCAGCTGGTTCAGCTTCTTTGTTAGCGTTGTTTCCACAACCTGCAAGTGCAAATGATGCAACTAGTAACATTGCTGCTAATTTGTTTGTTTTCATTTTTATCACTCCCTTATTTTCGTTAACAATGAATTGTTACGTATTAATTATATACCCAAATCCTTTTTTGTAAAACATTTTTTAAAATAGTTAATAATTCTTAACTAGAAATTAATCTAATTGTGATATAATTTTTAATTAACAGGAGGAGAATAGATGAAAGTACTGATAGTTGAAGATGAGAGAAAGCTTTTGAGACTTCTTGATGAAGGATTAAGTCTTTTAGGCTATGTTACAGATACGGCAAGGGATGGAAAAGAGGCCCTTGACCTTGCTTTTGTAGAAGATTATGACATTATTATCCTAGATATTAATCTACCGAAGAAGGACGGCTTCGAGGTCCTAAGAGATATAAGGCAATTTGATAAGGAAGTAAATATTATAATGCTTACAGCAAGAAGTGATATAGATGATAGGGTAAGAGGCCTTGATTTCGGAGCCAATGATTATATGACCAAGCCCTTCGATCTTAAGGAGCTTGATGCGAGGATGCGTTCTCTTTTAAGGAGAAAGTCTATCATGGAAGAAAAAGATATCACAATTAACGGCATAAGCTTCGATACTGTAAAAAGAGAAGCAAGGTTTGAGGGAAAGCCACTTACTCTTACAGCCAAGGAGACTGGAATTATCGAGTATCTTTTCCTTAATAGGGAAAGGTATGTGAGCGTGGAGGAGCTTATGGATCATGTGTGGGATTCCAATGCAGATGATTTCTCGAATACTGTAAGGGTCCATATGTCTTCTTTGAGAAAGAAGATAAAGAAGGCCACAGGAAAAAATTATATAGAAAATGTTATCGGCAAGGGTTATAAGATTTATGAAAAATAAGAAATCCTACGACTCTATAGTAACAAGGCTAATAATTTCCATTGTAATTATATTTGTCCTAATGGTTCTTGTTTCGAATTTTCTTATAAATAGGAAACAAATTATGATAATGGAGGAGGTCTTTGAGGGCTTTTCTAGAAACTTTCCAGAAAATAATGAGTCGGTAGTTCTTCTTATAGATAGTGCCCAGGTCCAATCCACCAGTGCCTTTAGGCTGTATCTCGGCTTGGTTGTAGCTTCAGTTGTCCTAATTGGGTCTGTAGCCTTTGTTTTTATAATCAAAAAAACCCTAGAGCCCTTAAACAAACTAGAAGAGAAGATAGGAAGGGTGGATATAGAAAATCCCGATAGTTTCTCGGAAAATCTAGTCTTGGTTGAGGGGCCTACGGAGATTAAGGAGCTTTCCGAGAAGTTTGATGATTTAATCCAAAGGATCTATAAGGATTACAAAAAGCAAAAGGAATTCTCATCAAATGTAGCCCACGAGCTAAGGACACCCATAGCTATAATGCAGGCCCAGGTCGATGTTTTTAGAGAGAAGAATACCGACGAAAATAATCTAGACTTTATTGAAACAATGGATTTCAACATTAAGAGGCTCAAAAAGCTTATCGATTCGGTCCTTCTTTTAAGTAAAAGAAATAAATTAAAGATTAGCTCTGTTAATCTTGATAATATGATAGATGAGATTTTGTTTGACCTAGATGATTTTGCCTCTAAGAAAAATATTAGCCTAGACTATCACTATTCTAATATAAGCATTGATTCGGATGATGTCCTAATCCAGAGGCTTATCTTCAATATAATAGAAAATGCCATCAAATATACCGAAGAGGGCGGTTTAGTTGATGTTAATGTGAGCCAAAATGATAAGGAGACTGTAATAAGAATATCCGATACTGGAATTGGGATTAGTGATGAGAAAAAAGAGGAAATATTTGATCTTTTCTATCAAGTAGATGATTCAAGAAACAAAGAAGGTTTTGGTATAGGCCTTTCCCTATCTAAAGATATAGCCGAAACTTTGGGGGCGAGGATAGAAGTAAGAGACAATAAACCTAAAGGAACAATATTTTTGATAAAATTTAGAAATATTTAACATAAATTTAACAAGGCCTATGCTAATATATAATCGAGGTAAGGATATGATATACAAAAAAAGAAGAAATGTTGGAATTTTACTTTTACTAATCTCAATAGCCTTCATAAGTTATGGAGCTATGAGAGGAGAGATGGATACGGTTTTGGCAAAGGCGATTAAGTTATGTTTGGAGTGTATAGGAATTGGATAAGATAAAAAATATAAATCGTATGGCTATCCAAGCTATAGCGAGTCTACTTACAAATATCCATATCCCAAACTTCTTTAAAGGAAATATCTATACAGGCTCGACGAAAAGGGCTTGCGTACCTGGACTTAACTGTTACTCCTGCCCAGGCGCTGCTGGATCTTGCCCCATAGGATCTATGCAAGCTGTAATGGGTGCTAAAAAATACAAGTTTTCCTACTATGTTATTGGATCTATGATGTTTTTTGGAGTAATATTTGCAAGGCTTATCTGTGGATTTCTTTGCCCCTTTGGTTTCTTCCAAGATTTATTGGCAAAGATTCCCTCTAAAAAATTAAGTACTAAAAAATTAAAGCCCTTGCGCTACGTTAAGTATCTAATTCTAATAGGACTAATGCTTGCCATGTCACTTGTACTAGGCGATAAGTACGAAGTGGTTCCTCCCATATTTTGCAAGTACATTTGTCCTCAAGGAATCATAGAAGGTGCGATACCACTTGCTATCAAAAACCCATCCCTAAGATTAGGACTCGGAAGCTTATTTAACCTCAAGCTTACGATTTTGATCATAACGATTATCCTATCTATAGTATTTTACAGACCCTTCTGTAAATGGATTTGTCCATTGGGAGCCTTCTACTCCCTTTTTAACAAGTACTCCTTCTATCAGATGGGTGTAGATAAGCACAAATGCATAGACTGCGGCAAATGTGCTAGGGTTTGTAAGATGGATGTAGATATAAGAAAAAATGATCACCATCTAGAATGCATAAGATGCGGCGATTGCAAGAAAAATTGTCCAACAAAGGCCATATCTTCCTCATTTAGGCAAAGGAGAGAAAATGAAGAATAAAATAATATTTGCCTTAATTTTAGCCCTAGGTCTATCGTCTTGTGGCAACAACACACAAAAGGCAGACGATAAGGCTAAAGACATGGCAGAAACAAAACAAGAAGAAGTCAAAAAAGACGAAAAAGACGACAGTAAAGATGCAGATATGAAAGAAGAAGCAGTAAAGGCTGATGATAAAGAAAAAACTGAGTCAGTAGATGCTTCTAAAGCTGGAGCGAAAATGCTTCCAGACTTTACATCCAAAGACCAAGATGGCAAGTCTTATTCCAAAGAAGACATAGCCAAAAACGATGCGACTGTAATAAACTTATGGTTTACAGGCTGCTCAGCTTGCGTAGAAGAAATGGATGATCTAAACGAATACTCTCAAAAACTAAAAGAGCAAGAGGGAGTTGACTTTGTATCAATGTGTACAGATGTAAATTACGATGATTCAACCAAAGAAGCCTTTGAAAGAATCATGAAAGATAAAAAGCCAACTTATAAAAATCTTGCGGTAGACTACGAAGGAGAAATGAAAGATTTTCTAGAAAATATCTTCGTATATCCAACAACAATCGTAGTTGACAAAAATGGCAATGTAATAGGAGATCCAGTAGAAGGAGCCCTAAACATTCCAGAACAACAAGAAAAACTCCAAAAGAACATTGACGCGGCTATAGAAAGCAGCAAAATGGCAAAATAATTTCATAAACAAATCATAATATCTCAGACCCCACACAAGTAACTTATTTCTCCATATAAATTGTGGGGTCTTTTGTTTTATCTACTACTTTGTTGTTAAAAATCTCCCTTTATTATATAATAGTTATATACTAAAGGAGTAGAGGATGAATAATAAAAAGAAGATAGTTGCTATTTTGCTATGTCTATCTAGCTTTACAAGCTTATCTCCATCATTTGCTGATGGAGGAGATAATGCAAGCGAAAAGATAGATCAAGAAAGCTTTTATGAGGAAACTGTCGATAATATTAGCGAAGATACAGATGAAGTTAATACAGAAAAAGAAGATCTTCCTAGTGAAGATAATCTTAGTGAAGAAAGTAAAGACGACCTTTCTGAAAAGGATATTGATGAAGGAGAAATCCTTGAGATATTAAAAGAAATCAAGGAAGAAAATCCGCTATCTTACGAGCAGGAAGAAGAAATCGAAGAGATAGAAAAGGATTCTAAATCTAACACAGGAGACACAAGTAGCCTTCCTATAGTCTATTATGACATGTCAGATATAGATGAGATCTTTAAGGAGAATTCTCAAACAACAGGCGATAAGATTGAGACGGGTAGTGATTATAAATTAATTGATAAAGATAAGTCGACCTATCTTTATGACAAAGAAGGCAAGAAGCTTTCTGGTAAAAGAGAGCTTTCCGGCAAGTCCTATTACTTCGATAAGGAAAAGGGCCTAGTAAAGGGAAGTGAAGTCATAGCGGATGGAGGAAAGTTTGTCGCAAACTCTAAGGGAGAGCTTTCACTAGTAGAAAAATCTAAGCAAGGCTGGATAGACCTAGAAGGAAGAAGCTATTTCTTCCAAAATGACGGCAAGCTTGCCAGAGGACTTTACGATACGGGAGCTAACAGGTATTTCTTCGATAAAGAGACTGGAGCCATGGCCCGTAATGAGATCAACACCAAGGGTTTTGACAGGATATATTCTGAGAAAAACGGCATAGCCCATTATATAGGTTGGGACTATTCCAAAGGCAAGCTTGGATATTTCAATGAAGATGGAACATACACTAAGGGCCTTAGGACGATCGACGGAATCACTTACGGTTTTGACGAAAATGGTAAGATTTTCAATAGGCAGTACAAGAAGTTTGGAAATCAACGGTATTATTTCAATAAGTATGGCGAAGCTAGCAAGCATTCAGGAAAATTTGCTAAAGGTTGGGTTGGAGATAGGTATTACTTCTCAGACGGAAAGCCTGCAGAAGGCTTACAAAAAATTGGTGGAGTAACCTATATATTTGATGAGCTAACCAAGGAGACCTTGACCAATACTACCAAGGTAATTAATTTTAATAGATACAAACTAGATTGGCGTGGTCGTGCGACATTTATCGGAAAAATCGATACTAGACAAGCGGTTAAGGGAACCAGGGGACTCTTTAAGCCAGGATTTTCTCAATATCTTAATAGGAAAACACCTTATTTTACCCAGAGAGATCCTAGATGGGCTAACAGAAGATTTTCGAATGGAACATTTTCAGGCTACGGATGCGGACCAACTGCAATGGCCATGGTCTTATCAAGAGAGCTTCATAGAAATGACATTTACCCAACCAATACAGCCATAGATGCTAACGATTACGAAAACGACGGAACTGAATGGCAATATTTCATGGAAGCTCCGAGGATGTACGGACTAAATTCTTATGACGTGCCAGTAAACAAAAAAGCCTTCATCCAGGCTCTAGAGACAGGAACTATGGTAGTAAGAGTAGGACCGGGATATTTCATAAACGGGGGACACTTCTTGGTTATAGATTCCTACAAGGATGGATACTTTACAATAAACGATCCATACTACTTGCAAAGAAACACCCTGGATAAACACACCTTCGAAAGATTAAAGGCGGAAGTGACAGTTGGATGGGTTATAAAAAAATAAAGAATTGAGAGGGTTTTGAGAATAAATAAAATCGCCTCGTGCTTTAGCTTAATTTATAGGATGTATATGATTGTTTTTCAGTCGTATACATCTTTTATCTTGTATTTTATTCTTAAATTTCAGAAATCTTATACAAAAAAACCTTTTCTTGAGTTATAATAGATGTATAGGAGGATATTATGCAAAATTTTAGGATTGAAAGTGACTCATTAGGAGAAATTAAGATAGACAGGCAGGCTTATTACGGAGCTAATTCTAAGAGGGCTTTGGATAACTTCCCTATAACAAGAAGGCCTATGGATTCATTTTTGGTAAGGGCCATAGTGGAGGTTAAGAAGGCTTGTGCTATTGAAAACAACAAGGTAGGGATCCTTTCTGATAGGAAGAAGGATGCTATAGTTTCTGCCTGCGAGAAAGTTATGGCAGGAGAGTTTTTGGAAAATTTCGTAGTAGATCAGATCCAAGGGGGAGCTGGCACTTCCTTTAATATGAATGTAAATGAGGTTATAGCCAATATAGCCAATGAAATTATGGGAGGAGGAATCGGAACTTATGAGTTTATCCATCCCAACGATCATGTAAACAAGGGTCAATCTACAAACGACGTAATTCCTTCTGCAGGAAAGATCGCCCTTATAAGATATATTAATGAGCTTAAAGAAGAAGTTAATAACTTGATTAAGTCTTTGGAAAATAAGGCTTGTGAGTTTGATTCATATATCAAGATGGGTAGGACCCAGCTACAAGATGCTGTGCCAATAACTTTAGGCCAAGAGTTTATGGCCTATGCTAGGGCTATCAGGAGAGATTATGATAGACTAGAAGCTGCCATTCGCCAACTTTCCTACCTAAACCTTGGAGGAACAGCTATTGGAACGGGGCTTAATGCTGATGACAATTATATAAAAGAAGTCGTGCCAACCTTATCTAAGATTTGTGATATTAAGCTTTACCAAGCGGAAGATCTAGTAGATGCAACACAAAATCTCGATTGTTTCTTGTTTACTTCATCAGTTCTTAAGGCCCTTGCTAGTAATCTTTCAAAGATTTCTAACGACCTAAGACTCTTATCTTCAGGACCAACAACAGGAATTAGCGATTATAATCTACCTGCCAAACAAGCTGGTTCATCAATCATGCCAGGTAAGGTAAATCCAGTTATACCAGAGGTTGTAAACCAGGTTGCCTTTTTGGTTATAGGAAATGATATGACTGTTACAATGGCCGTCGAGGGAGGACAGCTAGAGCTTAATGCCTTTGAGCCAATAATATTCTATAGCTTGTTCGAATCACTTAAGACCTTAAAGGCAGCAATCCACACCCTCTATACAAACTGTATTGATGGAATTACATCTGATAAGAAAAAACTAGAGAAGAGGGTAGAAAATTCTGTCGCAATTATAACTCCTTTTGCCCCACATATAGGCTATGATAGGGCAAGTAAGGTAGCTAAGGAATCCTTGAGGACTGGAGTTTCTGTAAGGGAGATCTTAATCAGGGATAAGATTATGACAAGCGATGAGATAGATAAGATTTTAGATTACGAGAATATGACCAAGCCAGGGATCTTGGACGAAGATCATATAAGTAAGGATTAGACATGGATAAGAGAATTGAAAGAGACAGTCTAGGTGAGATAGAAGTAGATAATGACAAGTATTGGGGTGCCCAGACCCAAAGGTCTTTTATGAACTTCCCCAAAGGCCTAGACCTTATGCCAAAAGAAGAGATAAGGGCCCTAACTCTTATAAAGAAAGCTGCATCTATTGTTAATTTTGATTTAGGAAAAATAGATGAAGAAAGAAAAGATCTCATTGTCTATGCAGCAGATAGGATTCTTTGTGGAGACTTTGACGACCAATTCCCACTTACAGTTTGGCAAACGGGATCTGGTACCCAAAGCAATATGAATGTGAATGAGGTTATAGCCCATATTGCCAATGAAAAGTGTGGGGAAAATTTAATTCATCCAAACGATCATGTGAATAAGTCCCAAAGCTCAAACGATACCTTCCCTACAGCCATGCACATGGCAAGCCTTAATCTTTTGGAGAAGGAACTTTTGCCAGAAGTTGATAAATTCGTGGATGCCATTAATAAGAAGGCTAGGGAATTTGATGAGATAATAAAAACAGGAAGAACCCATCTTCAAGACGCAACTCCTATAGCCCTATCTAGTGAAATCGGTGCCTATAGCGAGATTATTAGAAGAGATAAGGCAGCTCTTCTAGACTTGATGGAAGATCTTCGTAGACTACCAATTGGGGGAACAGCTGTGGGAACTGGCCTTAATGCGCCAGAAACTTATAGCACGAAGATGATTAGCGTCCTTGAAAAGCTCAGTGGTCTAAGACTTATAGAAGATTCCAACAAATTTGTAGGGCTTTCCTCCAAACAAGCCATGGCGAGAGTCCACTCTGCTCTTAAAGTCCTTGCTGAAGACCTTAACAAAATTGCCAATGATTTGAGATTTTTATCCTGCGGACCAAGAACTGGTATAGGGGAATTAATCCTTCCAACAAACGAGCCAGGATCTTCAATCATGCCAGGTAAGGTTAATCCTACCCAAGTTGAGATGATGACTATGATAGCTATCCAAGTTATGGCCAACGATACTGCCATATCTATTGCCAATGCGAGCGGACAGCTGGAGCTTAATACCTACATGCCTTTGATAATTTATAATATGGTTAAGTCAATAAAGCTTCTAACTAAGGCTATGGCTTCCTTCAGGATTCATCTAATCGAAGGACTTGTAGCAAATAAAGAAAAAATTGTAGAAAATCTCGATAAGTCTCTCATGCTCGTGACTTCCCTAAGTCCTCTTATAGGCTATGATAAGGCAGCAGAGCTTGCGAAGTTTGCCCACAAGAATAACTTGAGCCTAAGAGAAGCTAATAAAAAGTTAGGATATGTGTCGGATACCGATTTTGTAAAAACAGTAGATCCAAGAGAGATGATATGAAAACATATATTAAAAGGTTAAATTGGGAAGAGAGCCTTTATCTAGCCATTAATAAGCTTATAGCAGAACATGGTAAGGATAACGAGGCCTACAATCCAGATAATAAACCCTTTGCAGTCTTTGATTGGGATAACACTTCGATCATAGGAGATGTGGAGGAGGCTCTACTTTACTACATGGTTAAGAATGTAAGCTTCAAAATGGGTCCGGAAGAGTTCTATGATTTAATCAGAAAAAATGTAGATAAGAAAGATTATCCTAAGGAATTTAATAATATAGATAAGCAAAGGGTAAACATCGACCTAATTTCCCAAGATATAAAAAGAGCTTATGAGAAACTTTACAAAAATCTAGATAGTTTTGAAGGAGGAAAGACTCTGGAGGAAGTCCAAGAGACTGATTATTACCAAGAATTTGTAAGCAAGATTCTTTACAGATATAGGGCAAGTGAATTCGACCCAGAAGCAGAAGATCCTTACTGTTGGATGAGCTTTCTTCTTAAAAATTACAAGACTGAGGAAGTCTACGATCTTTGTAAAAGTGCCTACGCATCCATGAAAAAAGAGAGGATAAGAGTAGAAGAATTTATATCCCCAGAGATAAAATCTGCGGCAGGTAGGATCTCTATTAAATATTTTGTAGGCATAAGGCCCTTGGACGAGATGGTAGATTTATACCAAAGTCTTGAAGAAAACGGCATAGATTGCTATATAGTTTCCGCCTCCTTCATAGATATAGTGAGGGCCTTTGCTACAGATGCTAATAATGATTATAAGATGGTGAAGGAGAAAGTCTTAGGCCTAAGACTTATGAAAGACGATGAGGGAAAAATTCTTCCGAAGTTCGACAAGGATTTTCCTATAAGTATCAGAGAAGGCAAGGTCCAGACTATTAATAAACTCATCAAAAACGACAGAAATTACGGGCCTATAATGGTTGGAGGAGATAGTGATGGAGACTTCGCTATGCTTAAGGAATTCGATCAGACGGATCTTTCTTTGATAATTCATAGGGCAAATTCTGGCTTTATAGATGAATTAAGACGGAAAGGTCGGAAGGGATCTGATAGGTACTACTGCCAGGGAAGAAATCTACTAGGAGCTTCCTTCATAGCAAAAAAGAAATCAGAAGGCTATAATGAATAATATTTTAATCTCGTGAGCCTATCTTGCGAGATTTTTCTTATTTCGGGTATTAAGTTACTAGGAGGGTATATGTTGTTTGAAGATTATGAGATTGGACAAGTTTTTGATAAAGAAATAGGAGATGTTGTCTTTAGCGAGGAAGAAATCATAGAAGCATCCGAGAAATATGACCCTAGAGATATCCATGTCGATAAGGAAGCTGCCAGGAAAAGTAGATTTGGCGAGCTTATAGCGCCTGGGGCTTATGCCAACCTAGTTTTTTGGGCAGCTTGGGTTAGGACAGGAATCGATAGAGATGGTGTTATAGCAGGAACAGCAGTCCTGTCTTGCAAATGGCTGAGGCCCGTTTTGGCAAATACAAGATATAGGGTTAAGGTTGAAATAGTAGGCAAGAAGAGAAGAGAAGGTAGAAATGATTGCCTAATAGATTTTAAAATGACAGTGGAAAATCCTAAAGGAGAAATAGTAACAGAATATGTAGCCCAGGCCTTGGTTAGAGCTAGGGTAAATGTTTAGGAAAAAGATTCTATATACTTTGATAATTATTTATCGAGATAAACAAGTGTGTAAGGAAAGCCTGCTATTCAAATACATCTAGAAATCGCTTGATTTACAAATAATTGATTGAAATTAAGAAAACGTTTGATAAAAATGTTGACATTGATTTATTTTTCTTGTATAATTA
>NZ_JAPJPG010000067.1 GCF_030825785.1 Anaerococcus sp.
AAAGAAAAAAAGAAGCTGCTATCAAATAGTTACAAACTCAAAATTTCATATCAATTTGTTAGACAGAAGAAAGACATATGCAATAAATGGCTATGGCAAGTTAAACTTTAAAATAAAGGATAAAACATTTAAAATCAGTGCAGATGACTTCTACCAAGTAAACCAATATCAAATAGAAAATCTCTATGGTTTAGCAAGAGAATTTTTAGGAGAAAATCAAAAACTCCTAGACCTCTACTGCGGAAGCGCAACAAGCTCCATGTCAATTAACGGTGATCATATAGTAGGGATAGAAATAAACAAAAATGCTATCAAAGATGCCAAAGAAAACGCAAAAATAAATGGTCTAAAAGACTATAAATTTATAGCAAAAAACGCCAAATATATAGATAATAAATTTATCAAAAATGAAAAAATAGATGCCATAACAGTAGATCCGCCAAGGGCAGGACTTGATAAAGAATTAGTAAAAACTATAGCCAAAACAGGTATAGAAAAAATAGTCTATATATCATGTAACCCTCAAACCTTAGCAAGGGACATCAAAAGGTTTATGGATAGGGGCTATAAACTTGATAAAATAAAAGCTGTGGATATGTTCCCACAGACTATGCACGTGGAGAGTGTAGTATTGATGTCAAGAAAATAGAATAACAAGCTATAAGACTGTTGAAATCAATGGCTTTTAGGATTTTAGAAGAAATCTTAAAAGCCATTTTTTTATTTGGAAAACACCTTGTGGGAACATATCAATAGTAAAAATCGTAGGGGTGTGTAGGCAGGATAGATATTTATAGGGAGAGTGAACAGAATAGATATTAGGACTTGACACATCAATTAATAAGTTGTAAAATATAAACAAGTTAGCATATTAGCTAATAAAGTAATAGGAGGTAATCATGAACAATCACGAACTGACTTTTGGGGATTTTATTTCTCAGAAGAGAAAGGATTTAAGAATCACCTTAAAGGATATGGCGGACAGGCTTAATATTTCCTCACCGTATCTAAGCGATGTAGAGAAAGGAAAAAGAGATTCTTTTGACTTAGATAGGTTGAACCAAATTGCTAAAATATTAAACTTGGATGAAGAAGAATCATCCATTATGATGGATTTAGCTGGAAAGCAAAGAAATACGGTGGCACCTGATTTGCCAGAGTATATTTTAAAGACTAAAGGCTTAAGCGTAGCTTTGAGAAAGGCTAGAGACTTAGATGTTAAAGAAGAAGAGTGGATAAAATTCATTGAAGAAATTGAAAAAGAGAGGTAGGCATGTATCAATATAACTTCAACAAATCAAGTACAGGTGCTCCATTTATCACTTTAGATCAAATTGAATCACTGACCGAGCAAATTCTCAATAAATATTGTCCTTCTGCAATCGAGAATTTTGAAGCAGTAGATATTGAGGGACTGGCAGAATTTGATTTAGGGTTTAATGTTGAATATGCCTACTTATCTCATAACGGATGCTATGCAGGGATGATGGTCTTTAATGATGACCAAGTAATACGAACAATGAAAAGCCTAATACCAAATGTTGAAACTGGGCAATGGGAACTAGAATATCTTACAGATAGAGCCAATACTATTCTAATAGATAAGCAATTGGACAATCCAAGAGATAAAGGATTTAGAAGATTTACCCTAGCTCATGAATGTGGCCATGGTGTAATTCATCCGTGTGTATTCTATAGAGATCCAAACCAACTAACTTTTTTTAATGAAGAAGAAAAGCCTGCGTCACTAGCTTGTAGAACTGGCGATGTTAATAAGAAGAAAAATAAACGCTGGGGATTTATGGATACAATAGAATGGCAGGCAAACACATTTGCTTCTTGTCTTTTGATGAATAAAAAAGCGATTATAAAGTATCTATACTATCTAGGTTATGATAAGCACATTAAGGATGAGACTTATCTATTTGATTTCATCATGAAAGTATCAGAGCAATTCCAAGTATCAAAAACAGCAGCATTAGTTCGATTAAAAGTATTAGGCTATGCACCTAATGACTTTGAATTAACAAAAGAACTATATAACGAATTTAGTTTTTAAAATATAGCTTAGCTATATTTTTTTAAGAAAGAAATTAGTAAAGAAGCTAACAAGGAAAGATAAGGAGGTATTATGGAACAAATGGCATGTCCAGTCTGTAAAAAGAGATTTTTTGATGTATCAAGAATTCCTTTAGAGAAAATAGAGATAGCAGCAAAATGTCCACACTGTGGGAAAATCTCAACACTGGAAATATCAAACAAAAATAAGAAAAAACCATACCGAGCAAAGAAGTAAATGTAACTATCAAATGGCCGGATGAGTATTCAAAAGGAAACTCATCTGGCTATTTTTATATTAAGGAGGTGATCCTATAGAAATAAGAAACAAAGAAGGAAAAAGAGTCTGTGATATTAGTGAAGACAAGAAAAAGCTAACTATCAGGCGAGGTAAAAGTACAACCATAGCCTATGTAGTTAAAGGCGAAATTAAAATTTTAAATAAGTAAAAGATATCCGCAAGAACGCTAGACGGCAGTCGGAAAACCAAACCATGGTTTTCTATTGCCGTCTTTTTTTGTTTTTACGGATGGCCTTCTTGCGGATCTAGAGATTTTGCAAGGAGGCAAAAGATGGCAAAGAAAAGATATTTAGAAATAAATGGCAAAGAAATCGAAGTTAGTGAAGAAGTCTACAAAGAATATATGAAACCAATCTGGAGAGAAAAAAAGAGAATCCAAAGAGCCTACAAGAATTTAGAAGAACTACAAGATAAAGACAGAATTAAAACAGTGGCTGAGAAAAATGGAAACTACGTCCAAGCAGGAAGTTTAGAAACAGGCTTTGTCGAAACAAAAGAATATGGTCTTCCCTTATCCCTTGATGTTGCTGAAGAGGAATACGACTTTGAAGTAACTAGCGTTAAAAATACTGAGGAAATAGTAACGTACAAACTTTTAGAAGAAGCATTCTTAGAAGTCATTAGTGAATTTTCTGAAAGAGATAAAAAAGTTCTAAAACTACTTTTCCTCTACGAAATGAAAGAAAGAGAAGTCGCAGAAGTAGTAGGAATATCCCAAAAAACAGTTAATAACATCAAAAATAAGCATTTACCAAAGATTCAAGAAAAATTAAGACCCTGGAAAAAATAATTACTCAAAAACTTACTAGATGTCCTAAGGAATATGAGGGAAGAAGTCTTACTCAAATACAAACAGGATGTCCTAAGAAGTATGAGGAGATACAACTTACTCAAAATGAAGGCAAATGTCCTAAGGAGTATGAGAGGAGAAATCTTACTCAAAAATTTAATGAATGTCCCAAGGAGTATGAAAGGAGGAACAAAGTGGACTTAGTAAAAAACGAACAGATGGCAGAAAGTTTAATAGCCATCTCAATTGTTGCCAAGAAGATAGCTATGGAATTAATGCAACCAGAGAAAGGAGAAAAAAGTGCCAAGAATAAAGCTACTAATGGAAATCAAAGAAGATGCAGAGAATCTTGCATCTAGTATAGGTGTCCTTCTAACAGCACTAGAAAGTGATGAGGAACTACCTAAAGAAGAGAAGGCAAAACAAGAAGAAAAGACCTATGAGATTGAAGATGTTAGAAAGATACTAGCCGACAAATCAAGATTAGGCCATACAGCTAAGATAAGAGAACTCTTAGAAAAGTATGGAGCTAAAAAGTTATCTGAGATTGAACCAAGTAACTATAAAGACTTGGTAGCAGACGTGGAGAAGTTGTAATGGGTGCTCACGCAATACTATCAGCATCATCTTCTAATAGGTGGATTCACTGTCCACCAAGCGTTAGGCTTTCTGAAAAATATGAAGATGAGGTTAGTCCTTATGCACTTGAAGGCACATCGGCTCATGCCTTAGCAGAATATAAACTAAAGAAGTTATTAGGTTTAGATACTAAAGACCCGACAGAGGATTTAGATTTTTATGATGAGGAAATGGATGAGCTAACTGAGGGATATGCTTCATATGTGACAGAAGTAATAAGTAGGTACGAAAGTCCAGCCGTCTTTGTGGAAGAAAGGCTTGACCTATCAGAATATGTTAAGGAGTCCTTTGGAACTGCTGACTGTGTAGTTGTTGGAGGAAAAGAACTTCATGTAATAGATCTAAAGTATGGTCAGGGAGTTTTAGTAGATGCTAGGGAAAATACTCAACTAATGTTATATGGGCTTGGTGCTCTAATTCTCTTTGATGGAATTTATGATATCGAAAATGTAATACTTCACATCTATCAACCAAGAAGATGTAACATATCAACTTATGAAATTAAAAAGACAGAACTATATGAGTGGGGAGAATCTGTACGAGAGATTGCTGAGAAAGCATATAAAGGCGAGGGGGAATTCTCTTGTGGAGAATGGTGCATCTTCTGTAAAGCTAAGAATAAATGTAGGAAAAGGGCAGAAGAAAACCTAAAACTGGCACAAGAAGAATTTATCCTACCACCAGAACTATCTGATGATGAAATTGAAGAGATTCTACCAAGATTAGACGAACTGGAACAATGGGTCAAAGATATCAAGGCTTACGCTTTAGAAAGAGCAATGAAGGGTCATAGATGGAAGGATCTAAAACTTGTCGAAGGTAGGTCTAATAGAAAATACCGAGATGAAGATGAAGTTGTAAAAAAAGTAAAAGAACTGGGATTTAATCCCTTTGAAGAGAAGTTACTTGGCATTACAGCTATGACTAAGTTACTAGGTAAGAAAGTCTTTGATGAAAATATCAGCGACTTATTAGAAAAACCAAAAGGCAAACTTACCTTAGTGAACATTAATGATAAAAGAGAAGAAGTTGTAATTGAAAATGTGAAAGAAGAATTTGGAGGATTTAATAATGCAAAATAAAACAAAAGTAATTACAGGTGAAGTTAGATTATCATATTTTAACGGATGGGAACCAAAGTCAATCAATGGTGGTAAAGAAAGATACTCAGTATCTGTCATT
>NZ_JAPJPG010000024.1 GCF_030825785.1 Anaerococcus sp.
GACCTAGAAAATGAAGAAAAAAATTTAAATGATAATAGAAAAAAGCTTGAAGAAATAAGCCAAAGTCTTAAAGAAAATAAACTTATAGTCAATAAAACACAAAGTGAATTAAAAGACCTAGTCGCTAAAAACTCTAAGGAAGAGTTAAGATTAAACAAACTAGCAAGTGAAATTTATAACTACGAAATAGAGGAAAAATCCAAGGCCATTATTGACGAAAAAAAGGCTAAAGATGCCGAAGAAAGGCTGACTAAAATTAAAGCTATCGATGAGGACTTATCTATCCTTGAAGAAAGCAAAACAAAACTTGAAGATGAGCTTAAAGAAGGCACAAATAAGCTAAAAGATTTCCAAAACAAGGAAGAAGATTATAGTAAAAATCTCTTAGATAGAAGAAAAGAAAGCGATGACTTATCAAAGGCTAATGCCGAAAATAACATCAATCTTAAGACTTTGATTTCAGAATTCAAGCTCCAAAAGGAAAATCTCGAGAAGAATAGGGGATATTTCTATTCAATCCAAGACTTCCTAAATAAAACTAAGGATTACGGTCTAGATAATTTGTATTTAGACTCCCTTGCTAACCTTATTAGAGTTAAGGAAGGCTATGAGGATGTAATCGACAATCTAATGGGGGCAGGCCTTCAAAACATTGTAACAAGAACTAAGCTTGATACAAGAGAGTTAATTAACTTTGTAAACAAGAATAGATTGGGGAGAATCACCTTCCTTCCTATAGATTCGATAAAATCTTATAGGAAAGATAGGCCAAAAGAGGATGAGGTAATCGCTATGGCCTACGATTTGATCGAAGCAGACCCTGAACTTACAAATATAATAGATCATTTTTTGGGATCGACTGTAGTAGTAAAAGATATTGATAGCGCCGTTAGCCTTTCCAATAAGATAAGAGGCTACAGGATAATTACCTTGAATCTAGATATTATAAATAACTGGGGTTCTATGGTTGCTGGTAATGATAAAAATAGGAAGAAAAATACCAATCTTTTAAATAGAAACAAGAGACTAGAAGAGATTAAAGAAAGGATTCTTTCCTTAAGAAATAAGAAGGATTCCTATAACAAGACATATAGGGAGATTAGTGCTGATATAAATATCCTTGATGATAAGCTTAAAGAAATTACTAGCCTTATAGAAGAAGAAAGAAACTCATTGAGGGATACGGAAAACAATCTTTCTTCAGTCAATATGAGAATTGAAAATGCTATCGATAGAAAAGAGGAGCTTTCTGAAGAAAGAGACTATGATTTAGTCCTTACAGGATCCTTAGATATAGATAGTCTTAGAGAAAATCATGGAAGGCTTAAAGAAGAAATCGAAAAGATAAAAGTAACGATCGCAAATAAAGAAAGGATTCTTAGCCTTAAGGAGAAGGAAAGCATCAAGCTCGAAAACACTTCTGCAATGATTAGCCGAGATATCAATCTCATTATAAATACCATCACAGAACTTAAAAATTCCCTAAGGGATCTGGATAAGACTAATAGGATGGAGATTAAACTTAGAAGTGAAATCGACGAGTCTCTAGGAGAAATCCATAGGGAAGATCAAAATCTTAAAAAATCAATAGATTTTTCTAAGAAAAAAATAAGCGAAGAAGAAGAAAAACTTAAGACCTTATCAGATAATAAAAGTAAGATGGAAGAAGAAAACTCCAATATGCTTGATAGGGAAAAGAGAGTCGATGAGAAAATAAAAGAGTTAAATATAGAGAAGGTAAAAAGTGATTACGCACTTTCTAATGCGATAAGCAAATACGATTCTATTATTGACGAGATCAGTCCTTTTATTAGTCAAAGTCTAGATGAGATGGATAAGAAATATAGGGACTTAAGCTTTGATAAAGTTAGCAAAAAGTCATTAGTCGACCTTCAAAGAAAGATAAATACAATTGGATTTTTCAATGAAAACTCGCTAGAGACCTATAAAGAAGCCAAAGAAGAATTTGATTTCTTGGATAAGCAGATGACAGACCTTGTAAATTCCAAGTCAGATATAGAAACCATGATTAAAAGGCTTGAAAAGGATATGAAAGAAGAATTTATCAAAAACTTCAATATAATTAATGAGAAGTTTAAGAGGATTTTTACGACCCTGTTTATCGGAGGAGATGCAAAGCTAGTTTTAGATAGTGACGATAGCTTAAGTGCAGGTATTGAGATAGAAGCTCGTCCTCCATCTAAGTCAGCTAAGTCGATTTCACTTTTATCAGGTGGGGAGAAGGCACTTACAGCAGTTGCCTTACTCTTTGCAATCTTTGAGACTAACCCTGCTCCATTTGCGATCCTAGATGAGATAGACGCTGCCCTAGATGAGACAAATATCAAAAGATATATAGACTACCTAACAAGTCTATCAGATAAGACCCAGTTTATAATGATAACTCACAGGCAGACAACAATGCAACTTGCAGAGAGAATCCATGGGGTCACCATTGGAGATGATGGCAAAAGTCAGGTATATTCTATAGACTTTGCAAATAATTGAAAATAAGCCTTACAAAAGTACAATAATGTAGATAAGGAGGAAGTATGGCAATTAGAAATATAAGAAAAGAAGGGGATACTATTTTAAGGAAAACTTCCAAAGTAGTCCCTGAAATTACTGATAGAATTAAAGTTTTACTAGACGACATGGCTGATACTATGTATGAAGCTGATGGAGTCGGACTTGCTGCTCCTCAAGTTGGAATTTTAAAAAGAATAATAGTGGTAGATCCACATGATGATACTACAGGCCTAGTTAAGCTTGTAAATCCAGAAATTGTAGAATCAGACGGAGAGCAGATTGGTATTGAAGGTTGTCTTTCTATACCTAATTTTAATGCGACTGTCAAAAGACCGGAACATCTAAAAGTAAGATATTTAGACGAAGAAGGAAACGAGAAAATCTGGGACGCTCATGGTTTTCCAGCAGAAATCTTATCTCACGAAATAGACCATCTCGATGGAATTTTATTTAGAGATAAGGCGATTGAAGAGGTTAAATTCGATACAGAAAATGATTAATATATGTTTTATGGGCAATCCAAAGTTTGCGGTGCGAGCTTTGGATGTTCTTTATAATGATGAAAATATAGACGTCAAACTTGTTGTAAGCTCTCCCGATAAGAAGAGAAATAGGAGAAAAGTTACACCAACAGAGATTAAAAAATATGCTCAGGATAAGGGGATTGATGT
This sequence comes from Anaerococcus sp., assembly GCF_030825785.1. Taxonomy (GTDB): domain Bacteria; phylum Bacillota; class Clostridia; order Tissierellales; family Peptoniphilaceae; genus Anaerococcus. Next base: position 3,201 of record NZ_JAPJPG010000024.1, read on the forward strand.
CCAAACCCCAAAGACAGTAAACAGCTCCGAATTTGTTGAAGAGCTTAAGGCTTTGGGAATCGACTACATTGTAGTAGTAGCCTTCGGTCAACTTATTGGAAAAGACCTACTTGAAGCCTATGAGGATAGGATAATAAATCTACATCCATCAATACTACCTGCCTATAGAGGAGCAAGTCCTATGCAGTTTTCTCTATTAAATGGAGATAAGCTAACTGCAGCTACAACTATGCTTATAGAAAAGGAGATGGATTCTGGTGATATACTTATCCAAGAAGAAGTTCCAATAGAAGAAAGTGATGATTACACAAGTCTTGAAGAGAAATTAAGCGAGATTGGAGCTAAAAAAATCAGAGAAACTATCCTAAACTTTGATGAAATCTACAAGAATAGACAAAAACAAGACGATAGCAAGGCGACTTTCTGTACAAAAATTACAAAGGATATGGGAAGAATTGATTGGAATAAATCTTCTTCAGAAATTATTAATAAAATAAGGGCCTTTGTAGAATATCCAGTTGCCTTTTTCTCTTATGAGGGAGCCAATGTGAAAATCTACAAGGCAGAAATCGCAACAGGCTATGAAGGAAAACCGGGTTTTGTCTATCAGGCAAATCCTAAGGAAAAGATTATAATAGGAACAAAAGATGGGGCTATTAGGATAGAGAAAATTCAATTTCCAGGAAAGAAGGCCATGGATACTAAATCCTTCCTCATGGGTAATTCTTTTGAAGAGAAAATTACTTTAGTCAATGAATGATTTAGAACTAATATTAAACTCGCTTGTAAGGATAATCTACGAGGATAAGAAGAGTAACGAAGAGATAAATTATTTAGAAAAGAGAGTCGATAATCTCCCATACGCTACCAAAGTTATTTATGGAGTCCTGGAAAATAAAATCTATATAGATTATATGATAGGAAAATTATCTAAGATAAGACTTAAGAAAATCCACAAAAACGTCCTTACCATTCTAGAAATCGGAATCTACAATATACATTTTCTAGAAACTAAGGATTATGCCACAGTAGATAAGCTAGTTGAACTTACAAAGAGAAAGAATAAGAGATCATCTGGCTTTGTAAATGCTATCTTAAGAAATTTCATAAGAGAAGAGAAGGAAATAGCAAAGATAAAGATAAGCGATGATATAAAGTCACTTTCTGTGAGATACTCTATGCCAGAAGATATCACTAGATATATATTTGATAACTACGGCATGGATTATACAAAGGCCTTCCTTAGATATAGTAATAATGAGGCGGTACTTTCTATCAGGATTAATAGATTAAAGACTGATAAGGAAAGTTTAATTAAAAAGCTAAAAGCTAACGGATTTGAAATAGAAGTGTCAAAGATAAGTGAAAATGCTCTTTTGGTAAAGAATCCTTCAGGCCTTGTAGCCACTAGTGAGTTTAAAGAGGGGCTTTTTACTATTCAACAAGAAGCCAGCATGAAGACGATTGAGGTTCTTGATCCTAAGAAGGATTCAAAAATCCTAGACCTATGTGCAGCACCTGGTACAAAGACCAGCTACCTTGCTGAATATACCAGAAATTCTGGTAAAATAATAGCGAATGACATCTCTAAGAATAAGCTAAGTCTTATAAGAGAAAACATCGAAAGATTAGGCCTTACAAATATTGAGCTTACGAGCTTTGATGCAAGTGTGTACAGATCTGACTTTGAGGAAGAGTTCGACTATGTCTTAGTTGATGCTCCTTGCTCTGGTCTTGGAGTTATGGCAAGAAAACCTGAGATTAGATATAACAGGACAATCGATGATATCAAAAATCTAGCCCAGCTTCAAAGACAAATTCTAGCCGCAGCGATTAGATATCTTAAGCCTAACGGCACTCTAGTCTACTCGACTTGTACCCTGGGTAAGATTGAAAACCTTGATAATTTTAAGTTCTTAAAAGCAGATGAAAGGCTTACTCCTTTAGAGATTGATGGCAAGAAATACCTAGAATTTGTAAGTTTTGAAGATAAAACAGACGGATTTTTTATAAGTAAGTTTAAGAAGAATGATTATGAAAGATAAACTAAATGACAAATCCATAAAAGAATTGGAAGAAATTTTCATTAAAGAAGGCTATCAAAAATTTAGGGCCAAGCAAGTTTATAGGCAAATTCACATAAACAAGGTCAAAGACTTTACACAAATGAGTGATCTTTCTAAGGATATGAGAAAGAATTTATCAGCAAAATACGACTTCCCTCAGATGAAAGTAGAAAGAGAATTTGTATCAGAGCTTGATAGTACGAAAAAATATCTATTTTCTTTAGAAGATGGAAATATCATAGAAGCGGTCTTTATGGATTATGATAAGAGAAAAACTATTTGTATATCTTCACAAGTAGGTTGCAGGATGGGGTGTAAGTTCTGTGCTTCAACCAAAAACGGTCTTGAAAGAGACTTAAGTGCAGCAGAGCTTATAGAAGAAGTTTATACTCTAGAAAGAATTAATGGAGAAATTAATAACATTGTAATAATGGGTATAGGTGAGCCTTTAGATAATTATGAAAATATTAGAAAATTCATCGAAATTATTACCGACGTAAAGGGAAGAAACCTTTCCCATAGGTCAATCACCCTTTCAACTTCTGGTATAAGCCCAATGATTAGAAAACTTGCTGACAGCGGACTTGATGTAAATCTTGCAGTCTCCCTACATTATGCGGATGATGAAAAAAGACGTAAATTTATGCCAATTGCTAACAAATACAGCATTGAAAGTCTAATGGAGGCGACAGATTATTATCTGGATAGGACAAAAAGAAGGATAAGCTTTGAGTATGTAGTAATAGATGGGGTTAATAATCTCGATAGTGACGTATCCAATCTAACTAGCCTACTTAAGGGCAAAAACGTTCATATCAATTTGATCCCCCTAAATCCAATCGAAGAGTTTTCTTATGATAGGCCAAAGTCAACTGCTCTAAGAGACTTTAGAGACAAGCTTTTAAAGAGAAAATTAAATGCAACCATAAGAAAGTCGATGGGCTCAGATATCGATGCATCTTGTGGCCAGCTTAGAAATAATTATGCGAGGTGAGTATGAAATTTAGTACAATATCAAATATTGGAAAAATAAGGCAGGAAAACGAAGATGCCTATGCAAATACGACCATTGGCTATTTGGATTTTTTTATAGTTGCCGATGGGATGGGAGGCCATAGTAGGGGAGAAGTCGCTAGCAAGCTTGCAAGTAAGTCTTATATAGACTTTATAGAAAATGCAAACTTAGATGACTACACTTCTTATGTCGACCTTCAGGAAGAAGCAATAAAGTACGCCAACAGCAAGATCTATAACTTGTCAGACGATAGCGAAGATCTTAGGATGGGTACGACTGTAGTTTGCTTGCTAGTTGATAGAAAAAATGCTACTTATTACATATCTCATGTGGGAGATTCTAGGATTTATATCTATCAAGACAAAAAACTTAGAGTGAAAACTAGAGATCACTCTCTGATAAATGACCTAATAGATACAGGTTCTCTAACAGAAGATGAGGCCGAAAACTTTATCAACAAGTCTGCCATCACAAAGGCTGTCGGTACAGAAGAAGCGATAGAACCAGAAAGTCAGACCTTCTCCATGAAAGAGGGAGATGTAGTTTTGATGTTTACAGACGGCTTATCTAACGAGCTTACAGATGAAGAGATAACAAAAGTAGTCAACGAATCTTATGAGGCATATGATATTTCATCTAGACTTGTTGAACTAGCACTTAGTAAGGGTGGTCGCGATAATATAACAGTGACTACGATTTTGATATAAGAGGTAATATGGAAAAGATAATTTTGGACAATAGGTACGAGATTATAGAGCAGATAGGCGTAGGAGGAATGGCCAAGGTCTACAAGGCCAAGGATAGGCTTTTAGATAGATTTGTTGCCATTAAGGTGCTTAAGGAACAATATGCGGAAGATGAGGAGTTTCTAAAGAAATTCAACAATGAAGCTCAATCAGCTGCGAAATTAAATCATGTCAATATAGTAAATGTCTACGATATAGGAGAAGACCTCCTAGAAGGAAAAAAGATTTACTATATAGTTATGGAGTATGTTGAAGGGCAAACACTGAAAGATCTAATAGATGAAGAGGGAAAGCTTTCTAATCACGATATTATAGATTATTCTGTTCAGATTGCTCAAGCCTTAAAATCAGCCCACGCATCAGGAATTATACACAGAGATATCAAGCCACAAAATATTCTTATAGATAAGTTTGGCCTTGCCAAGGTAACAGATTTTGGTATAGCTAGAGTCTCATCAAATGCGACCATAACTTACACATCATCAATTCTAGGAACAGTTCATTATATATCACCGGAGCAAGCCAAAGGCAAAATAGTTGATGAAAAAAGTGACTTGTATTCCCTAGGAGCCGTGATGTATGAGATGGCAACCGGTAGGGTACCATTTGATGCTGACAATTCCGTAGGAATTGCTGTGATGCATATTCAAGATAAGGCAAGGCCTGCCAAGGAATTAAACTCTGATCTTTCTGATCATCTAAATTTCATTATTATGAAGCTTCTTGAAAAGGAGCCAGGAAATAGATTCCTAAATGCGACAGAGCTTATAGATAGTCTTGAAAATCAAAATTCCGTGAATACTCAAGCCCTAGAAGAGACAGCGAGAATTCCAATAGTTGTCCCAAATAAGGGAAAGAAAAAGACAAAGAAGGAAGAGTCAGCAAAGTCTGAAGAAGCTGTTTATGTTTCTCCTACAGATGATAAGCCTGAAGAAAAGGAGAAAACTAAATCACTTAAGATTTGGCCACTGGCCCTACTCGCACTAATTTTGGTTGGGGCAGTGTATTACTTCATGTCAAGGCCAAAGGATGATATCCTTGAAGTTCCAACGGTTATAAACTTAAGTCAAGAAATGGCAGTTAAGGAGCTTGAAAAGAGAGGGCTTAAGGCAAATATTTCAAGAACTGAAGAAAGCGACGATTATGACAAGGGCAAGGTCATGAAGCAAGATCCTGAAGCAAATACAGAAGTTAAAAAGTCAACTACGGTAAATCTTGTAATTAGTGCTGGAAGAGAAGTAAGCGTGCCAGATCTTTCTGGATTAAGTCTTACAGAGGCAGAAGAAAAACTTAAAGAGCTGGGTCTAAGCATAGGAAGGACAAGCACACAATATAGCGAAGAAGTCGAAAAAGACCTAATAATAGATCAAAATCCGAGATCTGCTACAAATCTTCAAGCAGGAAGCAAGGTTGACCTTGTTATTAGTGCAGGACCTGAGGAAAAAATTGAAAATATTGAAGTTCCAAGCCTTATAGGGATGAGTGAAGAACAAGCAGAAAGTATAATTAGTCAGTACGGACTTATCCTTAGAAATATTGACTACAGGGAAAGTGAAGATGTTGAAAAGGGCAACGTTATAAGCCAATCAATATCAGAAGGGACCCAAGTAGCACCACAATCTCAAATAGACCTAGTAGTTTCTACTGGTAAGAAGGAGAAAGAAAAGGAAAAGGATAAGGATAGGGATAAGGATAAGGAAAAAGAAGAAGATAAGACAGGTCAGGCTAAAAACGTAGATTTAAGACTTAATATAAACAATGGTAAAGACAAATTCAATGTCAAAATATATAGGCTAGATGATAACGATAAGAGAAGTGACATCTTATATGATCAAAATCAAACTAGCAAGGATTTAGATGAAAATCAAGTCCTACAGTTAAACTTCCAAGCAATACAAAATACTAAGTTTGAAGTCTTGGTTGATGATGAATCTTACGGAGTGTATACAGTAAATTGAAACAAGGAAAGATTATCAAAGCTCAAAAAGAATTATATTATGTAGACTGTAATGGGAAAATCCTCATGGCCAAGGCTAGGGGGAATTTCAGAGTAAAAAAGATTAAGCCTTTGGTAGGCGATAATGTATTAATTGACGATCTAGAAGATCGTAAGGCCTATATTACAGAAATTCTTCCAAGAAAGAACGAAATCAAGAGACCAAATATTTCTAACATAGACCAGATTTTACTATTTGCGACAATCAAGGACCCAAATCTTAATCTATACAATCTCGATAAATACCTCGCCATGTGTGAATACAAGGATATGGATGTAGTGATAGTTTTATCGAAGATTGACTTGTGTGATGAAAATGAAGTAGAAGACTTTGAAAATATTTATGAAAAAATAGGATATAGGATTATAAGTCTTGATAATTTCGACAATTTCCCTAAAGAAAAAATACTTGATATCTTAAAGGATAAGACATCTGCTGTATCAGGAGCAAGCGGAGTGGGCAAGTCGACCTTCCTAAATAATCTAATCGATATTGAAGTAGAGACCGGCTCAATTTCTAAAAAAAGTAAGAGAGGAAAAAATACAACCCGCCATACAGAAATATTTAAAATAGGGGATGCTAGTTTCCTCTTCGATACTCCTGGCTTTGATTCATTTGATATTGACTTTATAGAAGATGAGAAAGAATTAAAGTATTTGTTTAGAGAATTTGGGGATAAGAAATGTAAGTTTAAGGATTGTAATCATATCAATGAACCAGCCTGTGCTGTAAAGAAGTCTCTAGCAGATGGACTTATTTCTAAGAGTAGATACGATAATTACCTCATGCTTTATGAGGAAGTTAAAAAAAGGAGAGAAAACAAATGGTAGAATTAGCACCTTCAATACTTTCATGTGACTTTTCAAGACTACAAGAAAATCTTGATGATACTAAAAATACGAGACTTAAAATGCTTCATATAGACGTGATGGATGGTATTTTCGTGCCTAATATCTCCTTTGGCTTCAAGGTAATAGAGGATATCAGAAAGAGAAATGATTATTTCTTTGATACTCACCTTATGATAGAAAGACCTGAAAGATATGTAGAAAGGTTCGCTAAGGCAGGTTCCGATAGGATAACTTTTCATATAGAAGCTACCGATGATCCAAACGAGCTAATCCGCCTCATAAAGTCTTTTGGAATAGAAGCAGGTATTACTCTAAAACCAGCAACCGATCCAAGAAAGATTTTACCTTTATTAAAAGATTTGGATTGTGTCCTTGTAATGAGTGTCGAGCCAGGATTTGGCGGGCAAAGTTTTATGGAAGATAGCCTCGATAAGGTAAAGATCTTTAGAGAATATATTGATAAAAACAAGCTTAATACCAAGATTGAAATCGACGGCGGCATCAAAACAACTAATGTAAGCAGGGTGATAGAAGCAGGCTGTGACGAGATAGTGTCAGGTTCCGATATATTTGCGAAAGATAATATAAAAAATCAAATCAACACTTACTATGAGATCTTTGAAGATATAGAAAATATTTAGGTAAAAGCTTAGCTTATTATTTGACTTAATAATGAGTTAAGCTTTTTTTATTGGGTATAAGTTTAATGATAACGTTAATTTAAAAGGAGGCTTTAATGGCTAAAAAAGATGATAAAAATAAACATGAATTTAAGAAGGCTCCCCTTATTCCCGATGGTGAGAAAAAGCCTAAAAAGGTAGCTGATAACGCTAAACAAAAAGATTTAAAGAAGGATAAGGTAGATAATAAGAATAAGGCATTTACCACAAATAAGGGCCTTAAGATGGCTGAAGATGAATTCTCCTTAAAGGCAGGTGTGAGAGGACCAAGCCTACTCGAAGACTTCCATCTTAGAGAAAAAATCATGCACTTTGACCATGAAAGGATTCCTGAAAGAATCGTTCATGCGCGTGGTGTTGGTGCTCACGGTATTTTTAAGTGTACAAAGGATATGAGCAAGTATACAAAGGCTTCCCTATTTACAGAAGTAGGTAAGGAAACTCCTTTATTTACAAGAATTTCTACAGTGGCAGGATTTAGAGGATCTACCGATACTCCTCGTGACGTTCGTGGTTTTGCTCTTAAATTTTATACAGAAGAAGGAAACTACGACATAGCGGGAAACAATATTCCAGTATTTATCATTCAAGATGCGATTAAGTTTCCTGATTTCGTCCATGCAGTAAAACCTGAACCAGATACAGAAGTTCCTCAAGCTCAATCTGCCCATGATACCTTTTGGGATTTTGTTACAAGAAATCAAGAGTCAGCCCATATGACCATGTGGCAAATGAGTGATAGGGCTATACCAAGATCACTAAGAATGGTAGATGGTTTTGGAGTCCATACCTTTAGATTTGTAAATGCAAAAGGAAAGGGAACTTTTGTAAGATTTCAGTGGAACCCACAACTTGGGGTTCACTCAAGAGTATGGGATGAGACTTTAAAGGTTTCAGGAAATGATCCTGACAGCCAAAGAAAAGACCTCTATGAAGCAATTGATGGGGGAGATTATCCAGTTTGGGACTTCTGTGTTCAACTTTTACCAGAAGAAAAAGAATTTGACTATCCATTCGATATCCTAGACCCAACCAAGCTTTGGCCTGAAGAAGATATAGAAAAGATTAAAATCGGTGAGATTATCCTAAACAAAAACGTCGATAACTACTTTGCAGAAACTGAACAAGTTGCCTTTAACCCAGGTAATATCGTACCAGGAATTGACTTTACAAATGACCCACTCTTACAAGGAAGACTTTTCTCCTATACCGATACTCAACTACTAAGACTAGGTGGTCCAAACTTCGCTCAAATTCCAATAAATAGGCCTATATCTGAAGTCCACAACAACCAAAGGGACGGCTGGCACCAACATATGATAAATAAAGGACCAGTTGCTTACCACAAGTCAAGCATAGATGATCAATCTCCTTACTATGAAAGTGTAGAAGACGGGGGATTTGAACATTATCAAGAAAAGATTGATGGTAAGGTAATTAAGAATCGCGATGATAGTTTTAGAGACCACTTCAGTCAGGCTACAGCCTTCTATAAATCTCTAAGTGATATTGAGAGAGAACACATTATCAGTGCTTTCTCATTTGAATTATCCAAGGTCAAAAGAAGCGCAATTAGACAAAATGTTGTAGATATGTTTGCAAATGTTGATGAAGACATGGCAAAAGTGATAGCAGACAATGTAGGAGTAGACTCTCCAGATAAGGAAAGAGGGTTTGATCCAGCAGGAGTTAAACCTACAAAAGAAGCTCTTAAAGTAAGGATGCCAGAATTCTCTCAAGAAAATACAATATTTAAGCCTGATACTCTTAAGGTAGGTATATACTCTGATGATGATGATGATTTTGATTTTAAGTCATTAACTAAAAAAATAAAAGATAATAAGGCAAAGGCAGAGATTATCCAAGAAAGCCTTAAAGATACTAAAGATGGTTCAAAGGTAGAGCATAGGTATGACACAGTCCATCCAGTATTAGAAGATGCTTTGATTATAGTTGTAGCTAAAAAGCCTTCCAAAGAATTTAAGAAAAATGTCAAAGAGTTTGCCGAAGAAACATACAAACACTATAAGCCTCTATGGATTATAGGAGATCCTACTGGAATTATTGAAAAAGAGAAGCAAAAGGATCCTGGAGTAATGGTTACAGAAAATATGGATGATATAGATAAATTCATCAAAAACCTAGGCCAACAAAGATTCTGGGATAGGGACGGTTCAATATAATAAAAGTTATAAATAAAAAGGGATGGGGTTAAACCTCATCCTTTTTGAATTCTAAATATTTTATCGGAAATAAAAAAAACATTTTGCAATTATGCTTTTTCTACTTTACCGCTTTTTAGACATTTTGTGCATACATTAATTGTTTTAGGTGTTCCATCAACAAAAGCTTTTATTTTATGAACATTTGCCTTAAATTTTCTATTGATTTGTCTGTGAGAGAAAGTTACATTCTTACCTGATTGTGTTCCCTTACCGCAGATATCACATGTTCTTGCCATTCTTACACCTCCTAGCTTTTATTTATCTTTATTATTCTACCAAATTCTAAGACAAATTACAAATTTTTCTTATATTTTTCTCAAAAAAGATAGTCAAATTCCTTCAATAGTTATTGGACTCGCTTTATGGTATAGTCTTTGTAGTATTAAAAGAGATTTAAATGAATCGCAGGAGGTAATATGGATTTTGAATCTATATACAAAAATGAGGATATAGGCGAAGTTTTATTCGACCAATCTTTAAGAGACTACACTACTTTTGGCATAGGTGGGAAAGCCGATGTCATGATCAAACCAAACACAGAAAAACAACTACAAAACCTACTAAAGACAAACCATAGGGAAAATATTAAGACAACAGTGATAGGAAGAGGATCGAACCTTCTAATCAGTGATAAGGGCATTAGGGGATGTGTCATAGTTTTAGCAGATAATTTCGACGAGATCGAAAGAGATGGAGATATCTTAACAGCTCTAGCAGGAACAAGCTTAAATGAGCTTGCCTTATTTGCTATCGAAAGAAGCCTAGAAGGTATGGAAGAGATATCTGGCATACCGGGCTCAGTCGGAGGAGCAGTAGCTATGAATGCAGGAGCCTATGGCGGAGAGATAAAGGATATATGTGTAAATGTCAAAGCATTTGACTTTGCGGGCAAAGAGTATAACTTTACCAACAGCCAAATGAATTTTTCCTACAGACATTCCAAAATTTTTGAAGATGATCTTATAGTGTCTTCTGCAAGCTTTAAATTGAAAGCAGGAGATAAAGAAAATATAGAAGCAAGATACGAAGACTTCACCGATAGAAGAACTACAAAGCAACCACTAGATAGAAAATCAGCAGGTTCGACCTTCAAAAGACCAACTGGATCTTATGCATCAAAGCTAATAGACGAATGTGGTCTTAGGGGTTATAGGAGAGGTGAATGCCAAGTTAGCGAGAAGCATTGTGGTTTTATAATCAATGTAGATCATGCTACATGCGAGGATATGCTTTCCTTTATAGAAGAAGTTTCTAAGATAGTAAATGAAAAGACAGGATTTGTATTAGAAAGAGAAGTTAAACTAATCGGAGACTTTTAATGATACTTAAAATTATCACAGGCCTAAGTGGTTCAGGTAAGACTACAGCCCTTCGTGCCTTTGAGGACATGGGATATTACGCTATGGACAATGTCCCAGGATATTTGATAGAAAAATTCATAGAGCTTAACGCAAATCAGGAAAAACCTATTGAAAAAATGGCAGTGGTAATAGATTTTAGATCTTATGCAGTAGACGATGATCTTTACGATTCGCTCCTTAGGCTTAAGAAAGCCAATATAGATACAGAAATTATCTATATATATTCCTCTGATGAGGTGATTTTCAAAAGATATAACGAATTAAGACGTCCTCATCCTATGGGTGAGTACGGAAATGTAAGCGAAGGAATCGAGAAAGAAAAGGATATGCTTAAGCCTATCAGAAAGATTGCAGATAGGTTTATCGATACAAGCAATTATAAGATTGCTGAGCTTAAGAGGGTAATTGAGGATTCTGCCCTAAAAAAGGATAAAATCATAATAAATCTCATATCGTTTGGCTTTAAATATGGACTTAGTGATAATTTTGAATTTGTATTTGATATGAGGTTCTTGCCCAATCCTTATTATATAAAAGATCTTAAAGGGATGAATGGTACTTGTAAGGCCCTACAAGATTATTTAGATGCCTTTGAAATCTCCAAGAAATTTGAAGATGATTTATATGAAATGATAAAAAGCCTAGTGCCAGAATTCTTAAATCAAGGCAAGGATATCATAAATATAGCCATAGGATGTACAGGCGGCCAACATAGGTCAGTATATATGGTAGAAAAGCTATATGAGAGAATGAAAGACGACGATTATATATTAGTTAAGAAACATAGAGAGAAGGATAGATGGTAAAAAAATACATGAAAAGATATCCCCTAAAGAATGTCCAGAACGCAAGAGACTTAGGTGGAGTACCAACACTTAATGGCAAGGTGACAAACTGGGGGAAATTTATTAGAACAGCGACTCTAGATGATGCGAAAGATGATGATATTAACTACCTTAAAGAAATGGGAGTTACTAGAGTAGTTGACTTAAGGCGTGAAGGCGAGATTGAGCCCCACAAGGAAAAAATTTTAAAAATCAAGGAAAATTTCGACTATTACAATGTCTCTCTTGCAGGAGACAGGGAGTTTAGAAAAGAAGATATAGACAAAATTGTTAACAAAGAAATATCAGTAGGCGCAAGTTATAGGAATCTTATTGATAACTATAAGGCAGTCAAAGAGATTATGGAAATATTCGCAGATAATGATGGCATAAGCCTATTTCACTGCCAAGAAGGTAAGGATAGGACAGGTATTATTTCTATGATTCTTATGGGTATTTCTAATGTTTCAAGGTCTGATATTATAGCAGATTATGAAGTAAGCTCGGCCCATCTTGGTTATATCGAAAGATATGACGAGGATGATCCTTTTTCTGTATTTAGGATTACTAGTCCTTACAATATGAAAGAAGCTTATGACTACATTCTAAGAAAATACAAGACTTTTGACGATTATCTTCTCTATGCAAAGGTCGATAGTGAAACAATAGAAAAAGTGAGGGAAAAAATAGCTGGATAGCTAGGGTGATATATGTCTTTTTCAAAAAGATGTAAGAAAGAAGTACTAAAAAAAGAGCCGATATCAAAGATGGGTGAACTTCTATCGATAATTCATTTTATTGGTTCAATTAGAATAAATATGGGTGGATATATGATCAAGTTTGAAACTGATTCTAACTCATATGCCAGATATATTTATAATTTGATCAAAGACTTGTATGGTTATTCTTCAACCTTTGAGATATTTGACAAGTCCTATAAGGATAGGGATAGAATTTTTACTGTTCTTGTCGAAGATAATGAAATATCTGAGGATTTGATTAACAAAAACTCCCAAGGTTTTATAGATAACTTTATTGATATCGAAGATGTTTCCCTCGATGATATCAAGTCTTTTCTTAAGATTGCCTTTATTTATAAAGGCTCTATTAACGACCCTCAAAGAGGTTATAATCTTGAGATTATAGCTCGCGAGAAAAACGAGCTTAGACTTATCAAAGATTCCATGGATACCTTTGACTTAAATGCTAAAATTAATGATAGGGGAGATTATTATATAGTCTATATCAAAGATTCCGATAAGATAAGCGACTTTCTTGCTATAATTGGAGCAAATAAGTCTTTATTTGAGCTCGAGAATGTAAGGGCTATGAAGTCCATAAGAAATGATATAAATAGACAGACTAATTTCGATAAGGCCAATATAGACAGGACTGTCAAGGCTTCCTTAAGGCAAGTAGATGCAATAAAAGCTGTAATTAATAGCGAAAAGTATCATAAATTATCAGCAGACATGAAGGAAATTGCAAATATCAGAATCGATAATCCCTATATTTCCATAGAAGAAATTGGTCAGATGATGGATCCTGTGATGAGTAAGGCCAAGGTTAATTATAGATTACAGAAGTTTATAAAGCTTGCTGAAGATATGTAGAGGAGGATAAATGGAAGGAAAATTTACACACTTACACGTTCATACAGAATATTCCTTACTTGATGGCTTTTCAAGAATTGATTTGCTCCTCGATAGGGCCAAAGAGCTCGGAATGGATTCTATTGCTATAACAGACCATGGTCAGATGTATGGAGTTATAGAATTCTATAAGCAAGCCAAAAAGCTTGGGATAAAACCCATAATAGGCTGTGAAGTATATGTAAGTGAAAATGACCATACCATAAAAGAAGCTTCAAATAGGAGATATTATCACTTGATTCTTCTAGCAAAGAATATTGAAGGTTATAAGAATCTTATTAAGATCGTATCGGAAGCCTATGTAAATGGTTTTTACTACAAGCCAAGGGTTTCTTTTGATTTTATTAAAAAACACAGTGATAATATTATAGCCTTGTCTGCTTGTCTTAATGGTGAAGTTAGTCAAAGACTTATAGAAAATGACTATGAAAGTGCTAAAGAAACAGCTAAAAGATACGAAGAGGCCTTCGGTAGGGGAAATTTCTACCTAGAGCTTCAAAATCACGGGTTAAAAGAGCAAAATATAGTAAATAGGGGACTTGTGAAAATCCACGAAGAAGAAGATATTCCCCTAGTTGCTACAAATGATATCCACTACATAAATAAAGAAGATGCCTATTACCAGGACGTTCTTTTGTGCATTCAAACAGGAAAGCTTGTAAAGGACGAAGATAGAATGAAGATGCCAGCAAGTGAGTTTTACCTTAAATCTTATGATGAGATGAAGGAGATTTTTGGAGCCTTTGAAGGAGCTATCGAAAACACTCAAGAAATTGCTGACCAATGTAATGTTGAATTTACCTTTCACGAACCCCACCTCCCATATTTTACCAAGGTTGAGGAAGGCCTAACTGACTTAGAATATCTAAAAAAATTAGTAGATCAAGGACTTATCAAAAAATATGGAAGTATAACTGAAAAGATTAGATCAAGGGCAGATAAGGAAATAAAGGTAATCGCTGATATGGGCTATGTGGACTATTTCCTTATAGTATGGGATTTTGTAAGATATGCTAGGGAAAATGACATAGCTGTAGGTCCAGGGAGAGGGTCTGCAGCCGGCTCTATTGTATCTTATGCTCTAGATATTACCCAGATTGACCCCATAAAATACAAGCTAATTTTTGAAAGATTCCTAAATCCCGAAAGAGTATCCATGCCTGATATAGATATAGACTTTGACTATGTCCTCCGTGATAAGGTAGTAGAATATGTAAATGAGTTATACGGGAGAGATCACGTATCCCAAATCGTTACCTTTGGTAGGATGCAGGCAAGAAATGCTGTAAGAGATGTGGGAAGGGTCCTAGACATTTCTTATGCAAAAGTAGATAAGATTGCCAAGCTAATCCCGCAAGCCATAGGCATGACGATTGATAAGGCCTTTGACTCTTCGGCTAAGTTTAAGGAAATATATGAAAGTGATGTCGAAGCGAAAAGACTAATTGACACTGCAAGGAAGGTCGAAGGTCTACCAAGACATACCTCAATTCACGCTGCAGGAGTAGTGATTTCCAAGGAAGTCCTTACTGATATAATTCCACTAGCCCTATCCAACGACTTGGTCGTTACCCAATACGACATGACTGAAATTGAGGAACTAGGCCTACTTAAGATGGACTTTTTGGGACTCAGAAATTTAACGGTTATCAAAAACACTATCAAGGACGTCAAGAAGAATAGGGGAGTCGATGTAGACCTAGCTAAAATTAACGTAAATGATAAAAATGTTATAGATCAATTCAATAAGGCCAAGACAATAGGTATTTTTCAGTTTGAGTCGGCAGGTATGAGAAACTTTCTGAAGAATCTAAAACCAACAGTCTTCGATGATTTGATAGCAGCAAACTCCCTATTTAGACCAGGGCCAATGGATGAGATTCCCAAATACATCCATAACAAGAATAACCCGGCGGATGTGTCTTTTATAGATCCGGCCCTCAAGCCAATTTTAGATGTAACATACGGCATTATAGTCTATCAGGAGCAAGTAATGCAGATTGTTCAGAAACTTGCAGGTTACTCCTTGGGAGAAGCGGATAATCTAAGACGAGCCATGTCCAAGAAGAAGATGGCAGTTATGGAAGAAAATAGGGAAATATTCATCAATGGAAAAACCGATTCTGATGGTAATATAATAATTCCAGGCTGTGTCAGAAATGGAGTTGATGAACTATCAGCAAATCAAATATATGATGAAATGATTTCCTTTGCCAAATATGCCTTTAACAAGTCACACTCGGCTGCTTATTCTCTAGTAGCTGTACAGACTGCTTATCTAAAATACTATTATCCAGAAGAGTACATGGCAAATCTTATCTCTTCTGTGATGGACCAATCGTCAAAGCTATATCTTTATGTAAATGAAACGAAGGCCCTCGGTATAGAAGTCCTTCCACCAGATGTGAATAAGAGCTTTGCTGAGTTTAGTGTAGAAGAAGGAAAGATTATCTTTGGTTTATCAGGAATCAAAAATGTAGGAAGTAATCTAATTGATTCTATTGTAAAGGCTAGGAAAAAGGATGGGAAGTTCTCAAACTTCAAGGATTTCCTCCAAAGAGTTGACGAGATAGACTCAAGATCTCTTAATAAGAAGGGGGTTGAATCACTTATCAAGGCAGGAGCCTTCGATAGCTTAAAATACACCAGGTCTTCTCTTATGGCGATTTATGAAAAGGCTATATCTGCAGTATCTGATAATAGGAAAATCAATGTCAAAGGCCAACTTAATTTACTAGATGGCCTAGCTGATAAACCTAAAGAGGATGTTAGAATTCAAGAGATAAATGAATTTCCTAAAAAGACTAAGCTAAAGCTAGAAAAAGAAGTCTTAGGCTTTTACATTTCTGATCACCCCTTATCAGACTTGGGGGAAAGGCTTCATGACTTCGTTAACTTCACAACAGGTTATAAAGACCATCTAGATGATACCAGGATTCATTTACTCGATAATAAATTCGTATCGATGGCTGGAGTTATTACAAATAAATCAGAAATAATGACAAAGAAAAGACAATTGATGTGCTTTGCTACACTTGAAGATATGCAAGGGGCAATGGAGATTGTGATATTTCCAGAAACTTATAGGAAATATAGGAATGTAATAGATGAAGATAGTGCCGTAATAGTTAAGGGAAATCTTCAAGTAGATGAAAGAGATATAAAATTATTAACGAACGAGTTTGTCGACATAGAGAAATTAAATTTAAAAACTTTATACTTAAAATCTGAATACTTAGAGTATAATAAAGTTAGAGACATTCTAGTGCAAAATAAGGGAAATACACCCGTTGTTATATATTTTGCTGACAAAAATAAAAGTGTCAAATTAGATAAGAAATTATGGTTTGATATTAACGAAAAAAGCATTAAAGTATTAGAAGAGTTTTTAGGAAAAGAAAATGTTAAGATCACTTAAGGAGTTGTTATGAAAACTATAGGAATACTTACAAGTGGAGGAGATGCTCCAGGCATGAATTCTGCTATAAGAGCTGCGGTAAGAACAGCACTTAACAGCGGTTTACGTATCAAAGGTATAAGAAACGGTTATGACGGACTGATGCAAGGAGATATCTATGAGATGAATGTATCTTCAGTTGCAGATATAATCCATAAGGGTGGTACCATACTTGGTACTGCAAGAAGCTTAGAGTTCGAAGCACCAGAAGGACAAAAAAGAGGAGCTCAAATCCTAAACGATTATGGTATTGAAGGTCTAATCGTAATTGGAGGAGACGGATCTTTCAAGGGAGCAAAGGCCCTTTCTGATCTAGGAATCAATACAATAGGAATTCCAGGAACAATTGATAACGATATGGGCTATACCGACTTTACAATCGGATTTTTCACAGCGATTGAAACTGTAACAGATGCTATAGGCAAGCTAAGAGATACATCAAGTTCTCACGGTAGGGCTGTAGTTATAGAAGTTATGGGCCGTCACTGTGGAGACCTCGCTCTTTATTCAGGACTTGCTGGAGGAGCTGAGTCTATAATAGTACCAGAGCATAATTTCTCTATTAATGAGATAATTGATAAGATGGAACATGGTAGAAAAAGAGGTAAACTCCACCACCTAATCACACTGGCTGAAGGTGTTGGTGATCCTTATTCTTTGGCCAAAGAGCTAGAAGAAAAAACTGGAATCGAAACTAAGGTTACAATCTTAGGCCACGTTCAAAGAGGAGGCTCTCCATCTGCAGTAGACAGACTCTTAGGCTCATCAATGGGATCTCGTGCTGTTAGACTGCTTGAAGATGGAAAGACAAATCTTGCAATTGGCTATGTGGACGGAAATATTATAGAAGTTAGCATAGATGAAGCAGTGAGCAAAAAGAGCGAATTCGACGAAAGATTATACGAACTTGCAAATTCTTTATCAAGATAGGAGTAATAATGAAACCTGAAATTTTAAAAAAGACTAAGATAGTATGTACAATTGGACCAGCTAGTGAAGATCCAGCAATCCTTGAAGAACTAATCAACAATGGGATGAACGTCGCAAGACTTAACTTCTCTCACGGAACTCACGAAGAGCACTTAGCAAAGATTAAAACAATCAGAAGAATCAGAAGAAAACTAAACGTACCTGTAGCTATCATGCTAGATACAAAAGGACCAGAAATCAGAACTGGTAACTTTAATGTAGATGAAATCTACCTTAAACCTGGAGATATCTTCACCCTAACAACAAGAGACGTAGAAGGGGATCAATCAATCGTATCAGTTTCTTACGAAGGACTACCAGAAGATGTATCAGTAGGAAGCGAAATCTATATAGATGACGGACTTGTTCAACTAGAAGTAATTGAAATTAAAGATGGCACGGATGTAGTTTGTAAGGCACTAAACAACGGAATCCTTTCAGACCACAAGGGAGTTAACCTACCAGGCTCAAAGACAAACCTTCCTGCTATTACACCAAAAGACGTTGATGATATCAAATTTGGTATAGAAAATGACATTGACATCATTGCAGCATCTTTCGTTCGTAAAAAAGAAGACGTATATGATATCAGAAAAGTCCTAGAAGATCACGGTGGAGAACACATCAAGATTATTTCTAAAATCGAAAGCCAGGAAGGTGTAGATAACGTAGACGAAATCATAGAAGCAAGTGATGGAATCATGGTAGCTAGAGGAGACCTCGGTGTAGAAATTAGAACAGAGCTTATTCCACTAGTACAAAAAGAAGTAATCAGAAAGTGTAATGACGCTGCGAAACCAGTTATCACAGCTACACAAATGCTCGACTCAATGATTAGAAACCCAAGACCAACCAGAGCTGAGACAACTGACGTTGCAAATGCTATTATCGATGGAACTGACTGTGTAATGCTTTCAGGAGAAACAGCTGGTGGAAAATACCCAATAGAAGCTGTTAAAACAATGAGAAACATCTGTATCACTACAGAGCTATCAGATGACTTCTATCAAAGTATCTACGATGTTAAAATCCATTCAGCAAACACAACAACCAACTCAATAGCAAGATCAACCAAAAACATTGCAGAAGAATTAAACGCTAAGGCAATCATCTCTTGTACAGCAAGTGGTAACACCTCTAGAGTAATCTCTAAGTTCAAACCTAAGACAAATATAGTTGCTGCTACAATATCTGATAGAGTTGCTAGACAACTATCTATAGTTTGGGGAGTATATCCTATAGTTATCCAAGAAGCAACAGAAACAGATGAGTTAATAGAAAGAGCAATTGTTGGGGCACTCGCTGAAGATTACGTAGAAGAAGGAGACCTAACAGTCGTAACAGCAGGAATTCCACTAGGTGTATCTGGAACAAGTAACCTAATCAAAGTTCACGTTATTGGCGATATACTAACAAGCGGAACAGGAATCGGAAGCAAATCAGTATCAGGAAAAGTTGTAATAGGATCAACTAAAAAAGAACTCGAAGGAAAATTCGAAGAAGGTGATATCATTGTTGCGAAATTCACAGATTCCGATATCACAGAATATATAGAAAAAGCTTCAGCCGTAGTAACAGAAACTGGTGGACTAACAAGCCATACAGCAGTAGCTGCAGTTCACTTTGGAATCCCTGCAGTAGTAGGAGCTGTAAATGTTATAAACCTAGTAGAAGAAGGCGAAACAATTACAGTAGACCCAATAGGCGGAGTAATATACAAAGGAGAAACAAAAGTTATCTAATGATCATCAAAGATATTAAGATAATTGATATCCTACAAGACGGCAGAGGAGTTGGCAAGAAAGATTCAAAAGTATACTTTATAGATGGAGCAACTTTTGGAGAAACTTGCGAAATTGAAATAATAAAAGAAAAGAAAAATTTCATAGAAGCAAGAAAAGTCAAAACAACTTCTCAAAGTCCGTATTATACACAACCTCCATGTCCATATTATTATGAATGTGGGGGTTGTACTATTATGGATATAGATTATGACAGTCAAATTAAATTAAAGAAAAACCTAATCTCAAAGGCAGTCAAGAAAACTTGTGCCATAGAAATAGACAATCTAGAAATAATTATAAGCGAAAACCTCTCATATAGGAACAAAATTAGACTACAAGTAGACAAGAAGGGAAATCTTTCCTACAATAAGAAGTCTTCAAATGACCTAGTAGCCATCAAAGATTGCTTACTTGCCAATAAGCACATAAGAGAAAATTTAGGAAAAATTCAAAATCTAGTCACTACTATAGTTAAAGACCTTGGCAATATAATTAGAGAAATAAGCATAAGAAGTAATAGATCTGAAATCCTTATAAACATTTATAGCCAAGAAGAAGAGAAACTATACAAATACTTAAAAGAAAATTATAAGGACTTTACATATAATATTAATATAATAAACAAGAAGAAAATAAAAACCATAGGCAAAGACCATCTTATTTTTAAATTAAAAGATAAGTCTTTTAAAGTATCAAGAGATGACTTCTACCAAGTAAACGACTACCAAATAGAAAATCTATATGAAAATGCAAGAAACTTCCTAGAAAAGGACAAAAAGCTCCTAGACCTCTTCTGCGGATCAGGAATATCATCTATAGCCCTAAATGATGATAATATAGTTGGAATAGAAATCAACAAAAGCGCCATCAAAGACGCTAAAGAAAACGCTCGAAGAAATAATTTAGAAAACTACAAATTTATAGACAAAAATGCCAATTACATTGACCAGAAATTTATAGAAAAAGAAAAAATACAAACAGTAACGGTAGACCCACCAAGGGCAGGCCTAGACAAAGAAATAATCAAAACACTAGCAAATACAAAAATAAAAAACATAATCTACATCTCCTGCAACCCCCAAACCCTCGCAAGAGATATCAAAAGATTTATGGATAGGGGCTATGAACTTAAAGAAATAAAGGCTGTGGATATGTTTCCGCAGACTATGCACGTCGAGACTATAGTATTGATGTCAAGGAATTAAAATAATAGGCTATAAAAGTGTTGAAATCAATGGCTTTTGGGGTTTTAGAAGAAATCCTAAAAGCCATTTTTCTTTTTGGAAAACACTCTGTGAGAACATATCAACAGTAAAAATCGTAGGGGTGTGTAGACAAGATGGATATTTATAGGGAGAGTGGACAGGATAGACACTTCTTTAAAAATAACATTGTAACGATATAAGAGTCATTTATCTCAGTTAAAATCTATGCTGAATTTAATATATTAGCTTTTCAAAAACAGAAAATCCATGATATGGGATATTCGTAGCGATATTTTTCATTTGTTGCTTCAAAGTAATCATAGATTTATTATTTTCTCAGCATACATTAATTTCAGCATTAATTTTCTCGAAGTAAGTACTTGAAATTATTGGTAAGTTTATTTTCCTTCCTCCTTGTTAATTTCAATTGTCTAATACAAAATATTATTACTAGCGACAAATAGATTTAATAGCAGTTAATTATTTTAACTGATAATTCGATTAATTATTACAATAGTGAATTTATTTTAA
>NZ_JAPJPG010000068.1 GCF_030825785.1 Anaerococcus sp.
ATATTTATCTTAATCTTCGTTTTAATCCTTGTCTTTGTCCTTGTCCTTATCCTTATCTTTATTGTATTCCACTTTTGGTGGTGTATAGACTAAGGTTGAGTAGACTGTTGGCATCCTGTAATCCCAGTCTCTTGGAATAATGCCATTGAACTTGTTAGGATCATATTCGTTTTTTTCAGCTATTAATGATCTAGTTTGAATAAAGAACTTTGGTGTGACATCACTTGCCAATAGATTGTTTCTTGAATCTATATAAGCCCATTTGTGCATGTCATCTTCTTCTTTTGGATAGTTTTCTGGACCGAAGATTTCTTCCTTGACAGTACCACGTGGGTCTGCCCTTGAAGCATCTGTAGGAAGCTTACCACTTATGGTGTCTACTTCCATGTGTCTTATACCATCTGGTTCTTCAAAACTTACCGGTTCACTGTCAGCGAGTATTTCTGTATTTATAACATTCCACATAAGAGCTGCCCTATCTACACTGTTGCTGTTTAGGTGGATATTTTGATTATCAGCTCCCATCCAAACTCCAACTGTGTAGTAAGGAGTATATCCTACGCACCAGAAGTCAGTCTTATCATCAGTTGTTCCGGTCTTGGTTGCGTAATCTGTTCCGTTTAGGTGGATATTTCCATAGTATTCGCCTGCACTTTCTAGGGCTGAAGTTACTTGATAGGCTGTTTCTGGACTTGTTACTGTGTGTTTAACTAGGTTTTCTTCATCGAAGATTACTTCTCCTTGGGAGTCGGTTATCTTTGAGAAGGTAAGAGGTTCCTTGTACTCACCCTTATTGGCAAGGGCTGCGTAGGCTGCTGTCATATCGAGTGTGGTTAGTCCGTGACTCATAGCACCAACTCCTAGGGCTGCGAGGTTTTCGTCATTTAAGTCAGGATTTTCATCTTTGGTCACGAAATAATCTCTGCCATTGTCTTTGATTAGGCCAAAGTTTCTAAGATATTCAAGACTTGTATCGATTCCTACCTTATTGAGGGTAGACACTGCTATTGTATTTATACTCATCTTGATGGCTTCTCTTATAGGGGTGTAGCCCATGTAGTAGCCATATACATTGACAGGCCAAGCTTCGCCATCTTCGGTTAGTTCAAAAGGAACATCGTCTACACCAGTTGCGAGGTTAAAGCCATGATCTAGGGCAGCTGTATAAGTTGCTATAGGCTTGATTGATGAACCAGGTTGTCTTGGAACGCTTGATGCCCTGTCTAAGATATTGATTCCTTCTTGGTCACGTCCTCCCATCAAGGCCTTGATATGGCCAGTCTTCTGATCTATTATTACAGATGATGATTGAGGTTGGATTACCCCGTTTAGGTCTATATCGTAATAGTCCTTGTTAAGGCTAATAGATCCGTCGTCATAGGCTGTAAAAAGATTTGGGTTATTATCTAGATATTTCTTGCTAATTACTATATTGTTATCCTCATCCTGATAGATATCTTCGTTGGACTCGAACTCTATTCGTCCAGTCCTATGAGTTCTAAGGTTGGAGTTTGTTTCATCCAAGGAATAGAAATCTTTAAAGATAAGCTTGGTTTGGTCAAGGTAGGCCTTATTTGTCGCAAGTATTAGGTCTCCTGTCTCATCATGCCAAGCCTCATCAGAACTTAAGTAAAGGTCGTTATTTTCATCTAGGAGATTTGCTCTCTTATAATAGAGTAAGACCCCACTAGAATTTACTATATTTCCCCAATTATCATAAGATAAATCAAGTAGGGGAGCATAGCCCAAGCCTTCGCTATTTCCTATCAAATGTTCTGAAAAATTGGCATAGATATCTTCAAGCTTTTCTTGAAGGCCCTTATCTAGGGTCGTCGTAATCTTAAGCCCTCCGTAGTAAAGCTTATCCCAGGCTTGGTTTTCTGAAATATTTAATACATCCATGAGCTTATTCACTACTTGACGCTCTAGAAGAGAGTTAAAGTAGCTAGCGATTTCTGTATTAGATCTTTCCGATGGTTCTACTGTGCTTGCCACATCAAAGTCTTTGGCTTCTTTGTATTGAGTCTCGTTGATATAGCCATTTTCTAGCATCTTATCTAGGACGTATTCTTCCCTTTTGTAAGGAGCTTCGTTATATACTGCTGAGTATTTATTTCCGTCTATACTAAATTCACCTAGAACTCTTTGGTCTGTAACCTCACTTGTCTTAATTGACTTATAAAGAGAGTTTTCTGAAGGTGATTGGACGATTCCTGCTAGGGATGCACATTGGGCAAGATTCAGCTCGGATACGTCCTTATTGAAGTAAGTTTTAGCTGCAGCTTGGACTCCGTAAGAGTTTTGTCCCATGAAGACCCTGTTTAGATAAGCTCCTAGGATTTCGTCTTTTTCGAGATATTTCTCAATCTCTAGGGCAAGATAAATCTCCCTTATCTTTCTTTCGTAGGTTTGATCGTTAGATAGGTAGGTGTTTCTTGCAAGCTGTTGGGTTATAGTAGATCCACCCCTTACGATTGATCCTGCTTTCATATTTTCAATAGTAGAACCTAGGATTGATAGGGGATCTATACCATTGTGTTTATAAAATCTTTCATCTTCAACTGCGACAAATGCATTTTTTAAATTCTCTGGTATGTCTTTATAATCTACTATCTGTCTGTATTCGCTTGTAGCAATCGAATCGACTTCGTTTCCGTTTTCATCCACTATTGTTGAGTTTTGGCTCATTTCGTATTTTATGCTGTTAGCATCAATCTTGGGAGCAGTCTTCATTACTTCTAGTATTGCTCCACCAGTCATGCCAGCAAAAATAACTCCAAGGCCAGCTACAAATAATATTACAACTAGTATTATTTTTCCAACAAGAGCGGCAAGTTTATTATGCATAATGCCTCCATGATTTATTTTTAATATTCTAGATACTATCATTTTATCATTTTTAAGTAAATACTTCCAGACTTATTAACTTTTATAATCAAGGGATTAGTCGTATAATCATTTTAGAAAGGAAGTTTATGCAAAGAGTTATACAAGTTAATGCAGTAGACAAGGACGACGATCTCGACAATAAGATCTATGAATTAGAGTCTTTGATTAATACTGCAGGAGGAAAGACTGAGGCTTACGTATCCCAAAAGGTAAGCAAGGTCAATCCTAGATATTATATAGGTAAGGGAAAAGTCGAAGAGATTATGGACCTTGCCCAAAAAAACGACATAGATACGGTAATATTTGACGTAGAATTATCAGCAAGTCAGCTTTATAATCTAGAAGAAGAGATGAAACTTCACGTAGTGGACTGGACAACTCTTATCCTAGATATTTTTGCTATGCGTGCAAATACCAAGGAAGCAAGACTTAAGATAAAGCTTGCCCAATTAAAATATCAATTGCCAAGGATTAACAAGTGGTTTTCCTACCTATCAAGACAGGCCGGAGGAATCGGCACGAGGGGACCTGGAGAGACCATGCTTGAGACAGA
Source organism: Anaerococcus sp. (assembly GCF_030825785.1). Taxonomy (GTDB): domain Bacteria; phylum Bacillota; class Clostridia; order Tissierellales; family Peptoniphilaceae; genus Anaerococcus. The sequence goes on from NZ_JAPJPG010000068.1 coordinate 3,443, forward strand.
TAGGCGTGCTATTGTAAGAGATATCAAGTCTTTGGAAAAGGCCCTTAAGGATCTGGATAAGACTAAAATGATAAATAGAAAATCGAGAAAGGATATCCACAACATATCTTTAGTGGGCTATACCAACGCAGGAAAGTCTACTATCCTAAATGGAATGCTGAAGCTTTTTGGTGAAGAAAAGTATGTATATTCGGACGATTTGCTTTTTGCAACCCTAGATACATCGACTAGGAGATTAGATTTTTCTAATACTAAGGTCACCTTGACAGATACTGTAGGTTTTATTGATAACCTCTCCAAGGAGCTTAATGACTCTTTCCTAACAACCCTAGACGAGGTTAGATTTGCCGACATGCTCCTTATAGTTATCGATTCAAGTCACAATATTGACCACCAGATAGAGACCATCGAAAAGTCTCTTGAAGGAATTGATATAGGAAATAAGGAAATTCTTTATGTCTTTAACAAGATGGATAAGGTCTGCGATAAGCTAGGTGTAAGCCTATACAAAAGAGATAGCGAAAAAATCTACATGTCAGCCCACAAGGAAGAAGACCTCATAAGACTTAAGGAGAAAATCGTAAAAATCATAAAGGAAGATTATGAGCTTGTAGAAATGGCAATTCCATTTGAAGATGGAAGGGTCCTAGACTATATCATGAGTAATTACGATATTATAGAAAGAGACTATAATCCAACTTCTAGCATATTGAAATTAGAAATAAGCAAAGAGGACTATTCGAAATATGACAGATATATTAAAAAAGTATAGGACCATAAAGGGATTTAAGACTAGCGAGTTTGAAGAGGAAAAGTCAAGATTTATAACAAGTGCTAAATATGTAGAAAGTGAAGAAGAGGCCATTAGTTTTATCGAAGAGATAAAGGATAAAAACAAGCAAGCAACTCACAACTGCTCGGCCTATATCATAAATGAAATCCCTGAGATTAAAAGATACTCAGACGATGGCGAACCCCAAGGTTCTGCGGGCCTTCCTATGCTATCTGTTCTTGAAAAAGAAGAGGTCAGAAATATTTGTGTTGTCGTTACCAGATATTTCGGTGGCAAGCTCTTAGGAAAAGGGGGACTTATAAGGGCCTACACCAGGGGAGTTACTGATACTGTATCGCCCAATATAGTTTGTAAGAGAGAGTATTTTGAAGTAGAATTAATTCATTCGTATACGGTGCTTGGTATAATTGAAAACTACCTAGCAGAAAATAAGCTTAAGGTCATATATAAGGATTTTACTGATTTGGTTAAGATTAAGCTTCATATTAGAAGCGAAGATTACCCAAAGATAGAAAAAGACCTTATCAATTTAACAAGTGCCAATATCAAAATAGATGTCAAAGATACTTTGATGTTATTTGAAGAAAAATAGGAGGAAATATGTCAGGACATAATAAATGGAGCAAGATTAAAAATAAAAAAGGAAGTGAAGATGCCAAAA
>NZ_JAPJPG010000025.1 GCF_030825785.1 Anaerococcus sp.
CGTGTTGAAAGAAGTATCATTTACTTCTACCAACACGATTTATTATAGACCCTTTTATTATTTGTTTCTTGGGTTTTCTATTGCAGCTTGGGCAGCGGCAAGTTTTGCTATTGGTACTCTATATGGAGAGCATGATACATAGTCTAGTCCTACACCGTATAGATATTTAACAGTGCTTGGTTCACCACCGTGCTCACCGCAGATACCGATGTGAAGCTTGTTGTTTGTTTTTCTTCCCTTTTCTACTGCAGTTTCAACTAAGAATCCTACACCCTTTTGGTCTAATACTTGGAAAGGATCTTTTTCAAAGATATCTTTTTCGATATAGGCTGGTAGGAATTTACCTGCGTCATCTCTTGATAGACCGAAGGTCATTTGTGTAAGGTCGTTTGTACCGAAACTGAAGAAGTCAGTTACTTCTGCAATCTCATCTGCAGTGATTGCAGCTCTTGGGATTTCAATCATTGTACCTAGTAGGTAGTCGATTTTCTTTCCTTTTTCTTCAAATACTTTTTCTATTTCTTCTTTAACAGTTTCTTTTACTCTAGATAATTCTACTACGTCACTTGATAGTGGGATCATGATTTCTGGAACTACATTTACTCCATCTTCATGGCATTGGATAGCTGCTTGGATGATGGCACGAGCTTGCATTTTTGCGATTTCTGGATAGATAATAGCAAGTCTTAGTCCTCTAAATCCGAGCATTGGGTTTACTTCTTGAAGCTCTGCTATTCTTTCCTTAACTCTTGCTGGTTGGATGTTTAGTTCAAGGGCAAGGTCTTTAATTTCATTTTCTCCCTTTGGTAGGAATTCGTGAAGAGGTGGGTCAAGAAGTCTAACTGTTACTGGCCTTTCTTTCATGAGTGAGTAGATTTGGTAGAAGTCGTCTTCTTGCATTGGAAGGATTTTTTCTAGGGCAGCTTCTCTTGTTTCAAGATCACTTGCTAGGATCATCTTTCTTACTTGGAAGATTCTGTCTTCTTTAAAGAACATGTGTTCTGTTCTACATAGACCGATTCCTTCAGCTCCGAAGTCTAGGGCGTGGGATACGTCTCTTGGTGTATCGGCGTTTGTTCTTACTTTCATATCTCTAAATTTGTCAACCCAATCCATAAATGTAGCGAAGGCACCATGTAGTTGTGGTGGTTGAGTTTCTAGACTGCCCTTATAGATGGCACCTGTTGATCCATCGATTGAGATTGTATCTTCTCCTGTTAGGACTAAATCGCCGATTCTAACTGTATGTTCGAATTCGTCAACGTGAAGTTCTCCAGCGCCTGCAACACAACATTTTCCCATACCTCTAGCAACTACTGCAGCGTGGCTTGTCATTCCTCCACGAGCTGTAAGTATTCCCTTAGCAGTAACCATTCCTTCAAGGTCTTCTGGGGATGTTTCTTCACGCACGAGGATTACTGCTTCACCATCAGCTGCTCTTTTGGCTGCTTCTTTGGCAGAAAAGGCAATTTTACCTACTGCAGCTCCAGGAGATGCGGCAAGTCCTTTTGCTATTGGTTCATTTTCTTCTTCAGCTTCTTCTGTAAATGTAGGGTGGAGGAGACCGTCGAGGTCTTTTGGATTAACTCTTAGGACTGCTTCTTTTTCATCTATTAGGCCTTCTTCTACAAGATCAACTGCAACTTTAACTGCTGCTTGGGCAGTTCTTTTACCGTTTCTTGTTTGAAGGAGGAAGAGTTTACCATCTTGAATAGTAAATTCCATATCTTGCATGTCTTTGTAGTGAGCTTCTAGCTTTTCAGATGTTTCAAAGAATTCCTTGTATACTTCTGGCATGGCTTTTTCTAGAGTAGCTATCTCTTGAGGAGTTCTTACACCTGCTACTACGTCTTCACCTTGGGCATTTATTAGGTATTCACCGAATAGGACGTTTTCTCCAGTAGCTGGGTTTCTTGAGAAAGCTACACCTGTTCCTGATGTATCTCCCATATTACCAAATACCATAGATTGAACGTTAACGGCTGTTCCCATAGCATCGTCGATATCGTTTAGTTTTCTATAGAGGATAGCTCTTTCGTTACCCCAAGATCTAAATACAGCGGAGATTGCAAGGTCAAGTTGTTCTCTTGGCTCTTGTGGGAAGTCTTCTCCCATTAGCTCTTTATATTTTGCCTTATATTCTTCTACTAATTCTTTAAGGTCATTTGCATCAAGTTCTGTATCAAGCTTAACACCCTTGGCTTCTTTTTTGGCTGTAAGAAGTTTTTCGAAGTTATTTTTGTCAACTTCCATTGCTACGTCAGCAAACATTTGGATAAAACGTCTGTAAGAATCGTAAGCGAATCTTTCGTTGTCAGTTTTCTTAGCAAGACCTATTACAGCATCGTCATTAAGACCTAAGTTAAGGATAGTATCCATCATACCTGGCATGGAAATAGGTGCTCCAGATCTAACTGAAACTAGAAGAGGATCTTCTGTAGAGCCGAAAGTTTTTTCGTTTGCTTTTTCCAAGTCTTTGATATGTTCACTAACTTCTTTGTTTAGATCATCCCAGAGCTTCTTATCTTCTTTGTAAAATCTGGTACAAGCCTCTGTAGTGATTGTAAAACCATATGGTACTCTGATACCAAGGTTGGTCATCTCTGCAAGGTTTGCACCTTTACCACCCAAGAGGGCTCTCATTGACATGTTTCCTTCGTTAAAGTTATAAACGTATTTGTTTGTCATTTTTCTTTCCTTTCCAATAACTTATTTTTGTTTAAATAATTAATAATGATATCTGAAGTTTCCTCTATAGACCTATAAGTCACGTCGATTACAAAACAGTCCAAATCCTTCATCAAATCGTCTGCATATTTTAGCTCAGCCTCAATCCTTTCCTTGCTAGAATAGATTGAATCGCTAGATAACTTGAGCGACTTAAGTCTTTCATCCCTTACACTTTTAAGTCTATCCTTATCGATTGTAAGGCCTATGATGCGTCTGGGATCGATTTCAAAAAGCTCTCTTGGAGCCTTCGAGTCCACAATCAAGGGTATATTCGATACCTTAAGGCCCTTACTAGCCAAATACATGGATAGGGGAGTCTTAGAAGATCTAGAAACTCCTATAATAGCTATATCACAAAACTTTATGCCTCTAAAGTCTGCTCCGTCGTCATATTTGATGGCGAAATCTAGGGCATCTAGCCTTCTCATATGATTTGAATCATAGGCATTGATAAAATTTTTCTTATCACTAGGCTTTTGATTAAGAATCTTTGAGAGGATGTTGATAGAATAGGCCATAAGGTCAATTGTCTCAATCTCTTTAGTCTGGGCGTAAGTTTCAATATAGGCACTCATCTTAGAATCTTGGAAAGAGTGATAAATTATTATATTGTCGGTCTTAATACTCGCTAATAAATCAGAAAGCTCGTCTATTTCTTTGACTTGAGATTTGATGAAAAGATTAGACTTAATATCAAACTTGCTCAAGGAGAAGTGGACTATCTCTGATATAGCAAGGCCAGCTGTATCTGAAATAATATAAATATCCAAATTAACTTCACTCCTTTGTGCGATCCTAGATATATTATATCAAATTTTTCACGATATGAAAACTTTTCCATTAAAATTTTATATATTACGTAAAATACAGTATTTGACCTATGAAAATACTTTCAGATATGTAAAATAATGAAAAAATATGACAAATTAGGGATTAAAAAATAGAAACAATTATCCAACAATGAATAGATTGACAAAATAGATAAAGAAAATATAGTATATACAATATCGAAACAATAAAAGAGGAGTAGGAAGGGATTATTTCTAGAGAGGAAACGGGAGCTGGAAGTTTCTAGTATGAACTTTTGAAGGTTGCTTTTGTAAATGTTTCATGTCGCACGCATTGGTGCAAAGAGAGTCTTAATTAAGAAAATTAGGTGGTAACACGGTCATTCGTCCTATGTTGTTATCACCTTTTTTATTTTTAAAGGAGTTATTATGGATACAAAATATAATCCAAATCAGTTTGAAAAAGAAATCTATGAAAAATGGGAGAAGGGTGGCTACTTTAAGGCCAAGGTAAATCCAGATAAGAAGCCTTACACTATAGTTATGCCACCTCCAAATGTTACAGGCTACCTCCACCTAGGCCACGCCCTAAATAACACTATTCAAGATATCATCATTCGTTATAAGAGAATGGCAGGCTTTGAAGCCCTATGGATTCCTGGAACGGACCACGCTTCTATATCTACCGAAAGCAAGGTTGTAGATAAGATATCTAGCGAAGGAAAGACTAAGGATGACTTAGGTCGTGAAGGCTTTCTTAAAGAAGCCTGGGATTGGACAGATAAGTACGGCGGAAGAATTAAGGAACAACTTCGTACAATAGGTGTATCTTGTGATTGGGACCATGATTCCTTCACTATGGATGAAAATTTAACTAAGGCTGTCAAGAGAGTCTTCAAGAAGATGTATGACGATGGACTAATCTATAGGGGAAATAGGATAGTAAACTGGGATCCTAAGGCAGAAACTGCAATATCAGATGCAGAAGTATATCACGAAGATCAAATAGGACACTTATGGTATATCAAGTATTTCTTTGAAGATAGCGATGAATATGTAACAATTGCCACAACAAGACCAGAGACCATGCTAGGAGACTTGGCAGTTGCAGTTAACCCAGAAGATCCTCGCTTTAAGGATAAAATAGGCAAGAATTTAATCCTTCCTCTAGTTGGTAGGAAAATTCCTCTCATAGAAGATTCCTATGTTGATATGGAATATGGTACAGGTCTAGTTAAGATTACCCCATCTCACGACCCTAACGACTTCGAAGTAGGAGCCCGTCACGACCTTGGCCAATGTGTAGTTATAGATACCAAGGCCCATATTGTGGATGGTTACGGCAAATACTCAGGTATGGATAGGTATGAAGCTCGTAAGGAGATAATTAAAGACTTAGAAGAAGCCGGTCAGCTTGAAAAAATCGAAGAAATCGAGCATGCTGTAGGTTATTCTGAAAGGACCAAGGTTGTAATTGAGCCATTAATATCCAAGCAATGGTTTGTTAAGATGGACGAATTTGCCAAGATGTGTATAGATGCTTACGATAAGGGTGAGGTAAAACTTATACCAGATTCCCTATCTAAGACATATATGAACTGGCTAAATAATATCAGGGACTGGACCATCTCCCGTCAACTATGGTGGGGACATAGACTTCCAGTTTTCTATACAGATGATGGAGAAATTATTGTATCTGAGGATGAGCCAGATGAAAATGGCGAGCTTAACGGAGTCCATGTGACTCAAGATGAAGATACCCTAGATACATGGTTCTCATCAGCACTCTGGCCTTTTGCAACTCTTGGTTGGCCAGATGAAAACGAAGAATTAGATTATTTCTTTCCAACAGATATCCTAGTTACAGGTTACGATATAATCTTCTTCTGGGTAATTAGAATGATCTTCTCTTCAATTTATAACACAGGCAAGGTTCCTTTCCACCACGTTCTATTTACAGGACTAATCAGAGACCCACAAGGTAGAAAGATGAGTAAGTCCTTAGGAAATGGTGTAGATCCAATCGATGTTGTAAATGAATATGGAGCAGATGCTCTAAGATTTACCCTAATTACAGGTAACTCTCCTGGAAATGATATGCGTTATGATGAAAAGAGAATCCTTGCAAGCAGAAACTTCGCCAACAAGTTGTGGAATGCTTCAAGATTTGTCCTAATGAACATCGAAGAGGGAGATGACCTAGAGTTTAAGGGAGAAAATCTCGAGCTTGAAGATAAGTGGATCCTTAAGAGACTTAACGATGTAATAGTAGATGTCAGCAAAAACCTCGACAAATACGAAATCGGTCTTGCAGCAGATAGGATTGAGGATTTCATCTGGAATGAGTATTGCGATTGGTATATAGAATTTGCTAAGATTAGACTTTATGGAGATGACGATGCGGCAAAGGCTAATGTAAAGAAAGTCCTTCTTTATGTTCTAAAGAACATGCTAGTTCTTCTCCATCCATTTATGCCATTTATAACAGAAGAAATCTACTCATCTCTTCCAAACAAGAAGGACCTCTTGATAGTAGAAGACTGGCCTGAGTTTAATAAAGATTTTGACTTTGTCAATGAAGAAAGCAATGTCAACTCTGTAATCGAAGCAATAACTTCCATAAGAAATCAAAGAGCTACCTTAAATGTACCAGCGAAGACTTGTCAAAAACTTACAATCCTAGTAGAAAATAAGGAAAATATCTCCCTAATCGAAGAAATCAAGGACCAATTTGTAAATCTTGCTAAGGCAAGTGAAGTTGAAGTTTTGGACAAGGAAGATAGCGAAATTGTAGATGAAGAAGGCATAGTAAGACTAGTATTCAATGAGTTTTCTGTCCTAATGAGCCTTGATGAATTGGTAGATTATGAGAAAGAAAGAACTAGACTCAAAGATGAAATCAAACGCCTAGAAGCTGAAATCAAGAGAGCTAGCGGTAAGCTTTCTAACAAGGGCTTTGTCGAAAAAGCTCCAGAGAAGGTAGTAAATGAAGAACGTGAGAAGCTTGCGGGCTACGAAGACCTACTAGAGAAAACTAAGGCTTCTCTAGAAGAAATCAAGGATAAATAATGTACGACGACTTTTCTTATATCTATGACAAACTAAGCTTTGACCTAGATTATGAAAAATATGCAGGAAATATAAAATCTCTTGTTAAAAAACACGGGATAAATAAGGGAAACATGCTAGAGCTTGCAGCAGGCTCTGGTATGTTGACCAAATATTTCTTTGATGAATTCGAAAATATCGACGCCCTAGATATATCGGGGAAGATGCTAGAAGTTTTTGCAAACAAGTACGACCCTTCTAATGTAAATCTCATCCATTACGATATGGTTGAATATGTCAATGAAGATAGCTATGATCTCATAGTAATCCTCCTAGATTCTGTAAATTATGTGACAGAGAAAGAGGAACTGGCCAAGCTTTTTAGAAATTGCTATACTAGTCTAAAAAAGGGCGGTCTTTTAGTCTTTGATATCAATTCGCCTTACAAGATTAGGGAAATTTTTGGCAATGAGTGCTATGTCTATGAGTATGAGGATATCTTCTACACTTGGGATAACTTCTATGAAGATGAGCTTTGTGATATGCACTTGGAGTTTTTCGTAGAAAATGAAGATGGATCTTATAGGAGAATATCAGAATTTCAGCAGGAAAGACTTTACGAGGTAGAGGAAGTTAAAGAGTTAATCGAAGATATTGGCTTTAAGAATATAGAAATCTTTGATGAAGATGATATGGGAAGTGTCAAGGAGGAAAGTTTAAGGATACTTTTCTCACAGACAAAGGAGTAATATGAATAGAGGAAAAGTTAAGATATTTGACAATAAAAGAGGTTTTGGTTTCATAGAATGGGAAGGAGAGGACCTCTTTGTCCACTATTCTGATATAGAAAGCGATACTAGCTTTAAGAAACTCTACCCAGGCCAAGCCGTAGAATTCGAAAAAATAGACGCCCCAAGAGGAGCCCAAGCCGTTAAGGTGAGAGTAATAGATTAAAAAGAAAGCTTTGGCAAAGAAAAATGCCAAAGCTTTTAATATGTCTATTATTAAGTTTTATTTACTAAATTAATAGAGTTTATTAGAATTCTAAGCTATTTTACAAGCTTATAATCATAAAGGTCGACTCCATCTCCAATATAGATATAAGGAAATCCAGCGGACTTTAGGCTAAGACTTGCAATCTCGGCCCTGGCATTGGACCTACAGTAGACTATGGTAGGCTTATCCTTATCGATTCTTTCAAGATTTTCCAAAATCTCGTCGTAGGGAATATTGATTGCGCCTTCCACATGGCCCATTTCGTATTCTTCTTCAGTCCTTACATCAATTATATCGAAATTATCTAAATTTTCTTCTAGGTCTTTTCCAGAAATTATTTTACTATACATCTTATTCTCCTTATCCCTATTATACAGACATTATACCAAAAAATTAATTTGTAAAAAGTTATGATTCTTAATTTTATATAAAATATCGGGTAAAGTATATATAAACACAGGAGGTTTTATGGAATATATTAAATTAATAGGAATCCTGATTATCGTATTAGGTTTTATATTCAAACTGAATATAATCTTTACGGTTGTCCTATCAGGTTTCATCACAGCTTTGGTCTCAGGACTAAGTGTAAGCGAATTCTTGTCGATCTTAGGCGATAGTTTTGTTTCCCAAAGAATAGTAACCATATTTATCATCACTCTTCCAGTAATAGGATTATCGGAAGAGCACGGACTTAAGCAAGTGGCTGAAAACATAGTAAAGAAAAGAGAAAACCTTTCATCAGGTGCCCTTCTTTCAGTATACCTTGCCTTTAGGGAACTTGCTGGTTTCTTGTCAATGAGAATATATGGTTTGGTCCAATTTGTTAGACCAATAATCTTCCCAATGACTCAAGCATCAGCTGAGAAGAAAAAGGGTAAGCTTAGCGAAAAAGAAGTAGAAAGCCTAAAGGCTAGGGGAGCTGCCATGGAAAACTTCGGTAACTTCTTTGCCCAAAACACTTTCGTTGGAGCGGCAGGAGTTCTCATGATGGTGGGAACTATGGCAGAGCTTGGCTATAATGTTACAAATATCGAGCTTAGCCAATATTCAATCCCTATAGCCCTTATTACCCTAGTCCTTGGTATTATCAAAAATATCATAGACGATAAGAAGATTAAGGGAGGTAAGTAGATGACAAGAGCAGAATTTTTCCCAATGTTTTTGGAGTTTATCTTTGTAATCATAGGCCTTCAATTCTTCTACACAGCCTATAGGGTAGCTAAGGATCCTTCCAAAGAGAAGAAGCTTACAACAATAGTTTTCTGGATAATTCTTGGAGTTCTCTTTGCTCTTGGAAAGGTCATTCCTTCAGAGATAAGCGGAATCCTCGTTGTCCTAATCGCTATAATTTCCCTTGTCGATGGAATAAAGATTAAGGGAAGTAAGGAAGTAAGTGAGAAGATTCAAATGGCATCTAGCAAAAGGCTTGGCCTTAAGGTCTTCTTGCCAGTAATAATCATGGCAGTCCTTGCTATAGCAATAGCAAAAATTATTCCGGAATCATCATCTTCAGTCTTGGGTCTTACTGCAATTATAGCGGTAGTATTTGCCATGGTCCTTACCAAATCAAGCTTTAAGGACATGCTAGACTCATCTGATAGGATGGTTCAACAAGTGGGGGCAGTAGCAATCCTACCACAGCTTTTGGCAGCGCTTGGAGCAATCTTTGCTGCAGCAGGGGTAGGTGATGTAATTGCTAAGATTATCGGAGGAATTATCCCAACAGTTAATCCATGGACCGGGGCTATTGCCTATGTCTTGGGTATGGTAATATTTACCATGATTATGGGAAATGCCTTTGCAGCCTTTACAGTAATTACTGCAGGAATAGGAGTGCCTTTCGTAATAGCCCAAGGAGCAAACCCAGCAATAGCGGCAGCCCTTGCAATGACATCAGGATATTGTGGAACACTTCTTACACCAATGGCAGGTAACTTCAACCTTTTGCCAGTGGCCCTACTAGAGATGAAAGATAAGAACAAAGTAATAAAAGAACAAGCCCTACTATCTATATTATTAATTGTAGTTCACATACTACTTATGAGATTTTGGGCGTTTTAGGAGGAAATATGAAAATTTTAATCACAGGATTTGATCCATTTGGAGGAGAGAAAACTAACCCAGCTATAGAATCAGTTAAAAGAATCGATGAAAATATCGAAGGAGCTGAAATCTACAAGCTAGAAATACCAACAGTATTCCACAAGGCAGCTGATAAAATCGAGGAAAAAATCAAGGAAATCAAACCAAATGTAATCCTTTCAGTAGGACAAGCTGGGGGTAGATACGGTCTATCAGTTGAAAGAGTTGCCATCAACCAAGACGATGCGAGAATCCCTGATAACGAAGAAAACCAACCAATCGATGTTACAATCAGAGAAGACGGTAAGAATGCCTATTTTGCTACAATTCCAATCAAGGCAATGGTAGAAGAAATCAAGAAGGAAAATATCCCAGCCTCAGTATCAAATTCAGCTGGAACCTTCGTATGTAACCACGTAATGTACCAAGACCTCTACTTAGCAGAAAAGTACGGAAATATCAAGGCAGGATTTATCCACGTACCTTTCCTTACAGAACAAGTAGTAGACAAAAAAGACACAGCATCAATGAGCCTAGACGATATAGTAAAGGGACTAAATGCTGCTGTAAGAGCTATAGTAAAATACGCTGATAAAGAAGATTTAGAAATAACAGGTGGGGCAACCCACTAAAATATTCAATCCCTAGAGGCAAGTACCTTTAGGGATTTTTATTTTGGGTATTAATATAGGAAGGAGGACTTATATGAAATATTTTTTAATAATCGTATTAATCCTACTTATACCTCAAATCTACTATTACATACAAGAAAGAAGGTATAGGTCGATTAATCGAGGTAAGAAATTTTACAAGAAGTTTGACGTTAGAAGTATATCAAACTATAGGGAATATTATCTAACAGGAGCAGATGGTTTCGATAGCTTTGTAAGAGAGCTAGAAAATGAGAATCCAAAGGCAGTTGTTCAACTAGTTCATGGTATGAGTGAGCATGGTGGAAACTATATGGACTTTGCAAAATATCTAAATGATAATGGTTATGCAGTTGTAATTCACGATCATAGGGGGCATGGTAAATCCCTAAGCGAAAGATATCCCAACGGCCACATGCAAAGAGCAAGTGAGCTTGTAAATGATACGTCTATGGTCACAAAATATATAAAGACTAAATATAAAGATGTGCCAATATACATGCTTGGCCACTCAATGGGATCTATGACAGCTAGGGTATTCTTGCAAGAAAATGATGATTTGATAAGTAAACTTATCCTAACTGGAACGCCACCACAAGAAGGATTTGCAAAAGTTGCCTTTTTCTTTGCAAATGTATTTTGCTTTTATATAGGAAGTCATCAAAGATCAAATATAATTAATCATATAGTTGGGACTGGGGATGATTCGCTAGACTTTATATCTTATGATGAGAAAAATAGACTTGATAAATACAATGATACGATGAGGATATTTAACTTCACCATTGGTTACACTAAGGTTTTGATAGAAATAAATAAAAAATTATCCCAAAAATCAAAATATAAAATGAAAAACAGATCTCTTCCAATATACAACTTAACTGGAAGAGATGATATGATAACAAAGGGTGAAAAAGGAGTAAGTAGATCTCTAAAGCTCCTAAAGGATTTGGGATATAAAAATATAGCAAGCAAATCCTATGAAAAAATGCGTCATGAAATCCTAAATGAAACAGATAAGGATATAGTTTATGAAGATATCCTAAAAATATTAGAAGACTAATTATTAAACATGGGTAAAATAATAGTAGAAAAGGAGGATATTATGACTGAAAAGAAAGAAAAAGATATCAAAAAAGAAGAAAAGAATATAAAAGACGGCGAGTACTGCGGAGTTGAAAAATTCAATGGAAAAAAATTCAACACTTGCACAGGCGAAGAAATAGTAGAAGAAGGATACAAGAATCCTGACAAGTAAATAAATAATTATAGCCAAAATCTCTTGGGATAGACTTTAGGTTGAAAGCTTATATCTTACGATTAGCTCAGCTTTACAAGTTTAGACTGGAGATTTTGGCTTTTTATTTGCCTATTTTTAATCGATAAATCAGAGTATTATTCAATTTTATATCTTAATTTTCAATTTGCTTTATAGAAAAATTAAAAGGTGTAAAGTGTATAGGTAGAAAATATGAGGAGGAAATTATGAATAATAGAAATAAAGTTGTCTTGATAGGGGATGGTTTTGTAGGAAGCTCCTACGCTTTTGCTCTAGTAAACTCAACACTTGCAAGTGAGCTTGTAATTATAGATATAAGAAAAGATAAGGAAGTAGCTGATGTCAACGATCTTTTGGATGCGACAGTCCTAACATCATCTGCAACCATCGTTAGAAGTGGAAGCTATGAAGATTGTAAAGATAGTGACCTTGTAGTACTCGCCTATGGAAATAGTCAGAAAAATCTTGTAAATAGGCTTGATGATATCAAGATTGCAACAGAAATGGTCCTAGATACAGTTCCAAAAGTTGTAGAAAATGGCTACGACGGGGTAATCCTTCTTGCAACAAATCCAGTTGATGTCATAGCAAGGGTTGTTGAGGAAGTTTCAGGCTTTCCTTCTGAGAGAATCGTAGGAACTGGAACTAGCCTTGACTCAGCAAGATTTGCCCAATATCTCGCCCTTGAAACATGCTTTAATGTAGCTGATATCAACGCTTATGTTATAGGTGAGCATGGAAACTCTTCTGTTGCTGTCTGGTCAAATGCCAATATTAATGGGATTGGAATCGATCAATTTATCGACAATATAGACGATTCCTACAAGGATAAGGTAGGAGAGATGATTAGAGATAAGGCCTTTAGGATTATTAAGGGTAAGGGTGCGACTCACTTTGGTATAGCTAATTGTCTTCTAGCCTTTACAAGGGCAATCCTTCTTGACGAGAAGAGAGTTCTTATGGCATCTGCTAAGCTTAATGGAGAGTATAAGAACGAGGGACTCTATACAGGAGTACCTACTGTAATCGGCAAAAATGGTGCAGAGAAAATCCTAGAGATGCCAATAGATAAGAGAGAACAAGACATGTTTGATAAGTCATGTAGGGACCTTAAGGAAAACTTCTTGATGGCAGATTTAAAGAAAAATAGATAAGAAGATTAATTAGAATAAACTTAAGTAATAATTAAAGCTCCCGATTAGGAAAGCCTAGTCAGGAGCTTATTTTATTCAAAGTCTTTGAGATAGTCGTCCTTGCCTATCATCTCGCTTAAGACGACCTCGTCAGTCTTTTTCATTCCGTATTTTGCAATTCTTGCAACTGTATCGATCGTTTTGTCTATATTTTCTTTGACTATGCCATCTCCTACTTCAAAGGAATTGTCTGTCTTGGCCTGCATATAGGCAAGGCTCGCATTTCTAAGGCTTGAAGCAATCTTCATAGCACAAGAGGACTTGGCCCCGTCACATATTATGCCCGAGTTTACGGCTAGGGCGTTAGTAATCGTATCTTCTACAATCTTCTTCTCTTCTTTGTTTAGAAAAGCAATGGAAGCGATAGCTGCAGCAGAGGCAGATACTACTCCACAGTAAGCAGAAAGCTTGCCTATCTTGTTTTTGATATACAAGGCAATTAGATTAGAAAATATAAGGGCCCTGTAGAGCTCATCTTCTGAGAAATCATTGTCTCTGGCATATAAGATTACAGGGACTGAGGTAGTAATTCCTTGATTTCCTGATCCTGAGTTAATGATTACAGGCAGCTCACAGCCGTTCATCCTAGCATCAGATCCTGCTGCAGCAAAGGCAGCGAGCTTCTCATAGTAGTTTGATGGGTCATTATTTAGGATGAGTTTTCCTATATTAGCTCCCCAGTCGTTTTTGATTCCTTCTTCTGCGATTTTTTCATTAAAAGAAATTTGCCTATCGAGAATTTCCTTGATATCAGAATAATCACAAGTTCTAGCAAAATCATAAACCTTATCGAAAGAAAAGTCAATATCCTCTTTTACTGCTTCTTCCTTTTCCTTTTGATATATTAGCTTGCCGTCCTTTTTTATTTCAATAATATTGGTATGGCTATCAGCTATAGTGACACTTGCTGTAGACTTTTTATTTTCAAGGATGATTTGGATAAAAAGCCCCTCATGTTCTTTGGCGAGATTTACCCTTACCAGCCCTTCTTCTATAATCTTATCACAGAAATCAAGCTTAGTCTTATCAACATCTGATAGGACTTCAAGTTCCCTATTAGGGTCCCCTAAATATATACCAGCAACTACTGATATCTCTATTCCCTTCCTACCCATGGTGGAAGGGACGGTTACAGAGTTAGCGTTTTTAATGATATTGCTAGAAAGATTTGCGATAATTTTTTCTGGATCAGATCCTAGAACCTCTCTTGCCTTAGCTGATGCGTAGGCTATAGCAATTGGCTCAGTACAACCTGTGGCTGGGATTAGCTCTTCTTTGATTAGTTCTTTAAAGTCAGTCATAACTAGGACCTTGCCTTGTTTGGAACCTTACCCAAAAGTCCAGTAACCATTAGGGCGATAGCTCCATCTCCTGTTATGTTACAAGCTGTTCCGAAGGAATCTTGGAGAGCAAATATTGAAAGGATTAGGGCAGTTCCAGTCGCATCAAAGCCAAGAATAGAAGTGATAAGACCTAAAGAGGCCATAACAGTTCCTCCAGGAACTCCTGGCGCTCCTATAGCAAATATTCCAAGAAGAAGGATGAAAAGAATCATATTTCCTGTGCTTGGGAGAGAACCGTAGAGGACTTGGCTTACTATCATTACGAAAAATGTTTCTGTAAGGACTGATCCACAAAGGTGGGTGTTAGAGCAAAGTGAAACTACGAAGTCTCTAATCTTTGGATCTAGGGTCTTTGCCTTTCTTGAACACTGAAGTGAAACTGAAAGTGTTGCAGCTGAAGACATTGTTCCAAGGGCAGTAACATAGGCTGGTGGATAATATTTCAAGACTTCTATAGGATTTGTCTTAGAAAAAATTCCGCCGAGACCATAAAGTAGGGCTAACCAAATATAATGGCCCAAAATCACGATTACTATGACCTTGAGAAATACTGGAAATTGGCTTAGGATTACTCCTTCATAGGAAAGTTCTGCGAAGGTTGTCGCAATATAAAAAGGTAGTACTTTAATTATTACTCTATTTACTATCTCAAGAACCATATTGTTGAACTCTCTTAAAAGATTGGCCCAAGTTTCAGATTTGGTCCATATTACTGCAAGACCAAAAAGAATCGCAGTGACAAGAGCGGTCATTACAGGCATGATGGAAGGGATATCCATTTGGAATAAAATCTCTGGGATTTTCTTTCCAGCTTCTGTTGCACTAACTATGTGTAGGTGTGGGATTATAGCTTTTCCAGCGATAAAGGAGAAAAGAGCAGCTCCCACTGATGAAAGATAACAAATAATTAGGGTTAGGGATAAGACCTTACCCGCACTTTCGTTTAAGGATACTATAGCTGGGGTAATAAATGCAAGGATTATGATAGGTACTATGTAGTTGATTAGATTACTCAAAATATTTTTGATTGTAGAAATCACTTGGATTGCACCTTCGTTTGCAATATCACCTAGGAAAATTCCTATAGCAATGGCTATAATTAGCTTAAAAAGTAAGCTGTTAAGAAATGATTTTTTAACTTTTGCGTCTGACATACAGACCTCCTAATAAATATATTTATAAATAAATTATAAGCTATAGGAAATTTTTGGTCAAGAAAAAGTTTTCATAGGCTAAGTTTAGTTTTAAGAAGACTTATTCCTGAGATTATTCTCACCTGTTGTAAAAATAATTAATAAAGCTATAAAAAGATTATGATTTTATGGTATACTTTTCTATAAGATAAGAAGAAAGTAGGAGGGAAGATGGAGAATAATTTTTCTAACAAAAGTGTCGTCTTAAGAAATGTCACAAAGTCTTATGATGACGAACTAGTTTTAAAAGCTGTTGATCTTGAGCTAGAGAAGGGAAAGTTTTATACCCTTCTAGGACCATCAGGTTGCGGAAAGACCACAATACTAAATATAATAGCAGGCTTTGTCGAGCAAACTAGTGGGGATGTATTTATAAATGGGGAGGACGTAAGTAATACTCCAGCCAATAAGAGAAAGGTAAATACAGTTTTTCAGAATTATTCTCTCTTTCCTCATATGAATGTCTACGATAATGTTGCCTTCGGTTTAAATATAAAGAAAATGGATAAGAAGCTAATCAAAGAAAAGGTCAAAAAGGCACTCGATATGGTAAATCTTTCTGGCTTTGAGAAAAGAAAAATCTCCCAAATGTCAGGAGGGCAAAGACAGAGAGTCGCTATAGCTCGTGCCATAGTAAATCGACCAGATGTCCTTCTCTTGGATGAGCCCTTGTCGGCCCTTGATATGAAGCTAAGAAAATCCATGCAGGTCCTTCTTTCAAATATCCAGTGGGAGCTTGGTATTACCTTTGTCTTTGTAACCCACGACCAAGAAGAGGCCCTAGCCCTATCTGATGAGATTTTCGTAATGGATAAGGGAGAAATCGTCCAATCAGGAACGCCTACAGATATCTACGATGAGCCAATCAATAGGTATGTTGCAGAATTTATCGGGGAGAGCAATATCCTAAGTGCTGTGATGAAAGATGATTATCTAGTAGAGTTTTCCAACAAGGACTTTGCCTGTGAGGATGCAGGAATCCCTAAGGGAGAGAAGGTTGAAGTAGTTATAAGGCCTGAAGATATCAATGTCTCAAAGGATGAGGATGCAGATATTAAGATGAGTGTAGACAATGTCTTGTTTAGGGGAGTCTTCAATGAGCTAATTTGCTTCGATGAAGATGATTTCAGGTGGAAGATCCATACTACCAAGAGATTTGAAGAAGGAGATGTTGTTGGAATTTCCATAGATCCAAGCGATATTCATGTAATGAGATTTAACGAATCTGAAGATGATTTCGATAAGAGAATCGAGAAATATGCTATAGGAGATGATGATGAATAAAAAATACAGGGCCCTATCAAGCCTATATTATTTATGGATCGTTCTCTTTATAATCGCACCTATAGCTATGCTTTTGTATCAATCATTTTTTGATATCTATGGCAACTTTACCTTTAACAATTATATTTCTTACTTTAGCTCAGCAAATTATATCAAGATGACTCTAAATTCATTTTTGACGGCCTTTTTGATAACTATAACGACCCTGATTTTGGCTTATCCCTTTGCATATTTTCTGATTAATTCAAAAAACAAGGAGTTCTTCCTCCTTTTGGTAACACTACCTACCTGGATTAATCTTTTGCTAAAGGCCTACGCCTTTATAGGACTTTTGAGCAAGAATGGACCAATCGCCCAGGTTTTTTCTTTAGTAAGCGAGGGGCTTTTGTTTACTAACCCAGCCTTCGTCTTGGTAGCTTCTTATGTGGAGCTTCCCTTTATGATACTACCAATCTTTAGGGCCCTTGATTCGATACCAAATGAGTATCTGATAGCAAGCGAGGACTTGGGGGCAAGCAGATGGCAGACTTTTAGGAAAATTATCCTCCCTCTTTCTATGGATGGAGTAATAGCAGGAAGTCAAGCCGTATTTATTCCCTCCCTATCCCTCTTTCTAATTACAAGGATAATAGGAGGAAATAAGATCATAACCCTGGGAACTGCGGTTGAGGAGCATTATCTGGTTACACAAAATTGGGGGATGGGAGCTACAATTGGCCTAGTTCTAATCGTCTTAATGTTTGTTGTAATGAGTGCCCTAAATACTAGAAAGGATAAAAATTAATGAAGAGAAAATTTAAAATTTCAAATTTATATTTAATATTTATCTTTATCCTCTTATACCTGCCCATAGCCTATCTAATATTTTATTCCTTTAATAGTGGGACCAATATGAATTCCTTTGTGGGATTTTCTCTAGACCATTACAGGGAAGTCTTTCATGATACTAGGCTTTGGACGATTGTGATAAATACCATAGTCTTGGGGCTTCTGTCAAGCCTTGTAGCGACAATTATTGGAACTTGTGGAGCCATAGCGATCTATTATCTAAGAAGCGATAGGATTAGAAAAAGAGTATTAAACTTTAACTCAGTCCTTATGGTTATGCCTGATGTAATGATGGGAGCAAGCTTTTTGGTGCTCTTTACCTTCCTTATAAAGATACCCATGGGCTTTATGACGGTTTTACTCTCTCATATAGCCTTCTCGATTCCCATTGTGGTCCTTATGGTTTTACCAAGGCTTTTCAGTCTAAATCCTTCCATGATTCTTGCGGCAGAAGATTTAGGTGCAAGTGATATAACTATCCTTAACAAAATCATCCTACCAAATATTACAAGCGGGGTACTCACAGGATTTTTTATGGCCTTGACCTACTCCTTGGATGACTTTGCAGTTACCTTTTTCGTTACAGGATCTGGCTTTACAACCCTTTCTGTTGAGATTTACTCCAGAGTTAGGACGGGGATTTCTCTTGAAATAAATGCCCTATCGACTTTGATGTTTTTGGCCTCTCTCTTATTGGTAGTGATTTATTATTTTATTAGCCAAAGGGAGTTGAAGATAATGGAAAGGAGAAAAGTAGATGAATAAGGTATACAAATTTTTCCTAGCCTGTATTGTAGGAATTTTCCTCCTCCTAGGTCTAAAGTCCATACTTCTTGGAGGCAAGGAAAGAGCAGAGGCAAATACCTTTTACTTATACAATTGGGGAGATTATATAGATCCTGAACTTTTGGATAAGTTTGAGGAAGAAACAGGCTATCATGTAGTTATGGAGACATTCGATTCAAATGAGGCCATGATTACCAAGATTAAACAAAAATCAACCGACTTTGATATCTGTATCCCTAGTGAATATGCAGTAGAGATGATGAGAGACCAGGGACTACTAGAAAAGCTTGACCATTCGAAAATCGAGGGCCTTTCTAATATCGACGAGAGATTCCTTGATAGGGAATATGATCCGGGAAATGAATATTCGATTCCTTATCTGTGGGGGACCTTCGGTATTTTGTATAATACTAAAAAATACCAGGCTTCTGACTTTGATTCCTGGAAGAACCTATGGGATCCTAAGTTTGAGGGGGAAATTCTAAGCTTTGATGGAGCTCGTGAGACAATGGGAATCGGACTTCTCGCAAATAACTTAAGCCTAAATACAGAAGATCCAGAAAAGCTTACAGAAATAAGGAATGAGCTAATAGGCCTTATGGGAAATGTAAAGGCCATACTTGCAGATGAGATAAGGATGTATATGGCCCTAGAAGAGGCCAATGTCGGCCTAACATTTTCGGGAGATGCCTCAAGTGCCATAGAATCTAACGAAGACCTATCCTATGTCATACCAAAGGAGGGTTCTAATATTTGGTTTGATACTATGGTTATACCTAAAACTAGCAAGAACAAAAAGGCTGCCTATGCCTTTATCAACTTCATGCTAGAGCCAGAAAATGCTGCCCAAAATGCAGACTATATTTGGTATGCGACTCCAAACAAAAAGGCCATGGATTTAATAAATCCTGAGGCTCGAAACGACAAGAGCCTTTATCCAGAGGATGAAATCATAAATAAACTAGAAGTCTTCAAGGCCCTAGATAAGGAAAGCACTATTTTATATAATGACCTTTTCCTAGACCTTAAGATTTCACCACAAGCGGAGTGATAAGATGAAAAAGAAATTAAGAATATTTTCCCTAATCTTTCTAATAATAACAAGTCTTGTAGCTTGTAATATGGCTGAAAGCTCAAAGAGTGATACCCTAAACAAAAAGGACTTTGAAAGAAGGATCAAGAAGGATGATGTAAGAAACAAGAGGTATCCAGAAATAGATGCCTATATTGAAAAGAATAAAAAGGAGAAGGAAGAGGAAAAGGAAGAAACCAAGACAGCGAGCCTCCTCTTTGGTGGGGATATAATTCCTCATATGCCAATTAATGACTACGCTCTAAACTACGGCGAGGGCGATTATGACTATTCAAGATCCTTTGAGGATATCAAGGCCTTTGCCGAAGACTTTGACTTCTTTATGCTAAATAACGAATTTAGTGTAAATGGGGACTATGAAGTATCGGGCTATCCTTTATTTAACTGTAACGAAAATATCTATAAGGCTATAAAAGATTCTGGAGTAGATCTTCTTACGACAGCCAACAACCACTGCCTTGATACGGGAGTGGAGGGGCTTACTAGTACAATTGAAGCTATCAAAAAACATGGCCTAGACTATGTTGGAACGAGCGAGTCTTCCTACAGACCTTATGTTATTAAGGAAGTTAATGGGATAAGGATAGGGATTCTTTCCTATACAGAAATCCTAAATGGAAACGACTATCTCCTGGATAGCAAAGAAAAATATAATATGGTAAACACCCTTTCTCCTAAACAAGTAAAGACTGATATAGAAAAACTTAAGAAGAAAGATGTTGACCTTATAGTAGCTTATCCTCACTGGGGAGAGGAGTATTCATCTTACCCAAGAGAAGATCAAATAGAATTAGCTCATGATATGGTTGACTGGGGAGCAGACCTCGTTATAGGAAATCACCCTCATGTAATCCAGCCTAAAGAAGTCTATGAGACTAAGGATGGAAAAATCGGATTGATATACTACTCTCTAGGAAATCTTCTCTCAAACCAAAAGGCAGAGGCCTTTGAGGGAGATTATAGGGTAGAACAAGGAGTACTTGTCGAGTGCAATATAGAAAAAAAACCAGGAGATAAGGCTAGTATCAAATCTTTCAAGTCCCATACAACTATAGTAGACAGGTCCTTTGACGAATATGGGTATTTGGATAAGACCTATGTTGCTACGAGGTATCTCGAAGATGAAGATATGATGGAAACTCTGGATTATGGGAGCCAAGAATTAATTAGATTAGGAAATGAGATGAACCTTGATACCCTATATAGAGAAATAGAAGAGTAGAGTAATTAACTTTACAAAGAAAAGGGGCTGTTGCAAAACTATGAATATTCATCGTACCATCGTTAGAATGTTCTCTTAGGAAATTTTACCTCTCCTGGCCGGTAGGCCAATGGCTGCCCGCCGGCAAAAGGAGGCGCGCCTGCCAGCTGATGGAGGCTATTAGCCCGTCGGCTTCGTGAGACTTTCCGTGGAGTTTCTTCTAACGATAAGGGTACGATTTATTCATTCTGCAACAGCCCCTTTTTGCATTTATTTTCTATCCTAAGCAAACTTTACAGAAGTCTTATTCGTAGATATAATGGAGAATGGAGTTTTTATAGCCCCAATTTGAAAGATGCCAAAGGAGTTTGGTATCTGGAAGGAGAGATATTATGATGAGATTTGAAGAGTATTTGCCAATTGCAACAGCAACAGCTGCCAAGTCTATAAACGATGCCTTTAACAATGTAGTTTTAAAATATGGACTTACTAGAAGTCAGTGTGTTGCTTTGTACTACATAGATTTAGACGGTTCAACCAATCAAAAAGATTTGGCCAAAAAGATGAATATTAGAGAGTCAACTATGACAGGTCTTTTAGAGAGAATGGAAAGAGATGAACTGATAGAACGTAAACCAGATAAAGAAGATATGAGAAGAAAGACAATAAGTCTCTCAAATAGAGGTGATGACAAGCTTTCTGAAATATCCCAGGTTACGGAAGAATTCGTCAAAGAAGCTACAAGTAAGATATCCGATAAGGATATAGAAATCTATCAAAAAGTCCTAGATCAAATGCTTGAATCGACTCTAGATTGGCAAGAACGTATGATTAAATCATTTGAATAATAATGTCATATCAGCAATGCTGGTATGGCTTTTTTATTTTGGGTAAAAGTTATAAGAGGTGATAATGTGATAGATTTAGATATAAATATAGATGGAGCTTATGATATAAGAAGCATTAGGGGAGGAGATGTGAACGAGGCCTTTAAGGTATACACAGATAAGGGTCCACGTTTTCTTCTAATCCAAAGGGTAGGAGACAATAATTTCTTCCAGGCAGAAATAGAAGGTCTTAAGCTTTTTGAAAAAAACGGAGTAAGCTCTCCTAGAGTTTTGGATAGTGGAGTAAGTAAAGAAGGAGCTTATCTCCTTTTAGATTATATAGAAGAAGGTAGATGGCAAGACCAGAAGGATCTTGCTAGAGAACTTAAAAAAGTTCATAGGATCAAAAGCCCTAATGGCAAGTTCGGCTTTGAATTTGCCTATCGAGGATCTTCTATTTCCTTTTCGAATGCCTTTAAGGATAGCTGGAGGGAAGTTTTCCTAGAAGAAAGATTAGATAAGCTCAAAGATAAGCTAATAGAAGATGGAATCTGGTCTAGGGAAGACTTAGCTACTTACGAACAGATTAGAGAAGTGATAGATACTTATCTTGGAAGACGAGAAAGTGTGCCCATCCTCCTTCACGGAGATTTGTGGCCTGGCAATGCCATGTTTTCTGTTAAGGGAGCTCCTTATCTTTTCGATCCGGCTCCCCTATATGGAGATTGGGAGTTTGATATCGGGGTAAGTACAGTGTTTTCTGGCTTTGATGATGACTTCTATAGGACTTATCTACAAGATATTAAAAAAGATTCTGAAAGAGCTATAAGGCTGGAGTTTTATAGACTTTACCTTTTACTTATCCACCTACACAAGTTTGGAAATATGTATAGGTCCTCAGTTGACCTATCAATGGAGAAAATCCTATCGAAAAGTATGGACAAGTAAGATTTTAATATTTACTTTAAAAATATTTTCTTGATTAGCTGGCTTCGCCAGCTTTTTTGTGTCCTTAAATAAAAGATAAATCTTACAAAGAAGTATAATGGTAAGAAGAGAATTTTGAAGGAGGGCTTATGAAGATTGATGACGTAGTTGACCTAATTGATGGTTTGCTTAAAGACCTATCGACAATTGATAAGAAAACTAGAAAGAAAACTTATAAGAGAAAACTAGGCAAGGTTGATTTTAATTTCACCATAGAAGATAAGAAAGAAGAAAGAACTAAAAATTATTCTTATAAGTACTCAGATGATCCTTATGATTTGGGCTTTTGGTTAGAATATAAGGATCTTTTAGATAAGCTTTCCTATAAGAGAGAAGATATAAAATTGATAGGTCAAGTTAATCGAAGGTTCAATCAAGTATGGTCTAATAAACTTTCTAGATACTTAGTCGTAGAAGCATATTTGACTATTCTTAAAAAGGCCCTAGATGAAAAAAGCCAAGATACAGAAAAAATTAGAAAATACACAAGTCCCTACACCCTTTCTAAATCCATCCTAGAAGCCCTCCTTCTAGTTACAGAGAAAAAGTTTAGGGAGTATTTCTGGATATTTGCTAAAATAGATTCCAGTAAGCAAGTAGAAGTCCTAGAAAAAAATGAGACTAGAGACTTGTTGGACTTTTTCCTAGAAGAGCTTGATTTTTTCTATGAAAATATTGACGACTTAAGAAAAGAAGAAATATTTGAAAACTATCTTCTAGCAAATCCCAATAAATTAAAAGACTGGACCTCTTATATTCTAGAAGCTGATATAAGTAAGCAAATAAGCTTTGTAGAAAGCCACAAGGACCTAGTCGATATAGGAAAGCTTTCTAGAAATTTAAGCAAAGAAGACTTTCCTCCGACCAAGGTCTTAGGCTTCTATTATTTGTTTAAGCACGGAAAGTTTCAAAATAAAGACAGAAAAAGGCTTCTCGATCTGATTCATGAAGAAAATTACGATAGGTTTATAAGCCTTGTAGAAAGAAGAAAAATATCAATTGAGCTTATAGATGAAATCCTAAAACTCGATAAGAAGCCACAGAAGAAAATACAAATCGATAAGTCAAAACTTACTGATTCGAGGAAGGATTTGGATGAAACGGTAAGTAT
>NZ_JAPJPG010000026.1 GCF_030825785.1 Anaerococcus sp.
GTATAAGCCATTCCACCACCAATTAAAATAGTATCAACTTTAGTGATAAGATTTTCGATTACACCAATTTTATCAGATACCTTAGCTCCACCAAGGATTGAAACAAATGGGTGTTCTGGTGCCTCTAGTGCCTTACCCATTACGTCAATTTCTTTTTCTATTAGAAAACCTACAGCTGAAGGAAGGATGCTTGCTACACCGACGTTAGATGCGTGTGCTCTATGGCTTGTTCCGAAGGCATCATTTACATATAAGTCTGCAAGAGATGCAAGCTTTTCAGCAAATTCAGGGTCATTTTTAGTTTCACCAGCAACATATCTTGTATTCTCTATTAGGCAAACTTCACCTTCTTTAAGGTTTGCTACTTCTTCTTTAACCTTGCCATCGACTACTTCTGGGCTTGGGAAGAAGTGGAATTTATCTTTGTAGTGATTCTCTAGCCAATCTGCTACAGGTTTTAGAGCAAATTCTGGTTTAGCTTCTCCCTTTGGTCTACCTAAGTGGCTCATTAGAATTACCTTAGCGTCATTTTCTATTAGGTAATCAATTGTTGGGAGAGCTGCTCTAATTCTTGTATCATCAGCAATTTCTTCATTATTTTCTTTTGATAATGGAACGTTGAAATCAACTCTTACTAGTACTTTTTTACCTTTTACATCTAAGTCTTTTACAGTTTTTTTGTTCATATTACTCCTCATATTTCCGTTAAAAAAAGGCGGAAGCTATCCCCCGCCTATATTAACTCTTAAAGATTTGCTAGATAGTCAAGTGTTCTAACAAGGTTAGATACATATCCCATTTCGTTATCATACCAAGCAACAGTTTTTACAACTTGTGTTCCGTCTTCGCCTTCAACAATTTTTGTTAGTTGAGAATCGAAAACTGAACCAGCTGGATAACCTACTATATCACTTGATACAATGTCATCTTCTGTGTATGCAAATGCATCACTTGAGTATTTTTTCATAGCTGCGTTTACTTCTTCTACAGTAACTTTCTTTTCAAGTACTGAGTAAAGCTCTGTGATTGATCCTGTAATTGTTGGAACTCTTAGAGCTGATCCATCAATTTTTCCTTCTACTTCTGGAAGTACTTTACCTACAGCCTTAGCAGCTCCAGTAGATGCTGGAATTGTATTTTGTGCTGCAGCTCTACCACCTCTTAAGTCTTTCTTAGTAGCTGGTGTGTCTTGGATAGCTTGAGTAGCTGTATATGCGTGGATAGTAGACATTTGGCCTGAAACAAATCCGAATTCATTCTTTAATACGTTAACCATTGGTGCTAAGCAGTTTGTTGTACAGCTTGCTCCAGAAACAACTGTTTCAGATCCGTCAAGGATTTCGTGGTTTACTCCGTATACTATTGTTTTTAAATCACCCTTACCTGGTGCAGAGATTAGTACTTTCTTAGCTCCTGCCTTGATGTGAGCTTCTGCTTTTTCTTTTTCTGTAAAGAATCCTGTACATTCTAGTACTATATCAACTCCAAGTTCTTCCCATGGGAGATCTTCTGGGTTTCTTTCAGCAAATACTTTTATGTCTTTGCCATT
The DNA here is from genome assembly GCF_030825785.1 of Anaerococcus sp. GTDB lineage: Bacteria > Bacillota > Clostridia > Tissierellales > Peptoniphilaceae > Anaerococcus. The sequence goes on from NZ_JAPJPG010000026.1 coordinate 1,550, forward strand.
GATTTTGAATCCGTCTTCTGTTAGTTCAGCGTCTCCGTTAAATCTACCTTGTGCTGTATCGTATTTGAAAGCATATAGAAGACCCTTTTTGTCAATAAGGTCGTTGATTGCTACAACTTCTATATTTTCTTCTACTTCGGCGATTCTTCTTAGTGTAAGACGTCCGATTCTACCAAATCCATTAATTGCTACTTTTGTTGCCATTATTTCCTCCTAATTAATTCTTTCTACAAACATTATTCTACTTGATTGTTAGAAATTTGTCAACATTATGTTACCAATTGCTTCCTTCAAGATATCTATTGGCAAGGACAGCTGCAATACATCCATCTCCAGCAGCTGTAACCATCTGTCTAACCTTCTTCTCTCTTGTATCTCCTACTGCAAATACACCTTCGATGTTAGTTTTCATATCTTCATCGGTTAGGATATAACCATGGTTCATTTCAATCTTACCTTCGAATATCTCAGTTTGTGGAATATATCCTATAAATATAAATACCCCAATTGGAGAATTATCATCAGATTTTAATTCTTTTATTTCGCCAGTCTTAGTATTTTCAATTATGAGCGATTGAGATTCCTTATCTCCCTTGATTTCTTTAACAACTGCGTCAAGTTCTAGTTTTATTTTTGGATTTTCCTTAATCTTATCAACAACTACCCCACTTGCCCTAAATTCGTCTCTTCTGTGAATAATAGTCACAGATTTACCAAATTTGGTAAGATAAGTAGCCTCTTCTAGAGCAGAGTCTCCACCACCTACTACATAGATGTCAAGTCCTGTATAGAATGGTCCATCACATGTTGCACAGTAAGATACTCCTCTGTTGGAAAATTCTTTCTCGCCTGGAACATCCAATTTCCTGTGGGTAGCTCCTGATGAAATTATAACTACTTTCGCCTCATATTCTCCGCCATCAGTCTTAATTTTTTTAACCCTACCATCAAGCTCTACTTCCTTGACATCTTCATATTTGATTTCACAGAATTCTTCCGCTTGCTCTAGCATCCTTTCAGAAAGACCCATTCCTGTTGCCTCATCTATTGATCCTGGGTAGTTTTCAACAAAGGCTGTTCCGGAAATCTGTCCACCAGCTACTGCTTTTTCAATAATAAGTGTCTTAAGTTTACTTCTCCCTGCATAAAGTCCTGCGGTAAGTCCTGCTGGACCTCCTCCAATTATAATTATATCGTACATTTATCCTCCTAAAATTTAAATCCATCTTGCCTTAAAGCCTCGTATAAAACTATACTAACAGAGTTAGCTAGGTTTAAGGACCTATCTATCTTTTTTGTCATAGGGATAGTTAGAATTTTTTCCTTGTTCTCATTAAGCAAATCATCTGGTATTCCTTCTTTTTCCCTACCAAATATCAAAAAATCGCCATCTTTAAACTCTACATCTGTATATTTCTTCTTTGTTCCAGTTTCTATTAGGAAATATCTTTTATCCTTTACATAGTCCATAAAATCTTCTAGACTATCGTGGATTACAAGATCAACATGTTCCCAATAATCTATACCCGCTCTTTTCAAAAATCTATCAGAAAAATCGAACTTGAAGGGTCTAATCAGGTGAAGACGGGATTCTGTTAGGACGCAGGTTCTTCCGATATTTCCTACATTTCCAGGATGCTCTGGCGAAGTTAATACTATATTAAACACGGTTATATTCCTTTATTATTTCACAAGCTTCTCTTATTGCTCCTGAATTATTATCAGGAACTATATGGCTTGCAATTTCCTTAAGCTCTTCTCTACCATTTCCAATAGCAAAAGATAGCTTACTTCCTTCAATCATTTCTAAATCATTGAGACCATCTCCAATAGCAGCTATATTTTCTCTAGTAAATCCAATTTTATCTGCAAGGGCTAGTAGGGTATTAAACTTCGATACTCCCTTACTCATCAATTCAAGTACACCTCCAAAAGATGAAGTCATATAGAGTCTATCAGAAAATTCATCCCTAACTAGCTTTTCAATTCCCTCAATTCCAAGAGAGTTATCGTTTAACTTATTGATTTGAAACTTGTAAGCCTTATGATTTCTTCCTCTAAGCTCCTTTAAGGGATCATCTGAAATCAAAATATTTGTAGTATACTCATTATCTTTATCCTTTCGGAGATGGTTAAGTTTCTCTACATTTAATTTATTTGAATAGTAGGTATCCAAATCATAGAAATGAAAATCCAAATCATTTTCTATAGCCAAGTCATAAAGCCTATCTAAGTCTGAATCTTCTATGGGCTTTTCAAAGAATAAATTATCGTAATCAGATCCAAGAAGAGCTCCATTGTTTGCAATTATGCATGGATTTTTGCTAATCTTACTTGCAAAATATAAGACAGACTTAAAAACCCTACCGCTAGCAAGAACTACTCTGACTCCCGTGCTTTCTAAATCTCTTAGGGCTTTAATATTATCCTCTGAGAGTTTCGAGTTAGAATCTAAAAGCGTTCCATCCATATCTAGGGCAAATATTCTAATCATGATCTCTCCTATAAAATTCGCAGACTACATTAAGGTCACACTCTTCGCATATTGGGCCTCTTGCCTTACAAAGAGCCCTGCCATGGGTTATTAATTGATGGTGGGTCTTTCTCCATCTTTCTTTGGGAATATTTTCCATCAATTGCTTTTCGGTTTTTTCTACGTTTTTAGCCTGGGCAAGTCCCAGTCTATTAGATACCCTAAAAACATGGGTATCAACAGCAATTGCTGGTATATTGAAGGCATTTGATGCCACTACATTTGCAGTCTTTCTCCCAACTCCAGGAAGCTTCATCAGCTCTTTTATATCTGCTGGGACCTTACCATCATAATCACTCGACAAGATTTTGCTTGTAGCAGAAATATTTTTGGCCTTGTTCTTATATATTCCAACTGTTCTTATATAATTTTCAATTGTTTTAATATCGGCTTTAGCAAATTCTTCTGCTGTATTCATATCCTTAAACATCACACTTGTGACCTTATTGACCCTTACATCCGTTGATTGGGCTGAGAGTATTGTCGCTACCAATAACTCAAAAGGGGTCGTGAAATTTAGCATAGAATAATCCACATCAGGATACATCCTATCGAGAATTTCCAAAAGATCTTTAATTTCTTTAGAATCTAAAATACTATCACCTCAAAATTATTATACTCTTCGACTAATAAATAACATTTGATTGATAAAGACTGATTCATGTTATATAATAAATGGAGAATTGGAGTGATTAGATGTTTAATTTAAAGAAAAAAGATTTAAAAGAGCTTGACCTTATGCTTCTGTTTGCAACAATTGCCTTAAGTGTAATCGGTCTAGTCGTTTTATATTCAGCATACGGTGGAAATATCAAACCTATAACGACACAGCTTTTTGCTACTATACTTGGATTTATAATAATTTTAGTCCTATGTACAATTGACTTGGATTTTATCAAGAGATCCTACGTCGGCGTTTATGCAGTAATGATTGGACTATTGCTGTTGACCTTAGTTTTTGGTCGAGGTCTTGATGAATGGGGAGCGAAATCCTGGGTCTATATAGGATCATTTTCCTTCCAACCATCGGAGATTGCCAAAGTAGGAATAATTTTCTCCCTTGCTGCTTTTCTCGACAAGCATAAGTTCGATATCAATAACAAGCTAACCCTCTTAAAGGTCATTGCCATGGCTGGTCTTCCAATAGGTCTTATACTCTTGCAACCTGACTTTGGTACGGCTATGGTTTATGTATTCTTTGTCTCAGCTATGATTTTTATAGGAGGAATTTCTTGGAAATGGATTGGGATTTTTGCTGGACTTGCAGCAATAGTAGGATTTTTTGTCTTGACCAATCTTTCTGGATATAGGCTTGATAGAATCGAAAACTTCCTCGACCCATCAAGAGATACTTCAGGTAGTAACTGGCAACAACAACAAGGTCTCATTGCTATCGGATCAGGCATGCTTACTGGCCGTGGCTATCTTAAAGGGAGCCAATCCCAATACGGATATATTCCTGAAAAAGAAACTGACTTTATTTTCTCAGTTCTTGCTGAAGAGCTAGGATTTTTGGGAGCGATTATTGTAATAGCACTTTTCGCAATAATAATTATGAGACTTGTAATTATCGCCAAGACCTCACGTAATACTTTTATTACAATAATGCTTACAGGAATTGCGGGACTTTTGTTCATTCATATATTTGAAAATATTGCAATGACCATTGGACTTATGCCAGTAACTGGAATCCCTCTTCCATTTTTCTCATACGGAGGAACCTTCCAACTTATTAGCTTGATTAATATTGGCCTAGCACTTTCAGCATCTATGCAGAAGAAACAATACGACGACGGAATAATTGACGATGAGGCTATTAATCTCCTAGATGTAAGTATGGTTAGACCATCTAAAAGAAAATAATAAAAAGAGATGATACAAGAATTACTCCCTAATGGAGATTCTTCCTATCATCTCTTTTAATTTATGCTCTTTTCTGAACAAATAGCAAGGGTTACGACCTCACTTGCTCCCTTATTTTTTAATTCTTTTATAATTTCCAGAGCAGTATTTCCTGTAGTTATCAAATCATCTATGAGTAAAATCCTAGAGCCTTTTATATCTTTATCTAATTTAAAAGCTCCTTTTAAATTTTCGCCTCTCTCAAGTCTATTGAGTGTATGCTGAGACTTAGTGTTTTTAATCTTCTTAAATTCATCAAGCTTTCTAATTCCAAGTTTATTAGAAAAATCATCCGCTATAAGATTAATATGATCAAAACCTCTCTTGTTTACGGTCTTCTTAGATGAAGGTGAGGCTAAGATATAGTCAAAATCAGTTAAATTATTATCTACTAAAAATCTATATATCATATCAGAAAAGACTTCTTTGAGCGAAGTATTTCTACTAAACTTATAGTCAGCTATCAATCTTTTCATAAAATCATTATAAAAGTATAAACTGTAACAAGTATTTCCGGAAAGCTCGAAGTTATTTCCTATATAATCTAACTTATCAAGACAATCTTTGCATAGCTTGTATTTATAAACCATATCTTTCTTACAAGAAAAGCAAAGCCCTTCATCCAAAAACAAAAAATCAATCATCAATTACCTTCTCCATTTCTCCTATCCAGTAAGAAAGGTTGGTAAATCTTCTGTTAGACCTATTATTATCTACCATAGTTTTTAGGATTTTCTTATTTCCTAAAAGGATTACGATTTTTCTAGCCCTTGTCACGCCTGTATAGAGGAGATTTCGCGTAAGAAGCATAGGTGCTACCTGCATCATAGGAATAATTACACAAGGAAATTCAGAGCCTTGAGACTTATGGATTGTAATAGCATATGAAAGGTCTAAATCTTTGATATCTTCTTTCTTATATCTTATTAATCGTCCATCGTCAAATCTTACATCAAGACTCTCATCGATCTTATCAATATCTTCTATAATGCCTATATCACCGTTATATACACCTTCTTCATAACCATCTCCATTATTAATCGCCCTAAGATCATAATTGTTTCTAACTTGCATGACCTTATCATGTAGTTTGAATATTCTATTATTTATTTTTAGTGAGGTTTTTTCCTTATTAATAGATTCTTGAATATTATCATTAATATTAACTACACCCCAATCAGTTTTCTTTGTCGGAGATAGGATTTGTATGTCTTTAATCGGATCAAAATCATAATATTTAGGAAGTCTCTCTTTCATTAGGGATAACAAAACTGGAAGAAAGTCAGAAGTCCTCGTATCAATAAAGAAGAAATCTTTGTCTTTTTCATTTAAAATTGGGTATTTTCCTTCATTAATCCTATGGGCATTTACTATGATGTTTGACTTACCTGCCTGCCTAAATATTTTCTTAAGTCTGACAGACTCAATACTGGTCTTTAATATATCCTTTAAAACATTGCCCGGTCCTACCGAAGGAAGCTGATCGCTATCTCCAACGAGGATTATTGCAGTCTTCTCACCAATGGCTGCCATCAAGTTTTTCATTAGGAAGATATCGACCATACTGGTCTCATCAACTATAATATAGTCTTTGTCTATAGGATTTTCCTCGTTAAACTCAGCTACAACTTCATCAGGTCTTATACCCAAAAGTCTATGGATAGTATAGGCATCTTCTCCTGTCGATTCCATAATCCTCTTGGCAGCTCTTCCTGTAGGTGCGGTCAAAGCATATGAGAGACCATTTTGGGATAAAATTTTACAAATAGCATTGATAATAGTGGTCTTTCCTGTACCAGGACCTCCAGTTATAACAAGAGCCATGGACTCAAAGGCCTTTTCTATTGCTATTTTTTGCTCATCAGAGAACACAGAAAGATCATAGTCAATTTTTATATCAAAATTATATTTTTCATTTATTTTACTTGCTATTGCCATTGCAACTGATTTTTCTGCCTTAAGAAGATTAGAACTATAGATATAGTTGATATTTTCAATTTCTACCAAAACTAATTTACCAGAAATTATATCATCATTAATTACTTCTTTTATTCTTCCTTCTTCAAGTTTCAAAAGATTGGCTGATTTTTGGGACAGAGTATTGTATTTAAGACAAGTATGACCGTTAAATTCCGCCTCTGTGTTTAATATGTAGTAGACTCCTGCAGAAATCCTAAACTTAGATGTAAGATCCATCTGCATATTAAATGCTATATTATCGGCCATAGTAAAACCTACCCCTCTGATATCTTCTATTAATTTGTAGGGATTGGCCTTTACAACATCTACTGTCGATTCGCCATACTTTTTATAAATTTTCATAGATAAATTGTATGATAGATTCAAGCCTTGGAGGTATTCTATTGTCCTTCTAGAATCTCTCGTTTCTTCTGCAGAAAGCTTTATATCTTCTAGTTTCTTCTTGCCAATCCCATCTACTTTTAATAGCTTATCTGGATCGTTGTAGACGATGTCAACAGAATCCTTGCCAAAAACCTCAAAGATAGCACGGGCAGTTTTTTTGCCTATACCCTTAAGGTTACCTGAAGATAGGAATTTCACAACAGCTTCCTTGGAAGATGGCTTTACAAGTCTTATAGTAGAAATTTTAAATTGCTCACCATATTTGTCGTGATAGACTATATCTCCTTCCATCTCGACATTATCGCCCTCATTAAAAAAAGGCATAGTCCCAACACAAGTTATATCAGAATCTGGAGTGTCTACAGCCATAATCGTGTATCCATTCTCGTCGTTTCTAAATATAATGTTGGTAACTATGCCTTTAATCTTCATTTTATTTCCTATTAATCAACTGTAACTCTTTTGATATCTGCTCCAAGCTTAGTCAACTTATCGACAAGGTTGCTATAACCTCTATCTATATGATAAATCTCAGAAACTCTGGTTTCTCCCTCAGCGACAAGGCCTGCCATAACAAGGGCTGCCCCAGCTCTTAGGTCTGTTGCCTTTACACTTGCTCCATGAAGTTTCTCCACGCCCGCAATAGTTGCTCTATTGCCAGAGGTTGCTATGGCTGCACCCATCTTAGATAGCTCTTCTACGTGCATAAACCTATTCTCGAATACAGTTTCTTGAATCCTGCTTTCTCCGTCACTTAAGGTTAAAAGAGACATAAACTGTGCCTGGACATCTGTAGGAAATCCTGGATATGGTAGGGTTTGGATATTAGTTGCCTTGAGTCTATTTGGAGCCTTGACAAAGATAATATCTTCTTCTTCAATTTCTTCAACATCTGCACCTATTTCAATAAGTTTTGCTATAACTGGTCTAATGTGAGATCCTATTACATTAGTAATCTTCACATCTCCCCTAGTCATAGCTGCTGCTAGCATGTAAGTTGCTGCTTCTATCCTATCAGGTATTATCGTGTGTCTGGTACCTGTAAGCTTTTCTACCCCAGTAATAGTAATTGTCGAAGTTCCTGCTCCCTTAATCTTTGCTCCCATTTTGGATAGAAAAGAAGCAAGATCTACTATTTCTGGCTCCTTCGCTGCGTTTTCGATTATTGTTTCGCCTTCTGCAAGAGTAGCTGCCATGATAATATTTTGAGTCGCACCAACTGAAGGGAAATCTAAATAAATTTCATCACCAATAAGACCTTCATTTGCTTCTATTGCAATCTCATCATCATTTATCCTAGTATCTGCACCCAAGGCATTGAAGCCCTTAAGGTGAAGGTCAATAGGCCTTGAACCGATATTACAACCACCTGGTGCTCTTGTATATGCTTTATGAAATCTTGAAAGAAGTGGACCCATAACCACAAAGGATGCACGCATCTTATCCATAAGCTCATAAGGGGTCTCACAGGTATTAATTCCACTTGAATCTATCCTCAAGCTGCTTTTATCTATATATTCTACCTTAGAACCTAGATGTTTGAGTACATCTACCATTATCTCAACATCCTTAAGCTCTGGAACACCGTCTAAGATTATTTCTTCAGTACCTAAAACACAAGCAGCTAGTATTGGCAGGGCAGAGTTTTTGGCACCGGAGATTTCTACCTTTCCCTTAAGTGGTCCATTTGAATTTATTATTAATATCTCTTTAGTCATCTTAAGTCCTTATTTTGTTCCGAATAATCTGTCTCCAGCATCTCCTAAACCTGGGACAATATAACCATTTTCGTTGAGATTATCATCCATTTGGGCTACGAAAATATCTACATCTTCGTGTTTTTCTTGGATAGCTTTTATTCCCTCTGGTGCTGCTATTATACAAAGGAGCTTGATTGACTTGCATCCTCTTTCCTTTAGTCTTTCTACAGCATCATTTACTGACCCACCTGTCGCAACCATTGGATCTACTACCAAAATATCTCTGTTACCAATATCATTTGGGAGTTTACAGTAATATTCAACAGGCTCTAGAGTCTCCTCATTTCTGTACATTCCAATATGACCGATTTTAGCTGCTGGAAGTACTTCAAGAACTCCATCAACCATACCAAGTCCTGCTCTTAGAATTGGAACTACGGCTTGTTTTTTACCTGCTAATCTGTATCCTGTTGTCTTTGCAATAGGTGTTTCCATTTCAAATTCTTCAAGGCTTAAATCCTTGCTTGCTTCATAAGCGAGAATCATTGCAATCTCTGTTACTAAAGATCTAAACTCATTAGCACCTGTATTTTTATCTCTTAAAATTGTTATCTTGTGTTTAATTACTGGATGATCTAGTACATTTACTTTTCCCATATGCCCTCCTATAAATATTCTATATTGCCTGAGGCAGATTTTTTCATTCTATTCATTATACTCTTACCCAAGTTATTATCCATTACACCTTCGGCTAGTATAAGATCTACTTTTAATTTATCCATTTTCCTAAGTGCTGTAAAAAGCACATGGCTCATTTGACTTAAGTCACTTCTATCGCCAAAAGAAATCCTCTCAAATCCATCAAATCTTTCCATATCATCTCCAAAGACCAAAACTCCGACTTTGATTCCCTTGTTTTGGTACTCCCTGGCCTTTTTATAAATAAAATCAGAAGCCCTATCTCCTACATAAATCTGCATTCTAGCTTTAGGAGCATAGTGCTTATATTTTTGTCCTGGCGATTTAGGAATCTTATTATCATCAACTAAGGCATCATCTAAAACTACATTAGGAAGAATTTCTTTAATATATTCCAAAGTGTAGAAACCAGGCCTTAAGATTGTCGGTATTTCTTCTGACATGTCAATCACAGTCGATTCTATTCCTATATTACAATCGCCACCATCTACAATCAATGGAATCTTGCCATTAAGATCATAGTAGCAGTCACTAGCATTTGTAGGAGATGGTCTACCGGATATATTAGCAGAAGGAGCCGCAATAGGAAGATTAGCTTCATCTATTATTCTTCTAGCGATTTCATCAACTGGAAATCTAATAGCTACTGTATCTCCACCTGCAGTTACAACTTCTGGAATAATCTTTGATTTTTTGAAAATCATAGTCAATGGTCCTGGCCATAAAGTCATAAGCTTTTTGGCATCATCACTTACATCTTCCACTAGATTATATAACATTTCTTTATTAGAAATATGTAAAATTAGAGGATTATCAGCTGGCCTTTTCTTAGTTTTGAAAATATTTAGACAAGCCCTACCGTCTAATCCATTTGCCCCAAGTCCATAAACGGTCTCAGTTGGAATAGCTACAAGCTCGCCTTGTCTAAGAAGACTTGCAGCCTTTTTAATACTTTCATCATCTATGTTTTCTCTATCAATCTTTAAAACTTCTGTTTCCATTACATCTTCTTTCACTTATCATCTATTACACAATAGGTTGGATCCATGTGAATTGTTATCTCGACTTTTGTCCTAGCGTAGATTTCACTTTCTATCTTATCGATTTGTCTATGGACAACTTCTACAGTTAAGTTAGCTGGAACTTCCACATGGACAGACCCCTCCATCCTTCCTTTGCCATATTCATGAATTTGTAAATCATGATATCCAATTACCAGATCACTTTCCATAATTATCTGATCAATTTTCTTTTCTATCTCACTATCGACCCTTTTTCCAAGAAGGATTGCCGTAGTATCTTTAAACATCTCGAGTCCTGGATAGAATACAAAAAATGAAATTATAATACCCATAATTGCATCGACATTAAAGCTTACATAACTTTGTATAATTGAACCAACAAGGATTGCGCTTGTCGCTATTATATCATTTCTCGCATCGAGCATTACCCCTAAGTTTAATTCGCTATCGAGACTCTTATAAAGCTTCTTATTTAATAGATAAATGTAAACTTTGAAGGCATTACTAAGGAGTAGTATTACTAAAGTTAGTAGACTTAGCCCGTAAAAGCTATTGTCGCTAAAGCTTTTTACAGAGTTTACAAAAAGAGTGATTCCTACATATATAATTACTATAGAAACTAATAAGCTAATTACATACTCACTTCTTCCATGACCGAAAGGATGTTCCTTATCGGCAGGTTTCTTGCTAATATTTGATCCAAAAAGCGCCATCAAAGATACTACAGAATCCGATAAGTTGTTAAAAGCATCATTTACTATAGCCTGAGAATGGATTACAAATCCTAGGCTTACCTTCATAATAAATAGCAATACATTTATAGCTATACCTATAGATGAAGATAGGGATATTAAAGAAAGTCTATAGGCAAAATCATCCATATTGGTGGATTTTTTGATAAACTTTCTCGATAAGAATTCAAACAATCTATTCTTCCTCGCCTATTTTCTCTAATTTTCTAGTTTGATCTTCGGCAATTAAGGAATCTATCATTTCTCCTATATTACCATTTAGGAAGTCATCTAATTGATAAATCGTCTTGTTTATCCTATGGTCTGTGATTCTTCCTTGAGGGAAATTGTAAGTCCTAATTCTTTCTGACCTGTCACCAGTACCGACTTGGCTTTTTCTATTATCAGCTATTTCCTTATTTCTCTTTTCTTCTTCAAGTTCATATATACGGGCTAGAAGAATCCTCATGGCCTTTTCTTTATTCTTGATTTGGCTTTTCTCATCTTGCATACTTACAACAATTCCTGTTGGAATATGGGTTAGCCTTACAGCAGAATCTGTTGTGTTTACTGATTGTCCACCATTTCCTGATGATCTAAATACGTCTGTTCTTATATCATTAGGATCAAGCTCAACATCGACCTCGTCTACTTCTGGCAATACTGCAACTGTAGCTGTTGAAGTATGAATTCTACCACCTGATTCTGTTTCAGGAACTCTTTGAACTCTGTGAACTCCAGATTCATATTTAAATCTAGAATAGGCTCCCTCTCCTCTAATCATAAAGGTAGCTTCCTTGATTCCACCGACACCTTGGCTGCTTACTTCAACGTCTTCTGTCTTGTAGCCTTCCTTGTCAGCATACATGTGATACATCCTATATAAGTCTCCAGCGAAAAGTCCTGCCTCGTCTCCACCAGCTCCTGGTCGTATTTCAACAATAACGTCTCTCGAATCGTTAGGGTCTTTTGGTATAAGGAGAATTTTCATCTCTTCCTTGTACTCTTCTAAGAGCTTCTCGTTTTCTTTTATTTCTTCTTTTAACATATCGACCATATCTTGATCGTCTGCTTCATTGATCAGCTCTTTGTTTTCTGCGATTGTAGACTCAGAGTCTTTGATTTCGTCATATTTTTCAACTATTGGTTTTAGAGAATTGTACTCTCTAGTTATCTTAGTTAGTTTAGAAATATCTGCCAAAACCTCTGGATCGATCATTTTTTTCTCAAGATCCAAATAGTTTTCTTTTATATGTTCAATATTTTCAAACATCTTTTATCCTTTCTCAGCGATTATAAATCGGTCAAAATCATTATAATCCTTCATACTTTTGATATTTTTAAAATCAGATTCGTTCAAAAGCTCACATATCCTTTGCTTTTGGTCATATCCAATTTCAAAAACAAGTCTTCCTCCATCGTTAAGATAAGAATTTGCTTCTTTTATTATTCTTCTATAGAAGTATAGGCCATCTTCACTTGCTAATAAAGCCGACTTTGGCTCATGGTACAATCTCTCATCTAACTTGTCATAATCAGTCTGATTTATATAGGGAGGATTCGATATTATTATATCAAATTTTTCTGAAATTTCCTCAAACAAATCAGATTTTATAAAAGAAACGTTAGAAGCTTTTAATCTCTCTTTATTCTCCTGGGAAAGACTTAAAGCTTTATCTTCAATATCGCTACCTACAATTTCACTAGCAGGTAAATTTTTGCCAAGGCTAATCGCTATAGCTCCAGAACCAGTACCTATATCAAGTATTTTATCCTTCTTGTAGGAAGATTTTACTAAAAAGTCCAATATTATTTCCGTTTCAAATCTAGGTATAAGGGCTCTCTCATCTACCTTAAAATTAAGTCCATAAAATTCCCATTCTCCTATAGCGTACTGGAGAGGATAGCCCTTATTATATCTAGCTAGAATATCATCTAATTTTGAACTTACTTTGTCTTCAATCTCTTCCTCACTTCTTAGAATCACCGAGCTTTTATTTGTATCTAGAAGATAAGTTAGAGCGATAAGGCTAATATCATAATTTTTATCTAAATAATCTTTTATTTTCATTTTTTATACATAAAAATAAGGTAAGTCGCCTTACCTTATAATTTCTACTATTTTCTACCGTATTTTTTGTTAAATTTCTCAACGTTACCACCACGTTCAGCATTTCTTTGTTTTCCTGAATAGAATGGGTGACAATTGTTGCAAACTTCTACTTTGATTTCATCTTCAGTAGAACCTACAGTAAATTCATTCCCACATGAAATGCATGTTACTTTTGCTTGGTGATATTCTGGATGTAAGTCTTTTTTCATATAACACCTCTTGTTTCTTCTTTCAATAAGCAATTAATATCATACCATCCGCCCTCAATTATTGCAAGCCCTAGTATGAATTATTTATCAATTCTATAAACTTCTTATTATCTTCTGTTCTTCTCATCCAATCTATTAACTCGACTATGGATTCTGCGTTATTCATATTGGACTTTCTTAACTTGATTACTGCCTCTAGTTCCTTATCTGTAAGGAGTAGATCTTCTCTTCTTGTAGAAGACTTCTCTATATTAATAGCTGGGAATATTCTCCTATCGGCAAGTCTTCTGTCTAGGTGGATTTCCATGTTACCAGTTCCCTTAAACTCTTCAAAGATCATATCATCCATCCTAGAACCTGTATCGACTAAGGCTGTAGCAAGTATGGTAAGAGAACCGCCATCTTCTATGTTTCTAGCTGCGCCAAAAAATTGCTTTGGTCCTACAAGAGCTAGGGGATCAAGTCCTCCAGATAGAGTCCTTCCAGATTGTGGAGTCATAATATTGTAAGCCCTAGCAAGTCTAGTTATCGAATCTAAAAGTATTACTACATCTTTCTTTTCTTCAACGAATCTCTTAGCTCTCTCTAGAACCATCTCCGCCATGTCTATATGGCTTTGGGGTGTTTTGTCAAAAGTAGATGCTGCAACTTCTGTACGCATGAGTTCATTTTCTGGGTCCCTATATTTGTTTACATAGCGAATAAAGTCAGTTACCTCTTCTGGTCTTTCATCTATTAATAGAACTATTATTTTGATATCGTCATAGTTTTTCTCGATGGATCTTTCAATATCTTTGATGAGAGTGGTCTTTCCTGCCTTAGGTTGGGAGACAATCAAACCTCTTTGGCCTCGACCGATTGGACTTATAAAATCTATGATTCTTTCAGAAAAGTGATCTTTAGTTGTTTCTAATGATATTTTTTCTTTTGGGTAAATTGGAGTCAGATCTTCAAAATATGGCCTATTGTAGGCAACTCCTGGATTGATGCCGTTGACATCAGACACAAAAATGAGCGGTGCAAACTTATCTCTAGCGTGTTTTTCTCTTGCGATTCCTCTTATGTAATCACCTGTCTTTAGTCTAAACATTTTAATCTGCTTAGGTGGAACATATATATCGTCATCTCCACTTTCATAAAGTTGAGTACGGAGGAAGCCATATCCATCTGGTAAGATTTCCAGGATTCCATCACAATCGAACTTTTGACCTAGGTCATTTTCTGCTTCTTCTTTTTTCTCTTCGTTTCTATTAGCTTCTTCTTCTTCGATTAGCTTGATGAGTTCATCTTTTCTATATTTGCTTATAGATTCGATGCCCATCTCTTTGGCCAATTCTCTTAATTCTACTAGTTTTTTATCTTTTAAATTATCCATATATTCCTTTATAGAAAAAAGGAGCCCTAAGGCCCCCATTCTCTTTGTTATTTTGCACTATTTTCAGAACCAAACATGTCAATTTTTTCTTCGACTTTATCGATTACAGCTTGTGTTCCATCTGCTAATAATTTTCTAGGGTCAAAGCCTTTACCTTCTTGATCTTTGCCTGCTTCTATATATTTTCTTGTGGCTTCAGCAAATACAAGTTGGCATTCTGTGTTTACGTTGATTTTTGAAACTCCTAGGCTGATAGCTTTTTTGATTTGATCATCAGGAATTCCTGTACCACCGTGAAGAACTATTGGCATATTTACTGCATCAGAAATTTCTTTTAGTCTATCAAAGTTAAGTCCTTGCCAGTCAGCTGGATAAACTCCGTGGATATTACCGATACCTGCTGCTAAGAAGTCTATTCCAAGACCTGCAATCTTCTTGCATTCTTCAACGTCAGCAAGCTCTCCTGCTGATGTAACTCCATCTTCTACTCCACCGATACCACCAACTTCTGCTTCAACAGAGATTCCTTTAGAGTGAGCAAGTTCAACAATTTCTTTTGTTTTTTCGAGGTTTTCGTCGAGTGGGAAGTGTGAACCATCAAACATTACTGAAGTAAAGCCAGCTTCGATTGCTTTCTTTGCTCCTTCGTATGAACCATGGTCAAGATGTATTGCTACAGGAACTGTAATTCCCATTTCATCATGCATAGCTTTTACAAGGTCGGCAACTACTCTAAAGCCTCCCATGTACTTGATAGCTCCCTCAGATGCAGCCACGATAACAGCTGTTTGTTTTTCTTCGCTTGCTTTAAGGATTGCTTTTGTCCATTCAAGGTTGTTTGTATTGAAGTGACCAATTGCATATCCATTTGCATAAGCTTTATCTAACATTTCTTTTGCATTAACTAACATATTGTCTCCTTATAGTTCTTATTTTTTTCTTTCAGTATAATAATACCCGTTTTCTATTTAAAAGATAGGTCTTTTTTTATTGAGTCTACGATTTTTTCTATGGCTTCACTTGATGAAATCTTTACATTTTCCATATCTTTTCTTGTAGAATATTCCACTATGTCATCTGCTGCATCTTTTCCAACAGTAATTCTATATGGTATACCAATTAGGTCTCTATCGTTAAACTTAACTCCAGCTCTTTCTTTTCTATCATCTAATATAACATCGATTCTCTCTTCCCTTAGTCTTTGATAGATTTTTTCACCAAGTTCTTTTTGCTCATCCTTGTTGATGTTTATAATAGTTACAATTGCCTCAAAAGGAGCAACTGATGCAGGCCATATAATTCCTTTATCATCGTGATATTGCTCAACTATGGCTGAAACTGAACGAGAAATTCCTATTCCGTAAGAGCCCATTATAAATGGTTTCTGTTTACCATTTTCATCTAAGAAGTAAGCTTCTAGACTTTCTGAATATTTTGTACCTAATTGGAAGATATTTCCAACTTCTATTCCTCTCGCAGCCTTAAACATGCCCGATCCATCATAAGCCATATCGCCTTCTTTAGCAGTAAGGAGGTCTTCTACTATTTCTCCATCAAAGTCTCTCTTAAAGTTTGCATTAATGTAGTGATAGTCGGTTTTGTTGGCTCCTACTGTTAGGTTGTTTATTTTGGTTAGGGATTCATCAATTATGACACGAACTTCTTCTTTTAAGCCGATTGGCCCAGTATATCCTGCCTTTGCCCCCGTGATTTTTTCGATTGTTTCATCATCGAGCATTTCGATTTCATGCTCTGGCACTTTGAGATAAGAGATAAGCTTAGCCATATTTAGCTCCCTATCTCCAGGAACGAATACTAATAAAGGCTCTCCCTTTACCAAAAGGTCTACTGCCTTAGCCGAATGATGGGTGTCTTTTTCTAAATACTCTGAGACTTCATCTATAGTAGTTTTTCCTACTGTTTCAACTAATTCTAGGTCTTTTTCATCTTCCTTGACAAAGTCCATCTTAAATCTAGCTTTTTCATCTGTTGCTGCATAATCTGAATCATCAGTATAGAGGATTACTCCTTCCCCTGTCTCTGATAGAGCGATAAACTCATGGCTCTTTTTGCCACCCATAGTTCCAGAGTCACCTTCAACGATTTTGTAATCTAGTCCCATTTTGTCAAAGGCTTCTACATAGGCATCCCGCATTTTTTGGTAGGATATTTCAAGTCCTTCCATGTCAGCGTCGAAGGAATAAGCATCCTTCATTAGGAAGTCCCTTGACCTATTGATGCCAAATCTTGGTCTTTTTTCATCTCTAAACTTATCTACAATCTGATAAATATTTAGTGGAAGTTGCTTGTAAGAATTAAGTTCATCTTTAACAAGAGCTGTGAAAGCCTCTTCTGCTGTAGGTCCTAGGCAGTACTCTCTTTCGTGTCTGTCCTTAAGTTTAAACATCTCAGGACCGAAAGTTTCCCATCTTCCTGAAGCTTCCCAGATTTCTCTTGCTTGTAAGATAGAAGTTGAAACTTCGATAGAATCGTGATTTTCCATAGCTTCTCTTACAATAGCCTCTATCTTATTTATAACTTTCTTGCCAAGTGGTAGGAATGAATACACTCCACTTGCTTGTTTTCTAATGAAGGCCCCTCTTGTCAAAAACTTATGACTTGCAGTTTCTGCATCAACAGGATCTTCCCTTAATGTTGGCATATAATATTTTGATAATCTCATTTTTCACCTATATCTTTCATTGATAGACCTATTCTTTCTTTCTTCCTGTCTATCTCTATTACTTTTACTTCTACAACTTGTGAATTGGTCAAAACTTCATTAGGATTTTTGATGAATTTATTTGAAATCTTTGAAACATGGACGAGTCCATCGATACCGACGCCTATATCTACGAAGGCACCAAAGTCTGTTATATTTCTAACCTTTCCTTTAAATATCATACCCTCTTTTAGATCGTCTATCCCCATAACTTCTTTGCGAGTTAGAACTTCTGGATTATCGTCTCTAGGATCTCTACCTGACTTTTTAAGCTCAGAAATTATATCCTTAAGGGTCGGCACTCCTACTTCAAGTTTTTCCGCAAGACTTTCTAGATTTATACTATCAAGGTCCTCCCCTTCAAGTTTCTTAGCTATCTTGTAGGATTCTGGATGGACTGCAGTATTATCTAAAATTTCTGGTGAGTCAGGAAATCTCAAGAAACCTGCACAAAGCTTGTAGGTCTTATCTCCTAAGCCCTTAACAGTTTTCAAATCTTTCCTATAGACTATTTTTCCTTCCTTAAAATCTTCCTCTATTCTTTTGGCAAGATTGGCATTAAGACCTGATACATAACTTAAAAGCTTATAAGAGGCGTTATTTATACTAACACCAACTTCATTTACCGCATCCTCCACAACTTTGGAAAGCTCGTGATCTAGCTTTTTCCCATCTAAATCATGTTGGTACTGGCCAATTCCTATGTGTTTTGGTTCTATTTTTACAAGTTCAGCCATAGGGTCTTGGAGCCTTCTAGCCATAGAAATTGCTCCTCTTATAGTTACATCAAGATCAGGAAATTCCTCTTCGCCTAGGGTTGACGCAGAATATACAGATGCTCCTGCTTCATTTACTATAGCATAGCTTAATCCATCAACTTCTTGTATAAGCTTATTTACAACAAGCTCTGTCTCCCTAGATGCTGTCGCATTACCCAGAGCGATAAGACTTACGTCATATCTTTCTACGAGTTTCTTTAAAGTTGCTATAGCTTCTTTTTCCTTTTTGTGAGGCTCTACGGGATAGATTACAGTAGAATCTAGATATTTTCCAAACTGATCTACAACCGCAACCTTACATCCTGTTCTAAAGCCAGGGTCAAGTCCAATTACTGCTTGGCCTTTGATTGGTCTTTGCAAGAGATATGGCTTAAGATTCTTGCCAAAGACTCCAATGGACTCATCTTCTGCACTTTCAGTAAGGAAGTTTCTCATTTCTGTTGTAATTGAAGGAAGCATCAGTCTCTTATAGGCATCATCTACAGTTTTTACTAGAAGTGATTCCTGATAAGGGTTAAGGTCCTTATCTTCCCTGAATAAGTCAGCAATAAGTTTTTTATTGTATTCATCTGTAAATTCAAGCTTTACAGTAAGGGCTTTTTCCTTTTCACCCCTATTGATAGCAAGGGTTTGGAAGGATTTCATATCCCTTAATTTCTTAGAAAAATCATAATAATTCTCATAAAGACCTGCCTCATCTTCCTTTAAGCTACATAGGAGCTTAGCCCTTAAGAAACCATCTCTTCTAATTATATTCCTCGCTGGGATACTATTAGAAATGTCTTCTGCCAAAATATCTAGGGCCCTATCCAAGGCTTCCTCTTCACTTTCTAGATTTTCTGTAAGATATTGACGAGCTTCATCTATCGCTTCTCCCTCGCTTTCTGCCTTGGTAAACAAAAAGTCTAAAAGCTTGTCAAGTCCAAACTCACGAGCAATATCAGCCCTAGTCTTTCTCTTTGACTTATAGGGAGCATAGATATCCTCAAGGATGGTAAGAGTATTAGTAGAAAGAATCTCCTTCTTAAGCTCTTCTGTAAGCTTCCCTTGAGATTCGATAGAGTTAATAATTTCTTCCTGTCTCTTCTCAATATTCCTATACTTATTGAGATTCTTCTCTATTTCCCTGATCTCAACATCAGTAAGATTTCCAGTAGCTTCCTTTCTATATCTTGCTATAAAGGCAACAGTCGAGCCTTCATCCAAAAGCTTGGTGACCGCATCTATACCCTTTTCGCTAATTTCTAGCTGTTTTGATAAAATTTCTGTAATGTTCATAAAAATAAACTCCTATAAAAGCAAAAGATAGGACTCATCCTACCCATGCTTTATCGAATAACTCTAATTTCCAGTAATAAAATTAATCTTGTATTTTGGAAAATTCATACTTATGATTCTTCCGCCAATATTTTGATAATCCTCCTCATCTAAATCGAAAATATTCGAAGGATCATAAAGAACAATCTTAGATTTCTTGATATCAGCAGGTGAAACTATAAGCTCAAACTTATAGATTGATTTATCCTTGGCATACTTAATCAAAATATCTATAAATCTTCCATAATCGTACTCGTTGTTGTGTGTAAACTCCAAATCAACCTTGTACTCTTTCTCCTCAACCATATTGAACTTGGCCTTCCTACTAGTATATGAAGTAACATCGCCACTTTCAATGTTAGTAATCTTAATAGTCGTCTCGTTAAGAGCCTTCTCATCGTCTCTACTTACTAAATGGATAATATCGGTATTAGAAAGTTCTCTTTCGATTTTTTCAATCTCCCTTTCCTTATTCCTAATCCTCGTAAGATCGGAACTTAAATCCTCAACCCTTATAGGATTATCCATCTTAACCGTATGAGACTTATCTGAATCAAATCCCTTAAATATCTTTACATCATCATCGAGCTTCTTTCTCACCCTCCTATCAGCATTGACGCCCCTAGGAGCTTGGTCCTTCTCATTTAAGTATTCGTCGATATCATCAAAACTCATCTTATCCTTAACAAGTCTGATATCTTTCTCATTAAGATGCTTGTAAGTAGATAGTAGAGTCCTAAAAATCATATACAAGAATGATAAGGAAGTAAGAAGACTCTTCAAAGATCTTGGCATAATATTATTACTATCAACAATATTAATTAAGAGCATGATAATAAAAGCCAAAGCTCCTGTATATCTAAAAAATCCATTCTTCCCTGGCTTGTAATCACTTGCCTTAACCAAATTAGAAGAAGTCTTAACTAAAATCCTAACCACCTTTATAACAAAGATAATTGCTCCTAATAAATAAAATCCTGCAACAACATTATTTAAAATAGGAAAAGTCCCATAAAGGTCAAAGGGTAAAGACCTAATCCCATAATCTACAGCAAAAGTTAAGGCAAGCACAAACAAGCCGCTCTTTCTAAAGGCCTTAGAAATAATAAATAATATTAATAAGACAAGACCAAAGATTACCGGAATCAAAGTTATTCTATTGTATGTAAATAATTCAACTATTTCATTTAATATATTTGTATAATCCATAATAACTCCATACTAATAATTATATCAAAAATCCTACAAGATACAATAAAATTTTAAAATACATTTCCAAGAAAGAAAAAATATGTTATCATATATATATATGCTAGAATAGCTCAATTGGTAGAGCACCGGTATCGTAAACCGTAGGTTGCAGGTTCAAGTCCTGTTTCTAGCTCCA
>NZ_JAPJPG010000027.1 GCF_030825785.1 Anaerococcus sp.
TTCTAATATTGACTTTGGTCTTTTAATAGCAAGTAGGCTCTTAAGAAATTCCTTTGTCTCTAACTTCATAATAGGAACATTTTCTACTTCAGCATATCTTCTTAACTCAAGGAAATCTTTATCTATAATCATTTCTTCAATAAAAGATGAAATGTATTCATTATTTATACGATTCATTACTCTCTAACTCTGATATAACTGGTAGTATCATAGGATCACGACCTAATTCATTGTAAATATAAGATTTCAAATCCTCTCTAATTTTGTATTTAATCTGACTTATAGCTCGAATTTCTTTATCTGCACATTTCTTAATTGATCTTAATACTACATCCTTAGCATTTTCTATGATATCTTGATTTTCTTTCACATAAACAAAACCACGTGAGACAATATCTGGTCCAGCTAGTAATTGTTGGGTATGTTTATCAAAGGTAATTGAAACTACAACTAATCCATCTTCGGATAAGTGTTTTCTATCCTTTAGAACGATATTACCAACATCACCGATTCCAGAACCGTCTACTAGTATATTTCCAGCTTGAACTCTACCATTGATTGCTCCATGTTTTTTTGTAAATTCATAAATATCACCGTTTTTACCAATCAAGATATTTTCCTTAGCTTGTCCCATATCTTCAGCTATTTCGGCATGTTTTTGTAACTGTCTTACTTCACCGTGGGCTGGAATAAGGTATTTTGGCGTAACTAATTGATACATCAATTTAATTTCTTCTTGGCAAGCGTGTCCAGAAGCATGTACTTTAGCAAGAGATGAATAAATAATCTTACAACCTATTTTTGTTAGATTATTAATAGTATTATTAATTGCCATCTCATTACCAGGAATTGCTGAAGAAGATAGGATCACCGTATCTGTTTCATTTAGGTTTATCTGTTTATGTTCTCTATTAGCCATTCTAGTGAGTGCTGATAGAGGCTCACCCTGGGTACCTGTTGAAAGAACTACTATCTCATCATCAGCGTAGTTTTTGATATTTTTCATATCAATTAGGGTATTACTTTTAATTTTTAGATAGCCTAATTCATTCGCGATTCTAACGTTATTAAGCATTGACCTACCAGATAGAGCTACTTTCTTATTATATCTTTCCGCAGCATAGATAATTTGTTGGACCCTATGAAGATTTGATGCAAATGTTGCAACGATTATTCTTGACTTAGCTCTTCCAAATATTTGAATAAAGGTATCACCAACAGTTTTCTCGCTTAGTGAGTATCCTTCCCTTTCAACGTTTGTACTGTCTGCAAATAGGGCTAATACTCCTTTTCGTCCTAATTCTGCAAGTCTTTGGATATCAGTTGGGTCATTATCAATTGGGGTAAAGTCCATCTTAAAGTCCCCGGTAAATATTACTGTTCCTACTGGAGACTTCACAGCTATAGAGCAAGCATCAGGTATAGAGTGACTTACTCTAATAAATTCAGCACTCAATGATCCAACTTTGACAGTATTATTTACATTTACCATCTTGATTTTGTTAGGATTTAATCCATGCTCTTTAAACTTATTTTCTAATAAGCCCTTAGTTAGCTTCGAGCAGTATACATTGGTATCAATATTTTTTAGAAAATAAGGTATAGCGCCAATATGGTCTTCGTGACCATGCGTTACAAATATTCCTCTTAGTTTGTTTTTATTTTCTTCTACATAGGTGAAATCAGGAATTACGATATCAACCCCTAGCATCTCTGCATCAGGGAAGGTCAATCCACAATCTATCATGATCATATCATTTCCATATTCTACCAATGTACAGTTTTTACCTACTTCTTGTAATCCCCCAAGAGGGATTATTCTTAATTTTTTGTCATTTTGCATTATTACTCCTTGTTTTTTTGACAATCGGAGCATGTTCCAAAGATTCTTAATGAATAATAATCTAAATCAAAATCATATACCTTTTTTAAAGATTCTTTCATTTCATCTTTAGATAGAAATTCATCTTCTATAATTTTACCGCATGTAGTACAAATAATGTGATCATGATGATCATTTTTTGGATCAATAAGTTCGTAAGTATATGCTTGATCGGTAAATTCTTGTTTGTTAACAATTCCAAGTTCTTCAAAAATATTTAAAGTTCTATAAATTGTAGCTATTCCTACTTGCTTATGTTCTTGATGTACAATTGAAAAAAGTTCTTCTGGCGTGATATGTTTTGCCTCAGAGTTTTTCAGTGCGTTAAAGATAATCTCTCTTTGTTTAGTAAATTTTTGGTTATTTTCTTCAAAAATTTTTCTAATCTGATCAGTATTCATCAACATCTTCTTTCATTTCTTCATAAATTTCGATAAGCTCATCTAATAAATCCTGGTCTTCTATGGATTTTAGTTCAACCTCGTTATTTTTTTCAATAACTTCTACAATTAAAATAAGCTCATCTCCTACTTGTTTTAAGGCAGCATAATTTGCCTCATCTACTCCGAATGTATCTAATATTTTAAATTCGACTTCATTGTTATCTTCATCGAGCAAAATAATATTATCCATTTTTTCTCCTATCCAAATATGTTTGAAGTATGAAAGTTGCAGCGATTTTATCTATATACTTTTTACGATTTTCACGTCTAACTTCCATATCCATAAGAACAGCTTCTGATTGAATAGTAGTCATTCTTTCGTCTTCATAGACAATTTCGATATCTACTTGTTTTTTTAGAAAATCTACAAAGCTTATAACTCTCATAGCTTGCGGGCCTATTGTATTATTCATATTTTTAGGTAGTCCAACTACTATTAGATTCACATCATTTTCTTCGACTAATTCCTTAATTCTTTCGATATCTACACTTGCTTTTTTTCTTTTTATTGTCTCTAGAGCATTTGCTAATAAAAACATAGGGTCACTTAGAGCAACCCCAATTGTTTTATTACCAACATCTAGACCCATTATTCTACTCATTAATATACTTCTCTAATAACTCTTCAAGTATACGATCACGATCTACTGTTCTTATTAATTTTCTAGCACCGTTATGGGCGGTGATATAAGTTGGATCTCCTGATAATAAATAGCCTACTATTTGACCTGTTGGTTTGTAACCTTTTTCTTCCAAAGATTTATATACTGTTGTTAGAATTTCTCTAATATCTTTTTCTTGATCCTTATCTGCCTTAAATAGCATGGTCTCATTGAAGTTATTTTTATCAGCCATAATATCTCCTTTAAATTATTTCACTGACTTTTTCTAAAGCTTCTTCTAGTTTAGAAATATCTTTTCCTCCGGCTTGAGCAAAGTTCTTCTTGCCTCCACCATTACCTCCAGTAATTTGAGCTATTTGTCTTACTATTTTACCAGCATTGTACTTATCGGTAAGTTTATCATCAACAGAAACTGTAAATACAATCTTATCACTAACTGAAGCAAAGACAATTATTAGATTATCAAAAGACGACTTTATCCTATTTTCATAATCTCTTAGCTCGTCCATAGAAACATTATCAAATTTCTTAACTAATAAATTTATACCCTTTATTTCTCTTACGTCTTCTTTTAGTTCGCTAACTATGTCAGAACTGTTAGTGGTCTTTAACCTACTATTTTCTGATTTTAGCCTTTCAATTTCATTTTCTAGGCTGTCTATTCTATTAGTTATATTATTAGAGCTGGTATTTAGTCTATCAGCTAGTTGATTTAGTTTATTAGCTTTGTCGTTTAGATATTCAAACGCTTTTTTACCCGTAAGGGCTTCGATTCTTCTTACACCAGCAGATACAGATGATTCTTGTTTAATTTTAAAAATCAAAATATCGCTTGTGTAATTTACATGGCATCCACCACATAATTCTCTAGAGTAATCACCCATAGAAACAACTCTGACCTTATCTTTGTATTTGTCTTCGAATAGGCCTATTGCCCCCATTTTTTGCGACTCTTTGTAATCAACTATATCTTTTGTTACAAGATTTTGCTTAATAATTTCTCTATTTACAATTTTTTCGACTCTTTTTATCTCTTCTCTTGTTAAAGCCTTATTATGAGCAAAATCAAATCTCAACTTATTTTCATCGACTAGTGATCCCGCTTGCTTAACTTCCTCACCTAAAACGTCTCTTAAAGCTTGGTCAAGTAGGTGGGTTGCAGAGTGATTTCTTTGTATTGCTAATCTCTTATCTTTATCTACTATAAAGTTAGCCTCATCACCAACATTTATAGATCCTTCAACTACTTCAATATAATGGAAATAAATATCTTTTTGCTTTTGTACGTCGATTACTTCTGCTTTAAAGGAATCACTTATTATTAGTCCAGTATCAGCTACTTCACCGCCGCCTTCTGCATAAAATGAAGTCTTATCACTGATTATTATACCGTTATCTCCCTTACTTAGCGAAGAAGCTTCTGAGTTTTCTTTGAATAAGTTTAAAATTCTAGCTTTTATCTCTAGATCATCATATCCTGCAAAAGTAGTTTTCTCGATTCCATCGGTATTTATGTTGTCAAGTGACCATCCTGCGTCTTTCTTTCTAGCGTCTCTTGCTGTTTGCTTTTGAATTTGCATTTGTTCATTGAAAGTTTCTTCGTCGACATCAAGATTTTTCTCTTCTAGGATCTCTTTAGTCAAATCAAGTGGGAATCCATAAGTATCATAGAGCTTGAAAGCTTCCTTACCGTCTAGAATTCTTTCTTTTATTTCACTCATTCTTACGATTAAGGATTCTAATCTTTCTAGGCCTTGGTCAATTGTTTTTTGAAATCTATCTTCTTCATCTCTTATTACAGATTTAATTTTTTCTCTATTCGTATCGAGTTCGTCATACTCAATTTTGTAAGTATCGATTACTTTATCGACTATATTTGTTAAAAATTCACCTTCTATTCCTAAAAGCTTACCATGTCTATAGGCTCTTCTTATGAGACGTCTTAGTACATATCCTCTTTTTTCATTTGAAGGCATAACTCCATCGCAAATTAAAAATGTCATCGCCTTAGCATGATCTGCTATTACTCTGATAGATACATCATCTTTTTTATTTTCTTTATATCTTTTTTTTGATAAGTTCTCTATTTCTGATATTATTTCAGCCATTACATCTACTTCAAAAATATTGTCCTTATCTTGTAAAACCATTGCGATTCTTTCAAGGCCCATACCTGTATCGATATTCGGATGGGCAAGTGGTGTATAATTTCCTTGACTATCTTTATTGAATTGTGTAAATACTAGATTCCATACTTCCATAAATCTATCGGAATCATCATTTCCTGGCTTATTATCATTTTCATCTATAGCCTTACTTAATCCCCTATCTACAAAAATTTCCGAACATGGACCACAAGGACCAACTTCTAGCTCCCAAAAATTATCTTCTTTGCCTTCTCTAAGAATTCTTTCACTATCAAGACCTATCTCATTATGCCATATATTGTAAGCTTCATCATCTTCTTTAAATACTGTAACCCAAATGTCTTCTTTGGAAATCTCAAGTTCTTTGGTTAGGAATTCATAAGCCCATGTTATAGCTTCTTTCTTGAAATAATCACCAAATGAAAAGTTACCGAGCATTTCAAAAAATGTCCCGTGACGTTCTGTCTTTCCGACTCTTTCTATATCTGCAGTTCTTACACATTTTTGTGAAGATGTCGCTCTATTGTTTTTCATCTTCTTATCGCCGGTAAAATACTTTTTAAGTGGCGCCATTCCTGCATTTATTAATAACAAAGAGTCATCATCAATAGGAATTAGTGGAAATGACTTTAAAAGTGTATGACCCTTCTCATTTCCAAAAAAATTCAAATATTTGTTTCTTAACTCATTCATTCCTAAGTTTTTCATTCTTTTACCTCAAACTTCCTGATTTATCATATTTTTTAAACTAATAGAATCAACTGCTTCATTTATCACCTTATCTATTCTGTCAAATACAAAATACGCATCGCATTTATCATCACAAAAGTGATCTCCACTTACACAGTCGCTCATGGTTATGTTTCCTTCGAGAACTCTTAATACCTCACCAACAGAAATATCATCTAAATCTCTTGTGATTTTATATCCTCCCTTAGGGCCTCTAGCTGATTTAATTAAGCCATCATTTTTAAGTAGCCTTATTAACTGCTCCAAATAATTTTCCGATAGGTTAAGCTTCTCACTCATCTCTGATACAGAGATATATCCCCTTTCATTATTGCTTGCTAGATAACACATAGCCCTTAGTCCATACCTGCCTCTTGTCGATAGTTTCATTATATTCTCACCTATATTGTAATCAAATCCTTTAAGGCTTCATAAAATTTATCGCCTATTCCTGTAACATTCTTAATATCTTCTATTTTATCAAACTTATTTGCACTTCTATACTCGATTATAGCATCTGCCCTCTTATCACCTATGTTAGGTAAGCTCATAAGTTCTTCTTTACTGGCGGTATTAATATTAATAAGCTCAGATTTGCTACTAGCACTAATATTTGCAGCCTGATTAGTATCAATATTTTCTAATGAATTCTCTTCATCGATATTAGGTATGTAAATTTTCATTTGATCATCTAGTCTTTGTGCAAGATTAAGTGTTTTCTCACTTGCCTTATCAGTCAATCCACCAGCTTCGTTAATCAAATCCTCGAGCCTATCTCCATCTTTAATTTGATAGACTCCAGGTTTGTTTATCTCGCCTGATATATAAACTTTTTTTATTGAGTCATTTGTTGATTCTTTTTTTTCAGAGTCAATATCTTGATCTTCATCTAAACTATCCTCATCAACCAAGGAAATTTTATCAGATTTGTCAAAAATTCCAGCCATATTATTTGAATACGCGAAATTAGCTATTAAGATAAAAACCGCTATTATTAAACCGTAAATGATTTTATCTTTTTTATCATCAGACATAAAATACTCCTAGAAATCTATGAGAGCTTAATTCTCCCATAGATTATCTAAATCATAAAATTCACGCTGTTTTTGTGTGAAAATGTGTACAATTATATCTCCAGCATCCAAGAGTATCCATTCTCCTTCTCTTAGACCTTCTTTGGATAAAATACTATATCCTTCTTTTTCTAAATCATCTTCTATATAATCAGCTAAAGCTCTAGTTTGATTAATACTTCCACCACTTGCTATAACAAACTTATCAGCTATAGATGAAGAATTTAAATCAATAACCTTTACATCTTCAGCTAATTTATCATCTAATGTTTTTAAAATAGTTTCAAGCTTTTCCATTTTTCTCCTTTATCAAATAATTTCTTGCCTTAAGTGTTAAAGGATCAATAAAAGCATCCATATCTATTAGGAATCTAATATTGTGATTCAAGCACTCTAAAACACCTAGATCAAGATTTTTAGAAGCCTTCTTTCTAATCTCTTCTACTCCTGGATATGATCTTTTCTCCTCTATTGCATCTGCTAAAAATACAATTTTTTCCAAAACACTCATATTTTCATTTCCTGTTGTATGATATTTGATAGCTTTTAATATCTCCTCATCTCTAACATTATACACTTTTTCCGCAACTTCTGCTCCTAAAAAAGAATGAACTACAGATTTTGATGAATCAGGATCAATTTCCTTAAAATTGTCTATATTAAGCTCATTCATGTATCTTTCTTCGTTATATTTAGCACAATCATGTAAGAAAGCTGCTATTTTTACTTTTTCCTTATCAACTTTCTTTCCTTCGCTTAATTTTTCTGCGCAATTCATAACCCTAAGACTATGCTTATATCTCTTCTCGCCAATATCTGAAATCAGTCTATCCTTATATAATTCAATATCAAACATATAAGCCCCTATTTTCTATAATATATCTAACACTATCTCTAACTAAATATTTAATACTTAAATTATTCTTTACCAGATTTCTTATAAGTGTTGATGAAATATTGATATTAAGGTTATTAATTAAAAATATGTTAGGATTATCTTTCTTGATAAGTTCAACCTTTTCTACCAACTCACTATCTTCATCAATATTACTTCTTGTAAAAACGATGATATTTTCATCCAAGATGTCATCATAATTTCTCCAAGTATCAATAGTCAAGAAGGAATCTTCACCCATTATATAGAATATATCATCATCTTTAAAAAATTTCTTAAAGCATCTTATAGTCTCGTGGGTATATCTAACTTTATCATCAGTAGATTCAAAAGTAGATAGGACAATCTTATCATTATCCCTAATAGCCTCACTAACCATCTCAACTCTTATATTTGTATCTGTTTTCTTCTTGTGCTTTTTGTGGGGAGGATTTGAACTTGGTAAAATTATTACTTTATCAAGCTTCATAAAATTAATAGCATTCTCTATTACAATCAAATGCCCTACATGAATTGGGTCAAAAGTCCCCCCATATAGTCCTATTCTCATTATAAATCGTATTTATTATCGTCGTTTTTTCTATAGATTGTAAAGATTGAACCTAGGTGAGAAATAAATTCAGATTCTGTCTTCTCAATGATAGTATCGATTATTTCTTCTTCGTCGTCCATATTATTATTTAGAATTTTAATCTTAATAAGCTCACGAGCTTCTAAAGCTTCATCTATTGCCTTAATCAAATCATCAGTAACAGAAAACTTTCCAATGTTGATTACTGGTTTAAAATCATGAGATTCTTGTTTCAATCTTGCTCTTTGCCTACCTGTTAACATATATCCTCCTATTCATAATACTCAAATACTAAGTCTCCGAAGGCTACACTATCACCTTCTTGAATTCCCATTTCCTTTAATTTATCAAAAACTTCCATTTCTCTCAAAGTCTTCTCGAAGTACATCTTGCCATCATAGTCTTCAAGATCTACTTTTTCTAGTAATTTATCAACTCTTTTTCCATCGACAACAAAAATATCATTTTCTTTTCTAAAGTTTAAATCATATTCAATTTCTTTGTCGTAATATTTATCCAAGAATTCTGTATCAACTTCTTCCATTGGATCAAACTCTTTAATTTCACTTTTAGCTAATAATTCTGATATTGCATCTACCAACTCCTTGATTCCTTTGGTTGTAGCTGCAGATATCTTATATATATCATACTTATCAGCAAATTCTTTGAGGAAGGCCTCTGCGTTATTATTAAAGTCAAGGTCAGACTTATTCATAGCTATAATCATTGGTTTTTGTGCAAGTTTTTCGTTGTATAATTTTAATTCCTCATTGATCATTTTGAAATCTTCTATAGGATTTCTTCCCTCAATTCCAGAAATATCTACAAGATGAACCAAAACCCTACATCTTTCGACATGTTTTAAAAAGTCATGACCGAGTCCACTGCCGTCACTTGCTCCTTCAATAAGACCTGGTATATCGGCAACTATAAAGGATCTTTCGCTGTCAATATTTACAACTCCTAGATTAGGATCTATGGTCGTAAAGTGATAGTTAGCAATTTTTGGTCTAGCCTTGCTAATTACAGAAATCAAAGTAGATTTTCCAACATTTGGAAGTCCTACTAGTCCAACGTCTGCAAGTATTTTTAGTTCAAATATAACATCTATTTCCTGACCACTTCTACCTAATTCAGCAAAGCGTGGCGCTTGACGTATGGAATTTTTGAAATGCACATTTCCTCTTCCACCTCTACCACCTTTTGCTATAATATACTCTTCCCCATCCTTGTTTAAGTCTTTTATTATAACTTCACTATTAGCTTCTCTAACTAAGGTTCCGACAGGGACTTTTATTATTAGATCATCACCCTTTTTTCCAAATTTCTTCTTCTTGCCACCTGCTTCACCATTTTGCGCCTTATATTTAGTTCTATATCTAAATTCATCTAGAGTTGATAGATTTCTTGTAGCTTTTATAATTATAGAGCCACCGTTTCCTCCATCTCCACCTGCAGGACCGCCATTTGGTTCATATTTTTCACGTCTCCAGGCAACAGCTCCATTTCCTCCGTCTCCTGCCTTAAGACTTACTTTCGCATAATCTATCATATTTAAATCCTCTCATAAAAAAAGGCTTGCCAATTGGCAAGCTCTGACTTTCTAAGCAATGTCTGCTTCAGCGTAAACAGAAACTTGTTTTTTGTCTCTGCCCTTTCTTTTGAATTTAACAACACCTTCACATGAAGCGTAAAGAGTATCATCAGCACCTTTTTTAACATTGTTACCTGGGTGAATTTTTGTTCCTCTTTGTCTAACTATGATAGTTCCAGCGTTAACAAATTGTCCATCGCTTCTTTTAACACCTAGTCTTTTAGCATTGGAATCTCTACCGTTCTTAGATGAAGAAACTCCCTTCTTGCTTGACAATCTTTGTAAATCTATGTTTAATATCATTTCATGTCTCCTTATAATTTAATTTTACGTAATCGCTATAGTTACCTAACAAAGTTTGTATTCCAGTTTCAAAATAGTTAAATACAACTTCAACTTCCTTCGATTTTTTATAAGTTTCAAGCTTAAGTATATCGCCATCATCTACAAAATCGACATCTGTCACATACTTATCTAAAGTATTTATGCAAGTATATGCCAGAATTGTAACTGCTGAACAAACAATGTCTGTGCCATGCTCAGCAAAATCAGCATGACCTCGAATTTCATATCCTACTGTTCTTCCTTCTTTGATTAATAAATCAACATTAATCATTAAAGGCTAATGCTATCAATTTTTACTAAAGTATAAGGTTGTCTGTGACCGTGTTTTTTTCTGTATTGTTTTTTAGGTTTGTATTTGAATACAACAATTTTCTTATCTTTATTTTGATCTTCAACTGTTGCTGTTACTTTTGCGCTTTCTATTACTGGAGAACCAACTTTAACTTCATCTCCAGAAACTAAAAGTACTTGGTCAAATTCAACGGTGTCACCAACTTCGTAAGGGAGCTTTTCAACTCTTACTAAGTCACCTTCTGATACTTTGTATTGTTTTCCACCTGTTTTAATTATTGCGTACATGGAAACCTCCTATTACTAAAATTCTCGCCAGTGTTGGGGATCAGCACCCGGACTGAGCGGTTTACTTGATTATAATACTATCTTTAACTTATATGTCAAGCAATTTCTATAATTTCCATACTATCTATAGCTTGCTTTTCTAACTTCTCTATATCTAAATTTTCTTCAGATTTTTCTATATATTTTAATTTTGGCTTTGTGACTGGTGAGTCTGGCGCAAAAATAGAACAGCAATCGTCATATGGTTCTATCGCCTTTTCATAGGAATCTATTTTTTCAGAAATTTCTATTATATCCTTCTTATCCATAGCAATAAGGGGTCTAAGTATTGGAAGTTTACTAGAATCGTTAATAACCGAAACTGATTCTATAGTTTGGCTTGCAACTTGGCCAAGACTTTCTCCTGTTATAAGGGCCTGATAAGAGTATTTTTCAGAAATTTTATTTGCGATTCTCATCATAAATCTACGTGACAGGATTGTCGTTTCTCTTCTAGGACAATTTTTGCTTATGGCCTTATAAATTTCAGCAAGATTTACAGAGTAAACCGTCATATTGCCTGTATAGGCTGATAGAATTTTTGCAAGATCCATTGCCTTTTGATGAGCTCTTTTTGATGTAAATGGATAAGAGTGAAAGTGTATAGCGTTGATATTCATTCCTCTTTTTGCCATAAGAAATCCTGCAACTGGTGAGTCGATACCTCCAGATAATAAAAGGAGTCCCTCTCCACCAGAACCAAGAGGAAGTCCTCCGAGACCTTCAACTCTCTTTATGTAGATATAGGCTTTTGATTTTACATCGATAAATACAGTAAAGTCAGGCTTATGTATATCTACACTTAAGCCATCGTACTTTCCTAGGATATCTCCACCTATTTTTGCACTTAGTTTAGGTGATGTAAGAGCAAATGACTTATCTGTTCTCTTGGATTCGACCTTAAATGTCATATCCTTATCAAAATCATAATATTTAACTAAATCTATGCTAGTCTTACTTATATCTTCAACTGTTTTCTCACATCTTACAACTTCAGATATATACACTATACCAAATACTTTTTTTATTTCTTTTATTAATCTATCAAATTTGTCTCTATCAGCTTTGATGTATAGCTTTGATGATTCTTGGAACATATCATCATAGCCTATATCTCTGATATTTCTCTTTATATTGTTTATAGCTGTTTTATAAAAGGTATTTCTATTTCTTCCTTTTAGAAATATCTCACCAAAGCTTACCGCTAAGAACCAATCCATTAGAACACCTCCCTAATCATTTCAATTCCTTCTTTTAAAACTTCAACAGTTTTATTAATATCGTCCATACTTGTATCATTTGAAAAAGAAAATCTAATAGCTCCATCTATATAATCTTTATCTATTCCCAAAGCTTTTAGTATCCTATTATCTTCTCCCTTAGAGCAGGCAGAACCAGATGATACAAAAATCCCATTATCTTCAAGATAATGAACTAAAACCTCAGATTTAATATTTTTAAAACAAACGTCTAAAACATAGGCAGAAGAGTTCTCCTTAGGTGAGATTGTATAACAATCATCTATACTTGCTTCAATCGCCTTTCTAAGAGCGTGATTAAGATCCTCAATATATTTGTACTCATTATTCATAAGCTGCTTTTCTAGGGCAACTCCTGCAGCACTAATAGCAGGGTGATTTACGGTTCCTGAAGATACAATTTCTTGCCTTCCCCCATAGATAACTGGTCTGATCTTAGATAGAATATTATTTCTAACATAAAGAATGCCAACACCCTTTGGTCCGTGAAACTTATGTGCACTAAAACTCATCAAGTCTACGCCAAGTTTATCAACATCACAAGAAATTTTGCCGACAGCTTGGGTAGCATCTATATGCATACAAATATTTGGATTATAGGATTTTATGATTTTCGATATTTCCCTTACATCTTGAATCGTTCCTATTTCGTTGTTCACGTATATTATTGATACAAGATTGACATCTTTATCTAACTTTTCTTTCAAATCTTTTAAATCGACAAAACCATATTTGTCATTTTTTAAAAATACTACTTCTTTGTAGTTATTATTTATAACAGCATCATACATAGATGAGTGCTCTATACTTGTTGTAATGACTTTGCTATCAGCAGATGCAAAAGATGAAACGACAATATTATTGGATTCGCTTGCTCCTTTGGTGAAGTATATTTCACTTTCTTTCGCATTTATAGCATTTGCCATTATGTTTTTACTTTTTTTTATTAAATTTTCAGAATCCATGCCAAATGAATGAATTGATGAAGTATTTGCATAATAATTTTCTTCTACTTCAACCATTTTTTCTATGGCTTCTCTGTACATTTTTGTAGTTGCTGCATTATCTAAATATATCATAGACCACTCCTTAACTTATTCATTATATTATAACGAAGTCTAATTACAAATTATAGTATAGTAATTACATGATTACATTAAAAAAAAGATATAAAGCAACAAATTTAAAAGGTGATGAAATTATTTTAGATATAGAAACTACGGGCCTTGACTCTTCTATAGATAGTCTTGTTCTATTAGGAATTATTGAAAAAAATAACAACAAAGCATATATTCACCAATATTTTGCTATAGATGATAGTGAAGAGCAAAGATTGCTTGAAATTTATAAGAAAAAAGTAGCAGATAAAAAAGTAATCACCTATAATGGAGATACCTTTGATATACCGTTCTTAAATAATAGGCTTATAAAGCATGAAGACTTCCCAATTTTACCAGATAGTCAGGACATACTTAAGATAATAAGACCCTATAGGAAGTTTTTTGATTTTGAATCACTTAAGCTCAATGATATAGAAAAAATTGTTGGTTTCCATAGGGATGACCCCTCACGATACAAAACTTTCAGTAAATTGAATGATGATTTAAAAAAACGCACAAATCCCTACCCAATCATGAAACACAATGAAAATGATCTTATAGCAACTGAGAAAATTTTACATATAGAAAAATATTTTGAAGAGAAACTTTCTATAGATACTATATTATCTCAAGTAACATTGATGACTTGTAATATAAATAACGACGTCGCAAGATTTTCCTTAAGATCTCAAGAAAATCTAAATGAATCTTATTTTACTGGAGAAAACTACGAATTAATTATAAAAGATAATTTTATAATAATAAATTTGCAAGTTTTGTACGGGATTCTTGCTGAAAATATAAGAGGTTATGTGTGTATCAACAATTTTAAACTTGATAATAAATCCACTGTAAATATTGACAATCATTTCTTTATAATAAGAGAAAATTTCAAATACAATTACGAGAACATTCTTGCCTTGGCAAAAAAAATAATCGAGAATCAATTTTGATTCTCGATTTGCCAGTCAATTTCATCCATATTGTTAGCTCTTAAGAACTCATTTGTCCTTGAGAAAACTTTTGATCCGAAAAATCCCCTATAAGCCGATAAGGGTGAAGGATGCACTGACTTTAAGATAAGATGATTTTTATTGGTAATTAATTTTTCCTTTGATTTTGCATTTGCTCCCCAAAGAATAAATACTATAGGCTTTTCACGTTTATTCAATAACTCTATTATCCTATCAGTAAGTACCTCCCATCCTTTTCCTCGATGCGAATTCGGAGACTTTTCTCTGACTGTAAGGACGGTATTTAAAAGCAAAACTCCTTGCTTGGCCCACTTAGTCAAGTCTCCATTGTCTGGTATAAAAAGGCCTAAATCATCATTAAGCTCCTTATATATATTTAATAAGGAAGGTGGTATGGGCACATCTTCTTTTACAGAAAAAGAAAAGCCATGTGCTTGCCCCTTCCCGTGATAGGGATCCTGTCCTAGTATTACGACTTTCGTATCCTCATAACTTACATATTTTAGTGCATTAAAAAGATCATACATATCGGGATATATATTATAATGCTTATATTCATTAATCAAAAACTTTCTGAGATTTTTGTAGTAAGGCTTCTCCCACTCCTCTTTTAGTAATTGATCCCAATCATTACCAATTTGTACACTCATTATTTATCCCCATGTAAGATAATATAAATAATCATTAGAGCGCAGCCTGCTGTTACCAAAATATCTGCAACATTAAATATTGGAAATTGTACAAAAGAAAACTCTATAAAATCTACTACATATCCTTGGATAAGTCTATCACAGAAGTTACCTATAGCTCCAGATATAATCATAGCAAGCGATACATTGAGGATCATAGGGCTTGTCTTTATATTTTTAAGAAAATAATAAAGCAAATATATTACAATTGCAGTTGTAAGTATAATAAATATCAATCTCTTATCTTGTAAGATTCCAAAAGCCGCTCCTCTATTTTCAAGGTAGGTTAAATTAAAGACCTTCCCATCAATATTTTTTTCCATTAAGTTGTTAACTGCGTAAATTTTTGTGAGCCTATCAATTACAAGACCCAATATTATAATTACTAAATATATCATATTAATTTCCTATATTCTATGTGATAGTTCCCCTTCTTGCTAAGTCCTTTTATCCTATCAAAGATAAATCTTCCTTCTCTTCTGATTGATATCATAGCACCTTCATCCAAATTATAACTTGGATCTGTTATAGTTTGATGGTCTACCTTCAC
This sequence comes from Anaerococcus sp., assembly GCF_030825785.1. Lineage (GTDB taxonomy): Bacteria > Bacillota > Clostridia > Tissierellales > Peptoniphilaceae > Anaerococcus. Next base: position 15,493 of record NZ_JAPJPG010000027.1, read on the forward strand.
AAGCCTGTTATTTATTAAAATTTTAGCCTTAGCCCTAGAACTATTTATGAGACTAGATACTATATTATCAAGCCTTACTGAAGAAATAAAGCTAGTAGATGAAATGTAATCTTCTTTTTCTTTAATTAATTTACTTTCCTCTTTGATTTCAATCTTTATTCCTTCTCTTTTTATCTTGCTTAAATTATATTTAATAAAATTCGCTTCTTCTTCAAGTACTGCAAATTCTACTAACCCATTTAAGACCGATATATCTCCTATACTGTTTCTGCCAATTCCCATATGGACTAAGGCTCCTAATACATCGGGGTGCTTGATTTCACTACCATTGAAAGTGAGGACCTTTATATAATTACTTTCTTCTAAAGGGAGATAATAGTAGTTCGCTACAAATATTTTTCTTTCGCATTTATCATTCCCACCAATAAATACGATATCTATGTTATTCTTTCTGGCAATATCTCCTATAACTTTCCTCTCAAATGGATCGAGAAAGAAGCTGGATACTTCTTGATTTGTATAAAATCCTCTCTCCAGAATAGATATAGCTTTCTTGATGTTAGACTTCTTGGCCTTATCCTTAATAAAATTTAAATTATATTCTAAACTCATAAAAAAGAAAGATCGATTTATTAGATCGATCTATAATTGATTATAATTTCCTTCAGATATTTGATCAGTAACAGCCGGGTCTATTTGTATGCCGTTTGGACTTATAACAAATATTCCTTTTGTAACTTTCTCAACCGTCCCACTTAAGGCATATACAGCACCACTTACGAAGTCAAAGATTTGTCTTCTTGTATCTGATTCAACCATCTCTAAGTTTAGGACAACTACTTTTTTGTTAAGGATGTCATCAATAACCTTTGGTGCATCAGTTTCATAATCTAATGGTTCTTGAATCGAAATTCTCATTGAATTTGATCCAGCAAAATTTTTATCACTCATTTTAACTACATTATCTCCCCTTCTTGTTGATTTAGAACTCTTAAACGAAGAATTATTCTTAAAGCTATCTACAAATGGTGGTTTGAAACTCTCATCACTTTCTTCATTCTTATAGTCTGAGTCAGAGAAATAAGATTTGTATGTTTCATCCTTCTCAGATTTATCATTGTCTTCTTCTTTTACTTCCTCTTCTAGATCGTCGTAATACAACTGATCCTCATCGTAATCATCGTATTTGTCATCAATACCTATAAATTCTTTAAACCTATCTAACATAATACTTCCTTTGCGTTTTTTATCTCTCCATTACATTATATCTTAATAAGAAGAATATTTCTAATTTAATATTCATTTTTTAAGTCTCTAGCCATCAAATCCTTAACAGATTGGTGAGCTGACTTTCCTTCAAATAAAACCTTATAGATTTCATAAGTAATAGGCATTTCAATATTTTTTTCTTTAGAAAGTTCATAGACTGCTCGAGTAGTAGGTATACCTTCTACGACCATATTTACCTTAGCTATGCTCTCTTCAATGCTATATCCTTCACCGATAAGTCTTCCAGCCCTATTGTTTCGTGAAAGATTACTAGTAGCCGTAACAATAAGATCACCAATCCCTGCAAGACCGTTTATTGTTTTTTCATCCGCTCCAAAACTTCTCGCAAATCTTTCCATTTCGTGGATGCCACGTGTTATTAGAGCTGTCTTAGAGTTATCTCCATAAGATAAGCCATCGGCCATTCCTATGCCAAAGGCAAGTATATTCTTGATACTTCCTCCTATCTCTACTCCAATAACATCTGTAGATGTATATACCCTAAAGTAATCTCTATTAAAAATATCTTGAATATCCATAGCTAGATTTATATCATTTGATGCACAAACAAGTGTAGTTGGCATCTCTTTTATTACTTCTTCTGCATGGGATGGACCGCTCACAATAGCATAATTAATGTCTCCTAATATATCTTCCAATATCTCTGAGATTCTAAAGTGAGTATTAAGTTCCAATCCTTTTGATAGATTTATGATCACTTTGTTATCATCAAAATAAGGAACGAGATTTTCGTAAACACTTCTGATACTTTGAGTTGGAATTGCGTTTACTATATATTTATTCTCAAAAAGTTCCTCAATATTTGACGTAGCTCTTATATTTTTTCTTAATTTCTCGTCAGGGAAATACTTAACATTTATGTGATTTTCATTAATAGAATTAACTACATTTATATCCCTAGCATACATAAGAACATCTTGACTTTCGCTTAGAAGATTTGCAATAGCAGTAGCCCAACTGCCTGATCCTATAATAGATATTTCCATAAGACTCCTTAAAATATTTTCTTTTCTTCACCTAGCTTTAGCCTTCTTATATTATCCTTATGCTTGAAAACTACCAAGGAAGCTATTAAAATAATAGCCAAACTTAGAAAGCTAATCTTATATCTTAATAGTGAAAGAACAGCTGCAATTACGGTTGTTGTTATAGAGGATAAAGAAACTATCCTAAATATAAGAACCAAAACAATAAATATTGCAAGAAGTACTAGAGCGAATCTATAATCTATTGCAAGAAGTGCCCCAAATGAGGTAGCAACTCCCTTTCCAGACTTAAACTTGAGTATAAAGCTATACATATGTCCTATAACAACAAAGAACATTGCTACAGCTTGGCCTAGCTCTCCTCCATACTTTCCCCCTAGATAGCAAGCAAGACTTCCCTTTAGGAAATCGAAAAGAAAGGTCATAAATCCAGCAAATTTTCCAAAGTTTCTTAAAGCATTTGTAGCTCCTACGTTACCTGATCCAAGTTTTCTTAAGTCTGTTCTAAAAAATATCTTTCCGATTATAAAACCAAAAGGAATAGAACCTAATATATAGGATAATAAAGCAATTAGTACGGTCATTCTTACTCACCTTTTTGTTTGAATACAAAACTGAAGGGTACACCAGTAAGACTGTAATTTTGTCTTATTTGATTTTCTAGATATCTAGTATACGAGAAGTGAACAAGGTCTCTATCGTTTATTGAAAGCATAAACTTTGGAGGTGCAGTCGATACTTGTGACATATAGTATATCTTAAGTCTCTTGCCCTTATCTTGAGGTGGCGGATTCAATAATATTGCATCTTGTAATATATTATTTAAAACACCCGTTTTTATTCTTGTATGGTAATTGTTAGAAACTATCTCAAATAATTCTAATAATTTGTCAATTCTTTTATTTTCCAAGACTGAAATAAATACTATTGGAGCATAGGGAGCAAATGAAAATGTTTCTCTAATGTCCTTTTCTAGATTTCTCATGGTATTTGTCTCTTTATCAACCAAGTCCCATTTATTTACAGCTATTATTATTGCCTTTTTTTGATTATGAGCATATCCAGCAATTTTTGCATCTTGTTCGGTTACACCAACATTTGCATCAATTAGAAACAAGCATATCTCAGAACTATCGACAGCATCGAAGGTCCTTTGATTCGCATAGTATTCTACGTTTTCCTTGACCTTTGATTTTCTCCTAAGTCCTGCCGTATCAATAAGAACATAATTCTCACCATTATATTGCCAGTAGCTATCTACCGCATCTCTAGTAGTTCCTGCAATATCAGTAACTATCATTCTTTCTTCATTTAATAATAGGTTGACTAGGGAGGACTTACCAGCATTTGGCTTTCCAATAATGGCAATTCTTGTTTCATCCTCTACTTGATCAAAAGAAGAAAAGTCTATGAAAGAGACGATCTTATCTAATAAATCTCCTAAACCCTTACTTTGCTCAGCAGAAATCATTGACATATCATCAAATCCAAATTGATAAAAGTCGTATATATCATCAGGGATTTTGAATGAATCTAGTTTATTAGCAACAATTATAACTGGCTTATTATATTTTCTAATTTCATTTGCTATATCAACATCGTAAGGATTAACTCCCTCCTTGCCGTCTACAACAAAAAGAATCAGATTTGTCTCTATAAGGGCTTTTTCTACTTGAGATTTAATCTCTGTATTCATTACTTCCTTATTAGAAATATCAAGGCCACCGGTATCGACTAGCAAGAATTCGTTGTTTTGCCACTCAACCTTATCTACAATTCTATCCCTTGTCACACCAGATATATCTTCCGTTATTGATTTTCTCTTGCCTACAAGTCTGTTAAATAAAGTACTTTTTCCAACATTTGTCCTACCGACAAGAGTTACTATCGGCATTTTCATATTACTTCTCCATATACTGGGAATCTTTTAGTTAAACTTTCTACTTCTTTTCTAATATTTTCCACAGTATCTTCTTTCTTCAAAGTTTTCTTGATCAAGTCTACTATAATTTCCATTTCACTTTCCTTCATTCCCCTAGTAGTAACCGCGGCAGTTCCTATCCTTAATCCACTTGTTATATTAGGAGATAATTTTTCGCCCGGAATGGTATTTTTATTGGTAGTAATATAGACTTCATCAAGTAAGTTTTGCGCTTCTTTTCCAGTTATTCCCATATTTCTTAAATCTAATAGTAATAGATGGTTATCAGTTCCACCAGAAACTAAATCGAAATTATTCTTTTTAAAGGATATTTCCATTTGTTTCGAATTCGACTTTATTTGTCTGGCATAGCTTTGCCAACTAGGATCTAAATTTTGCTTAAATCCAATAGCCTTTGCTGCGATTATATGCTCTAATGGGCCTCCTTGAAGTCCAGGAAAAACTGCCTTATCAATTTTCTTGGCCCACTTTTCTTTGCAAAGGATTATACCTGACCTAGGACCCCTCAGTGTTTTATGAGTTGTGCTAGTAACTACATCACAATAATCAACAGGTGACATGTGCTCACCGCAAACTACAAGCCCTGCAATGTGTGCAATATCTGCCATTAATAGAGCCCCTACATCATCAGCAATTTGTCGAAATTTCTTAAAGTCTATTTCTCTCGGATAAGCACTTGCCCCACAAACTATAAGTTTAGGCTTAATCTCTCTAGCAAGATCTAAAACATGATCATAATCTATAAGTCCTGTTTCTACATCAACTCCATAATGATAAAAATCATATCTCCTTCCAGAGTGATTGACCTTAGAACCATGAGATAGGTGGCCTCCTTCATTTAAGTTCATAGAAAGAACCTTATCCCCATCTTCTAGGAGGGCAAAATAGGCAGCTGAATTAGCATCGTAACCTGAGTGAGCTTGGACATTAACATGCTCAGCCCCAAATAGGGCCTTAGCCCTATCTATAGCTAGTTTTTCTATGATATCAATGTTCTCACATCCACCGTAATATCTTTTTCCCGGAAGTCCTTCAGCGTACTTATTTGTGAGGATACTCCCATCAGCTTCTAATATTGCTTTTGACACATAATTTTCAGATGCTATAAGTTCAATATTTCTTTCTTGTCTTTCAAGCTCTTTTATCAAGGCATGATAAACTTCTGAATCGAACTTTTCTATTTCTGAATAATTCATTATGCCTTTCTCACTCTCATCATATTTCTATTCTTTACATTTTTATCTAGTTTCTTCATAAAAATAATTGATATAGCGAAAAATATTGCTACTGATATTAAAGTCAATAGATTAATATCCATAGATGTATTCTTTAGAAATATATTAGGAATAAGAGCTCCCACCAACATCATAACTACCGGAACAATATAGACAGTAGCTGTTAATTTGCTTACTTCACTTGAAGATCCTTCAATAATTACATGATCGCCTCTTTTTAAATCTTCATATGAGAAAAGCTCAATTTCTGTAGTTTTACTCTCAGCACAAGAGCCCTTGGCAGCACATCCTCCACATGCTCCGTTCCTAAAAATCTGTACCTTTAAATTACCTTTGTTATTATCGATTACTATTCCTTCTTTTTTAACTGTATCCATAAAACCTACCTTAATCTTATACTTAATTCATCCAAAGCTTTCTCATCGACAAGACTTGGTGCTTCTGTCAATGGACATGTAGCAGATTGTGTCTTAGGGAAAGCAATTATATCCTTTATGTTATCTGTTTTTGCAAAAAGCATTACTAGCCTATCAAGACCGTATGCTAGACCTGCGTGTGGAGGTGTTCCATATTGAAGAGCTTCGATGAAGAATCCAAATTTGTTCTTTATATCTTCATCACTTAACTTAAGCGCCTCAAACACTTTTTCTTGGAGGTCAGAATTGTTAATTCTTACAGATCCTCCTCCCATTTCATCTCCATTTATAACTATGTCGTAAGCTTGAGTTCTTACTTTTTGAGGTTTAGTTAATAGTAAGTCAATATCTTCTTCATTTGGCATTGTGAATGGATGGTGTTGGGAAACGTATCTATCTTCTTCTTCGCTATATTCGAACATTGGGAAGTTCACAACCCAGCAAAGAGCGTATTCTTTTTCAATTAGATCATTATCTTTTGCTACTTTTCTTCTAAGAGCTCCCATAGCTTCAAGAACAGTCTTGTTCTTGTCTGCTCCAATTAAAATTAAATCTCCATCTTCCATTTCAAGCTTATCCTTTAGTCCAGCAATTATATCATCTGTTAAGAATTTCTTTATTGATGATTGGATATCTTCTGAGTATTTGATATAGGATAAGCCCTTTAGACCATAATCTTTAACAAAATCTGTTAATTTATCTAATTGTTTTCTTGAATAATTAGCTGCAATATTCTTGAAGCTATGGGAGCTCTTAGAAGAAAAGTAGCAAAAGATAATGATCT
>NZ_JAPJPG010000069.1 GCF_030825785.1 Anaerococcus sp.
GTTTCCATAGTAACAGTTAGAGGTGATATTAAAAAATTATAAGAAGATAATATAATGACTAAAATATACGGTGGTGCTAAAGCCAAGTCCGATAAGCTCAAAACTTTTGAACAAAGAGAAAGTTTAAATAAAAATGAAAAATCCCATATAATAAATATAGCCAAAGATTTAATTAAAAATGGTGATAGAATTTTCATAGATTCTGGAACTACAGTAGAAAATTTATTAAATGATTTAGATAAAGATATACAATTGACTGTATTTACCAATAACTTATCTATAATTAAGAAGGCTGCATCTATGGATAATGTTAACTTATTCGTAGTAGGTAATTACTATAACCATACAAGTAACTCCTTTACATATTGGGGGAGGTCTCCTGCACTCAAAGATTTTAATATTGATAAGGCCTTTATGTGTACTTCTGGTCTCACTATTAAGGATGGACTTACAAATAAAAACCCCATAGAACAAGAGATCAAAAGTATGATTTGCTCAATAGTTGACTATATATACTTATTAGTTGATGATTCGAAAATTGGAATTAGCTCACTTATGACCTATGCTAAATTAGAAGATGTAGATACTTTAGTTACAAATAAAAGACCATCAGAAGAATATATAGAATTTCTTGACAAAAATGAAATAGATCTTAAATACTAAAATAAACACTCTCTTATAAATTAGGAGAGTGTTTATTATTGTTTATAAGTTATGCTTTCTTTAGCATCAACTCATACAAATGTTCATAAAATGGTTTGGATTTGCATATTTCTGCTATGCTGTAGGCTATTAGGCTTACTATTGATATTCCAAGTAAGTATTCGAAGGCTCCTCCAGTCATCTCTAGGACTAGTATTATGGCTGTGATTGGGGCTCTTACTATAGCTGAAAAGTGGCCACACATGCCTAAGATGCTAAAGACGAAAATGAATGATGGATCAAGGAGACCTGCCATTACGAGGCTTGTCCCTACTATATTCCCTACGAGAGAACCTATTACTAGAAGTGGAACTAGACTTCCTCCTGAAACTCCTGCTCCAAAAGCTAAGCTTAAGAGAAATATTTTCATAAAATAAAATATGATAAGTTTAAGCAAACTCGTCTCTCCATTAGTCGCAAGAAAGATAAAGTCTTCGCTTGAAGCAAATAAGTCTATATCAATCATTAGGACAATTGCCGTTACTACAAAAGGTATTAGGTATTTTATGTAGGGATTGATATTTATCTTCTTAAATACTCCCTTAGATCCAATTACGCAGAAATTGAAGAAGACTCCCGATAGGCCTACAAAGATACCAAGAACTATCAAGATTCCAATCATAGATAAGCGCATTACTTCAAAATGAGGGACATCTAGCAGGGCTGGATGGTTGCCGAAGGCGATATCTGCAGTTATTATTGCTGTAAATATCGTTATTGCTGTCGATAGGAAGACTTCCCTATCAGTTTTTTTAAATATCTCTTCTACTGTAAATAACATTCCTGCTATTGGGGCGTTGAAGGCCACGGCGATTCCTGCTCCTGCAGCTGATCCAATAAAGTATCTCTTGTTTTCTTTTGACTTAGTAACCTTGTGGACTATATCTCCTATAAGTCCTCCGATTTGCACTGATGGGCCTTCCCTACCTAAGGTTAGTCCAGATCCGATGGCAAGTGTGCTTGCGATAAATTTTCTAATTAGGGTCCTCGGGCTATCTACTGTAAACTCATTATCCAACATACCATAAATGATAGGAATACCAGATCCATTGATGTTAGGATCTTTTTTAGATAAGAAATAAATAAATGTTCCAATAATTATAAATAAAATGATAATACCAAGAGCATATATTGGTCTGTCTTTAACTAATGATATTAAGTCTATCATCCTAGTAGATATAACGCCTATGACTTTTTTAAAAAATCCTATAGCAAGTCCAACTATAATACCAGTCAATACGAACGAAAGAATTGTAGACAATTCCTTTGACTTGTAGGAATATCTTAATTTTGCTTTTCTCATAAATTCCTCCTTATCTTCTATTATATCAAAGTCGAGCCTTCTATTGAAATATTTCTAGGTCTAAAAATTATTATATGTTACAATGGATATATAAAGAAAAGGAGTTTTTATGAAATATTTCGACTTAAATGGTGAAAAAATCTCACGACTCGGTTTTGGTTGTATGAGATTTAAGACAATTGATGGCGATAATGGAAAGATTGATAAGGAAGCTTCATCCAAAAACATACTAGAAGCAATCGATAAGGGACTTACATATATAGATACAGCTTATCCTTATCATGACGGGAAAAGTGAAAAATTTATAGGAGAATTTCTAGAAGAGAACAAACTACGCGATAAGATAAAGCTTACTACTAAGCTTCCTTGCTGGCTTGTTAAGGAAAGTGACGATTTCTACAAATTATTAAATGAGCAATTGGATAATTTAAGAACGGACCAATTAGACTTCTACCTCCTCCACTCTCTGGACGTTAAGAGATTTAGACAAGTAGTCGAGCTTGGAGTCCTTGATTTTCTTACAGAAATCAAAGAAAAGGGAATTGTAAAACATGTTGGCTTCTCCTTTCACGACGAATATCCTTCCTTCGAGGAAATCATCAATGCCTATGACTGGGACTTCTGCCAAATCCAACTCAACTACCTCGATGTGAATTACCAAGCAGGACTAAAGGGCTATAAGCTCGCCAAAGAAATGGGAATCCCTGTCGTCATAATGGAGCCAGTTAAGGGCGGAAGACTCGCCAATCCTCCAGAAGAGCTAAAAGACTTGCTTAAAGACTTTACTGACCTATCACCTGCCCAAGAAGCCTTGAAGTTCCCACTAAGTCTTGATAATGTAATGACTGTCCTATCAGGCATGAATGATATAGACCAAGTTAGGGAAAATCTAGAGATGGCTAGCACAACCGACTACAATTCTCTAACAAAAGAAGATGAGAACTTCTACGAAAAAGCAAGGTCAGTATATAAAAGTCGCGAGCGTATAGGCTGTACAGCTTGTGAATACTGTCTTCCATGCACAGTAGATATCAACATACCAAAGGTATTCGGCCTATGGAACAAAGCCTATCTCTATGATGAAGCTGATAAATCTAGAAAGGAATATAAAGCTTATCTAGAAGAAGGCGTAAGTCCAACAGAATGTATTGAATGCGGCAAATGTGAAGGAATTTGCCCACAAAACTTAGAAATAATCAAAGGACTCAAAAAGGCTGATGAATATTTAGCATAAGATATAACTAAGCTAGACTTAAAAGTTTGGCTTAGTTTTTTCTTTGAAATTTTATTCCCTTTATAAACTTCAGTATTCTTAATGAAACTAAATCCATCTACAAACTTTCCAAAATATTTTTTATCATCATTATTTTATTTTCAAATTTCTTTCAATTAGTCTTGAGATTACTTAGTTCATAAAGATAAGAAATTCAATCTAATTATAAAATTATTTTTACCATTACAAAGAAGTAATTTAAAATTACCCACAAGAAAAGCCCGATTGCTCGGGCCTTAGTTTATTTTTGAGTAGCTTCTTCGCTTTCAGCTTCTTTTTCTATAGCTTCTATGTTCATTGCTATTTGTGCATCTTCTGCTTCTTTTGTTTCGTAGTCGATTTCTACGTCATTGTAAGTCTTAAGTCCCGTTCCTGCTGGGATGAGCTTACCTATGATGATATTTTCCTTAAGTCCCTTGAGGTCATCGACCTTGCCCTTGATTGAGGCATCTGTTAGGACTCTAGTTGTTTCTTGGAAGGATGCTGCTGATAGCCAGCTTTCTGTAGCAAGGGAAGCCTTGGTAATTCCAAGGAGCTCTTGGCTGTATGTTGCTGCTTCTTTTCCTTCTTCTACCATTTTTTCGTTTTCTATATCGACTTCACGTCTATCTTGAAGGGATCCTGGTAGGAACTCTGTATCTCCAGCCTCTTCAATCTTTACTTTTTTAAGCATTTGACGAGCGATTACTTCTATATGTCTGTCGTCGATCTCTACACCTTGAAGTCTGTATACTTTTTGGACTTCCTTTGTAATGTAGTCTTGGACTCCGACTTTTCCTAGAACCTTCAATACATCGTGTGGATCAAGGGATCCTTCTGTTAGTTGGTCACCCTTTCTTACCACATCGCCATCTCTTACAAGGATTCTAGATCCGAATGGGATGTTGTATTTTTTAGCAAATCCGTCGTCTGATAAGATTTCTACGTCTGTCTTCTTTTCGTTTTGGATAAGAGTTACTGTACCGGAGTTTTCTGCGATGTAGGCAAGTCCTTTTGGCTTTCTCGCTTCGAATAACTCCTCAACTCTTGGAAGACCTTG
>NZ_JAPJPG010000070.1 GCF_030825785.1 Anaerococcus sp.
AAGCTATAAGAGAGAAATAGCTAAAATAAGAAATGAGCTTAAGGAAAAATCCAAAAGACTTGATCAGAAGGAAGAAGATATCTTAAGAGAGGCCGAAGATAAGGCTAACAGCATCCTAGATAAGGCAAATAAGAGAAGTCAAGACATGCTCAAAGAAGCCAAAAAGATGAGAAATGCCAATACTTCCGACATAGATAGGTCTCTAAACAAAATTAGGCATGAATACAAAGAAGGAAGAATAGAAAGAAAAGGGGAAGGCCTTTACACCAAAGAGTCTAAGAATGCACCAGATAGTCTAAAGGTGGGGGACACTGTCCTAATAGCAGGACTTAACGAAAAGGCAGAAGTAATCGAAGCCCCTGATAAGAAGGGCAATATCAAGGTGCAAATGGGAATTCTTAAGATGGACTCTAATATCAAAAACGTAAGTAAGATTAAAGGCGACAATCAAACAGAAAAAAACATCAGAAAAGTGTATAATACTAAAAAAGCCATGCATATCTCTCCAACCCTAGACCTTAGGGGACAAAGATATGACGAAGCTATGAGAAATCTAGATAAATACCTTGATGATGCAATGCTTGCAGGTCTTTCTAAGGCCAAGATCATTCATGGAAAAGGAACTGGCGCCCTAATCAAGGGAGTTGGAGAAATTCTAGAAGGTGATAAGAGAATTGAAGATTACCGTTTCGGCGATGACAAAGAAGGCGGATACGGTGTTACTATAGTGAAATTTGGATAGAGAGGCAAAATGACAGATTTTAAAGAAATAATCGCAAAACAACTAGAGAAAATGGACCTAGGCCTAAGCTTTGAGGAGATTTATAAGCTAATAGAAATCCCACCTCAAGATAATATGGGAGATTACTCATTTCCTTGCTTTAGCCTAGCTAAGACTTTAAGAAAGAACCCTGCCATAATAGCAGAAGACTTGGCCAAAGGATTTGACCTAGACGGGTTTGAAAAAATAGAAAACCTAAACGCCTATCTTAACTTCTATGTCGATAGGAAGGTCTTTGAAGAAGAAATCCTAAAGGAAATCCTAGAAAAGAAAGAAAAATACGGCTCATCAGATAAGGGAAATGGCAAAAATATTGTCATAGATTTCTCTTCTGTAAATATAGCCAAGCCATTTCATATAGGCCATATCAGGTCGACTGTAATAGGAGATGCATTAAGAAATATCCATGATTTTTTAGGCTACAATACCATAGCAAGTAACTATATAGGAGACTACGGTACTCAATTTGGAACAATGATTGCAGCCTATAAGCTTTGGGGAGATGAAGAAAAGCTTAAGGAAAATCCAATTAAGGAACTTCTAGCCCTTTATGTAAGATACAATAGTGAGGCGGCAGATGATGAAAAGATGATGGATGATGCTAGGGCTGAGTTTATGAATCTTGAAAGCGGAGAAGAGGAAGCGACCAGACTTTGGAAGCATTTTAAGGAAATTTCCTTCAACGAATTTGATAGAGTCTACAAGATGCTTGATATTGATTTCGATAACTACAATGGAGAAAGCTACCACTCTGAATTTATCCCATCTGTAATAGAAGAGCTTAAGGAGAAAGATCTCTTGGTAGAATCCGACGGGGCCTATATTGTCGACCTATCAGAATTTGACCTACCTCCATCAATTATAATCAAGTCAAATGGCTCATCAGCATACATTACAAGAGATATAGCAACAGCCATTAATAGGAAGAAAGTCTATGACTTTGACAAGAACCTATATGTAGTAGCAACCCAGCAAAACCTCCACTTCCAACAACTTTTCGCAATCCTAAAACTTATGGGCTACGATTTCTATGACGATTGCAAACACATTCCATTCGGCATGGTAAGCCTTAAAGATCAAACCCTATCTACAAGAAAGGGCCAAGTGGTCTTTCTAGAAGACGTACTAAATAAGGCTATCGATAAGACTAGAGAAATCATGGAAAATCGCGATAGTAAGATTGAAAATGTGGGGAAAGTAGCAGAAATTGTAGGAATTGGAGCAGTTAAGTTCCAAGAACTCTACAACAATAGAATCAAGGACTATGTATTCGATTGGGATGAGGTCCTAAACTTTGACGGAGAAACTGGACCTTATGTACAGTATACCTACGCAAGAGCTAAGTCAGTTCTAAGAAAGGCAGACTTTAAGGAAAATACAGAAATATCCTTCGATAATATAACAAGCGATGAAGAATTCGCCCTAGTGAAGGCTTTAGGTAATTTCAAAGACGTAGTAGCTAAGGCTGCTGATAAGTACGAGCCATCATTAATAACAAGACACCTAACAGAAATAGCTAAAAACTTCAACAAATTCTACAATGCCTGTCAAATCAATGTAGAGGATGAAAAGATTAAAGAAGAAAGATTAGCCCTAAGCTATGCGACATCTATTGTCATAAAAACAGGACTAGGACTACTAGGGATTAAGACTGTGGAGCAAATGTAATGAACGATAGAATAAAGGACTTTATCCAAGTCTCATCCTATGCCTTTAGAAATACCTTGATTAAGATGAGAAAGCTATATCTAACCTTTATCTTCGTATTTATTAGGATATTTCTCGAAGGTAAAAATGTCTTTGGTTTTATAGGTGGCGGAAGCTTTGTCGGAATTATCAACTACCTTATAGATGTTGTATGTATTTGCTTTATAGCTCAAAGCTTAAGATCTGTTGTAGTCTATGGAAATACAGGCAAGAAATCTATAGGGAATTCTGTGTCCAATTTCCTTCAACCTTTGCTTAGTTCTATGTTTTACCTATACATCCTAAAACTATTCGTAAATCTATTAACTATGCAAACAACCCCTAAAGGAGAGCTTATCCTTATAATTCTTGTCAAAGTCCTAAGCTCAGCCCTAATAGAGGAAGTATATATAAATAACAAGACAGGCCTCGATGCTCTCAAATCTTCATTTAAGTTTGTAGTAGATAACCCCCTAACATATGGAATCTACTCGTTAATATTCATAGTAATAGAAAGTATGATAAGCCTAAATATGGGTGGGGCAAGTATAATGGGAATAGATAACCTACTTGCAAGTCTAATAGTAGGAGCTATCCATACATTTTTCTGCGTATTTAGAGGTCATTTATTCAAATATATTGACGAACATCCATATAGACAAAGGAAATTTATGAGAGGATAACAATTTGAGATTAGACGATTACTTTAGAAAATATGTTGACAAACTTGGATATATAGAATTAAAGGAAAATGCTAGCTACGAAAAGCTAAAAGACCTACCTCTACCAATTTATCTTAAGGATATGAAAGAAGGACTCGAAAATGGAGATATGGCCAATAAAATTAACCTAGACCTAATCCTTCAAGGTATGCTAATCAATATCGGAGCTGACAAAGACTTCCTTCATAATTACGAATATATCAATGTTTTAAACCATTATCTTAAAGAAGTAAGTGAATATGCTTCACAAAAAGCTATATCAATAATGGAAGAAGACTACGATAAGGCCCTGGTTCTACTAAGAGGGGCCTATATAATAGATCCAGAAGAAAAGTTTACCGCCTACAATTACGCAAGACTCTTATGGCCAAAAGCCTACGAAGAAGATATCAAGGAAAAAGACGACTTCGTAAGAGAAGCTTTAAGAATCCTCCAAGAAATAATTGGAAAAGAAGAAGACTTTGCTATAGCTTATTATGAACTAGGAAATATTTATGCCAATTTAGGAGAATACTTGAAAGCGAGAAACTACTACAACAATGCTTTAAGTAAAACAACTTCATCCATAGCCCAGGATGAAGTAAGAGATAGGCTAAGAGAGATAAATGATAATGCAGATATAGAAGAAGCCCTTTACTTTATAGGGAAAAGTAACTACAACGAAGCTATAATCAAGCTTACAGAAATCTTATCCAAACACAAAAGAGCGGATGCCTACTACTATCTAGGTGTTGCATATCAAAACTTGGGCCAATACGAAAACTCCATTATAGCCTTTAGCAACTCATTAAGTGAAGGAGCAGAGTTTAGAGAACTGTATAACGATTATGCAATTAGTCTATATCTAAACAAGGAAATAGAAAAAGCCCTAACAATTATTAGAGAAGGACTTAAAAAATACCCAGAAGATCCAAGACTATCTTATAACAAAATTCAAATAAATCTTAGCTTAGGCAACATTCCAGAAGTGAAAAAGGATATGGATAATCTCTTAACCTTCGATGACCTAACAGATGAAATAGTAGAAAATCTTGCTATAATGAAAGAACAATTTCATTTATAGTTAGGATGAAATCGCCGTTTAAAAGAAATCGGCGATTTTTTTAATAAAAAATTTGACAAAAGG
>NZ_JAPJPG010000028.1 GCF_030825785.1 Anaerococcus sp.
GAACGACTGAGAGATCAACGGTCTAAGACGACATGTAAATAATAAAAATTAAGTAATCTACTAAAATATATATCTAGCAAAATCTAAGCTCTAAAATGTCCCAAAGTTCCGTAGACCTCTCACGTAGTCCTCTCAGAGCCGGACGGGCTTTTTTTCGAGGTGGTTATCTGTGAGAATGTTTAATAAAAATATATTATAGGATAAGAGATATCTCGACTACGCTCGATATAAGGGGTAAGGAAAGAGATTTCTCGACTTTTCCCTTGTTTCGACCGAAGTGGAGAAACCTCACAGTATTACCTCTATCTCTGAGGAGGTACGACTGAGAGACCTACAGTCTAAGTCGACATGTAAATAAAAATCCAAAATATCAAAAAATCAAAGAAGGAAATCATGTGTACAGATAATAATATAGAAAATAATATAGATAAAATAAATATAGAAGAAAATCTTCAAGACATCTTCAGCAAGGAGGATTATTTCTTTATGGCTGAGGCTGTCAATGAGGCTAGGATCGCTCGCTTTATTGAGGAAGTTCCTGTAGGGGCTGTAGTTGTATATGATGGGAAAATCATAGGTCGTGGTCACAATCTTACCTACAAGGGGAAAAGCGCCTTAAAGCATGCCGAACTAATGGCTATAGGGGAAGCTAGTGCTTGGATGGATGATTTCAGGCTGGAGGAGTGCACTATGTATGTAACTATGGAGCCCTGCTCTATGTGTGCGGGTGCTATTATCAATTCGAGAATCGCGAGACTTGTCGTAGCTCTTAGAGATCACAAAAGAGGGGCCTGTGGTTCCAATACCAATGTCTGCGGCGATAGAAGTCAGCTTCACTTTGTCGATGCGGAATTTGGTCTAATGGAAGAAGAGGCTCTCTTTGAAATCCAAACTTTCTTTAGGTATTTAAGGCAAAAGAAAAAGAATAAATCAAAGAAATGATCTATTCTGTAATTTCTGCTATAAATTGCCATGAAATATCATATTTATCAATCAAAGTCGTAAATATTTTCTTGTTCACTTTTTGAGGCTCCATGGTTACTGTGGAGTCTTTTCTAAAGTTCATGTAAGCCCTGTAGAGATTATCAGAAGTCGTCTCTATTACAACCCTCACATTGTTTCCTCTATTAATTAACCTGTCATTAGTCACATCATAGAGATAGATTCTGTTATCATAAATATCTAGATAAGAATTATATATCCTATCTTTTATCTCCTTTGGGTGATTAAATTTCTCAAAATCACTGTATTTAATGACTTTCTCCGGTTCCTCTAGGCCAAACACATTACAATAATAGTGAAGAGCCTCTAAACATTTACCATCTGTAAAAGCTAATCCAACTGCCATACCTATTCCTTTCTATCCTATACTAATAATTTATCACAATATCATCATCTAGGCAAGTATAGTTAATAATTAATCTAAATGAATTTTCTATTTAAATATGCCTAAGAAGAGTATAATAATAGCAAGTAAACGATATTAGTTTTGAATAAAGGAGAATAAAATGAAGATTAGTCTAATTGATCCATTAGAAGTTGATAGAGAAATTATTGAAAATCATAAAGAAAAAATTGAATCTTTAGGTCATGAGTTTGAATATTTTGAAGAAAGTGCAGGAAGTGATGAGGAAAAAATCGAAAGATTAAAGGACACTGATATAGCTATCATCACCAACAAGCCTGTAACTTGTGATGTGATTAATAATACAAATTTAGAGCTAATCGATGTGGCATTTACTGGAGTAGACCATGTTGATCTCGATGCTTGTAAGGAAAAAGGAATCAAGGTCTTAAATGCTAGCGGCTACTCAGATGATTCTGTGGCAGAGCTTGTAATAGGTCTTACTATCTCTGTTTTGAGGAAGTTTAACGAAAACAGGTCAAATATCTTCGATGGGGAGAATAATTATCTTCTTGGTGAACTTATCAAGGGCAAGACCTTCGGTGTAATAGGAACAGGAAATATTGGATCTAAGCTAATCGATCTTTTAAGCGTCTTTGGCTGCAAGGTAATCGCCTACTCAAGAACAGAAAAGGAAGAAATCAAGGCCAAGGGTGTGGAATATGTCGACCTTCCTACCCTCCTTAAGGAAAGTGATATAGTATCTCTTCATATACCAAATAACAAGGAGACTAAGGGATTCTTGGGAAGTGAAGAGCTCGACCTAATGAAGGAAGGGGCAGTTCTAATAAACTGTGCTAGGGGAGCTGTTGTAGACAATGACTACCTAGCCAAGCTTCTTAATGAGGACAAACTAAGAGCAGGTATAGACGTATTCGATATGGAACCACCACTTCCAGAAGACTACCCACTAAGAAATGCCAAAAATGTAATACTAACCAACCACGTTGCCTTCTACACTAAGGAAGCTATGGAAATTAGGGCAGATATAGTATTTGACAACCTTTATCAATATCTAGAAGGAAATATCGTAAACGAGATCAAACTATGACAGATGTAAAAATTGTAGCTATTGCTGGAGGTTCGGCCTCTGGCAAAAGCTCAATTGTAAGAGAGATTGCAAATTTCTTTAGGGATGACTTAACTGTTATAGGCCATGACAATTACTACAAGGCCCACGATGACATATCCTTTGAGCAAAGGGCCAAGCTTAACTACGACTATCCAGGTGCTTTCGACAATGATTTATTTTATAAGGACTTATTAAAACTGCTCGAAGGTAAGACTATAGCCATGCCGACCTATGATTACAATATCCACACCAGAAGCAAGGAGACGATAGAGATTAAGCCAACAAAGATTATCTTAATTGAAGGAATTCTTGTTTTATATGATGAAAGGATTAGGTCTATCACAGACACCAAGGTCTTTGTCGATGCTGATAGCGATGTGAGACTTCAAAGGAGAATCCTAAGAGATACCAAGGAACGTGGCAGGTCACTAGAATCTGTCCTTACCCAATACATCGGCCAGGTTAAGCCAATGCATGAAACTTATATAGAGCCAAGCAAGAAATACGCAGACATTATTATTCCAAGAGGAGCGAAGAACCTAAAGGGAATTCAAATCCTCAAAAGACACATTAGACATTTGATTGAGGAAGAAAATGAAGGTTAATATAACAGAAACTTGCCATGATCGCATAGAAAACTATCTAGGAGGCCACTCATCTGAGGGGGCTGATATATTGGGAGCTCATAAAGACAGTGACGGCATGTATGTATTTAGAGTCCTTGCCCCAAATGCAGACGAAGTCTACATCAAGGGAGATTTCACTTCTTGGGAAAATACCAGGATGACCAAAAACACCAAGTACGGTTATTTTTTTATTAAACTTGATGCGAATCCTGGTAATTATTACAAATATGTAGTAGTCCATGAGGGAAATTGGGTAGAAAAGACCGATCCCTTTGCCCGTGCTATGGACAAGGAGGGAGATTTTGCTAGTATAATCACTGATGACTCTTATGACTTTGCTGATCAAGATTTTATCAAACAAAGAGATAAAAACTTCGATAAGCCACTAAATATCTACGAAATTCACATAGGAAGCTGGCTTAGATACAATGACAAGGTCAACTTCCTCGATATAGTAGATAGATTAGTAAGCTATGTCAAGGAAATGAACTACACACACGTAGAGATAATGCCAATAACCGAGTACCCTTACTATCCATCATGGGGCTATCAATCTAGCGGATTTTTTGCAACAAGCTCCCGCTTTGGAAGCCCGATAGACCTCAAAAAGTTTGTCGATATACTACACCAAAACGGAATCGGGGTAATCCTCGACATGGTAACAGTCCACTTTGCAAGCGACTACTTTGGCCTAGACCATTTTGATGGAACTGGAATGTATGAGTCAATTTATCCCGACCTCAAATACTCCGAGTGGGGATCCAATAACTTTGACTACTCCAAGGGTCATGTCAGAAGCTTTATGAAATCAGCTATGACCTATTGGCTAGAGAACTTCCACTTCGATGGAATCAGAATCGATGCGGTAAGCTATATGATCCACTACAATGGTAACAAGAACCGTGGAGTCCACAGGGATAATATCGAATTTATCAAGGACCTTAACAAAACCATCCACGAATCCTTCCCAAATGTTATGTTAATAGCAGAAGACTCCTCAGACTACCCACAAGTTACAGGTAGGGTAGAAGATGGAGGACTTGGATTTGACTACAAGTGGGATTTAGGCTGGATGAATGATACCCTAAGGTATTTTAAGACAGATTCTATAAATAGGATTGATCACCAGGCAAATATCAACTTTTCCATGTTCTACTACTACAACGAACGCTTTATCCTTCCACTAAGTCATGACGAAGTAGTACACTTGAAAGGCGCTATGATTAACAAGATGGCAGGATCCTACGAGGAGAAGTTTAAAGAGCTTAAGCTCCTCTACACCTACCAGATGACACACCCTGGTAAGAAGCTTAACTTTATGGGCAACGAAATCGCAACATTTGACGAATGGAATGAGCATGAATCGATTAATTGGGATATATTAAAATTCCCAACCCATGATGATATCCACCGCTACGTCAAGGACCTCAATGCACTTTATTTAGAAAGTCCTGCCTTTTTCGAAAAAGACTATGTAGAAGATGGATTTTCCTGGAAAGTAGTAGATGATAATATAAATTCTGTCTTCGCCTATGAAAGAAAAGCCGGAGATGAGAGATACCTTGTAGTGCTAAACATGACCAATACCTACAAGTCTGCTTTCGAGATTCCTTACGATGAAGAAGTGGAATTCGTTGAAGTCTTGGATACGCTTTCTGAGACCTACGGTGGAAGTAGATGGGATAAGAGAAATATAAAAATAGAGAAAGGAAACAATTTAGTATTGGAGCTTTGGGAATACGAAGCAGTAGTACTAAAAGTGAAATAATATGAAAGTAAGAAAACCAATAAATCTATCCTGGTTAGTTGAAAAATGGACCTTGATAGATGAAGATTCATATCTTAAGAATATGTGGTTGAATACAGAATCCCTTGACTTTATAAGAATCAACAAGGAGATCCAAAGCGCAGAAGATATAGAAGAAAATTATATAGATATAGACGCAGACGTAGAAAACTTCTTGCTCTTGCCAACAGCAGACGAGCTAGATAGTCATAGACTAAGAGAAGCCTTTGTTGCAAGCCTTGACAGACACCAAAGAGATAACTTCCTAGACAACTACGAAGGAATCGCCCCAAGAGAAGAATTCCTTGATATAGTTTACGAACAAGGACTTGAAGAACAATGGAACTCCTTTAGGGAAAAGGCGGCAGCAGACATATTACTAACATGGGCTCTTGAAGAATCAATCCCAGTTAATAAAGACATGGAGACAATTAACATTAACAAACTATGAGAATAAAGAAAATATTTTATCCATTGGCCTTGGCTTTTGTCATAACAGCCTGTGCCAATGGAGCAAATGAAACAGATAATAAGAAGGACCAAGTAAGCCAAGCTGAAGAAAAAGTTGAGCAAAAAGAAGCTCATACAGATTCAAGAGTAGAAGATGCTAAAGAGAGTGAAGAAAATCCAGAAGATGCGGGAAAATCCGAAGTAGGAAAACTTGATAAAACCTACTATGAGTACTTCGACACAGTAACCACCCTCCTAACCTATTCTGATGATGAAGAAAGCTTTGCGAAACAGTGTGATGTCCTAGAAGAAGAGCTAGCCAAATACCACAAGCTCTACAACTCCTACGATTCATTTGAAGGGGTAAACAACTTCAGAACAATCAACGAAAAGGCAGGAATCGAGCCAGTTAAGGTAGATCCTGAATTAATCGAGCTAATCGAATACTCAAAAAAGATGTACGAACTAACAGACGGAAACATCAACATAGCTATGGGATCCCTTCTAGGCTTGTGGCACCAATATAGGGAAATGTCCATAGATAACCCTCAAAAGGCAGCGATCCCGCCAGAAGAAGAACTCATCAAAAAAAGCGAGCACGAAAACATAGACGCCATCGAAATAGACAAGGAAAACTCTACAGTCTACATCAAGGACCCAGACGTCCAAATAGATATAGGAGCTATCGGAAAAGGCTATGCCACAGAAAAAATGGCCGAAAAACTTAAAGAAGTAGGATTTGAAAGAGGAATCCTATCTGTAGGTGGTGATGACGTGATCATAGGAGAAAACCCAAACAACAGCGAAGGAAACTGGAAAATAGCAGTCCAAAATCCCTTTCTAGAGGATAAAGAAAACCCATACTCCACAGTAGTAAACGTCAAGAACACATCGGTAGTAACAAGCGGCGACTACCAAAGATACTTCACAGTAGACGGCAAAAACTACCACCACATCATAGACCCAGCCACCAGATACCCATCCGACAAATGGAAATCCGTATCAGTAAAAGCAGACAGCATCGCCCTAGCAGACACCCTCTCAACCTACTTCTTCATAGTAGACCACGAGACAGGACTAAAAAAAGCAGCTGAAAACAAAGTAGAAGCCTTCTGGATTGACCCAGAAGGAAACGAATATAAAACCGAAGGCTGGGAAAAAATAGAAGACAAATAAAGATAAAGCCCCGATCCTCAGTGGATTAGGGCTTTTTGTGTGATGGAAAATGAGACTTCTCCGCTCACTACGTTCGGTCGAAGCAAGGGAATGTTGGAAAATATATTTTCCCTATAATAAAATAATTTCTTAAATATTAGTTTACCCTTATGTCGAGCCTATCTAAGCTTCACATTTACCCTTATGTCGAGCGTAGTCGAGACATCTCAAGTTAGCTAAATTCAAAAATAATCTAATAGACTTCTCCATTCCAGTCGAAGTAAGGGGGATAGATATATCCACTTTGGTCGGAACAAGGCTATTTGGAAAACATATTTTCCTTCATAATAAAATAATTCCTAAAATATGACGTACCCTCATCTCGAGCGTAGCGAAGCGGAGTCGAGACATCTCTTAATAAAAAATCCAAAATGGATAAAATATGATAAAATATAAAAAAGGAGTTAAACATGTCTGGGTATTTCTACATATTAACAAACAAATCAAACAAAGTTTTATACAAAGGTTCAACTACTAATATTATTAAACGAGTATATGAACATAAGAACCATCTTGATAAAGGAAGCTTTACTGACAAATACAATGCAACTAAACTTGTTTACTACGAATTCTACGAAAGTATCAAAGAAGCAAGAGGAAGAGAAGTGCAAGTAAGCAAACGGTCTAGAGCTAAAAAAGATAAATTAATAGATAGCATAAATCCTGAAAGAAAAGACTTATACTGGGATATTGTTGGCTAGTATTAATCAGAATTGAGTATTTATATCTAGGGTTCACAATAAACCATTATGTTGAACGTAGGCGAGACATCTCAAGGCTAACTAAGCTTCAAATTCACCCCTTATCTCGAGCGTAGCGAAGCGAAGTCGAGAGATCTCGAATTTAACTGGGTTTAAAATAAATATTAATAGATTTCTCCACGATGGTCGAAATAAGGGGGGGAGGTTGGATTCTTCTCCACCATGGTCGAAATAAGGGGAGTAGACTTCTCCATTCCAGTCGAAGTAAGGGAATGGTCGAAATAAGGGGTGGGTGATCTCTAGTACAAATTTCACCTCACCAATCTTTTCATCTCCCCCAAATCTCGGTATAATATTTAGATATGATTGGAGGATGACGTGAAGAAAGCTTTTGATAATGATAAGTATATAAAATTGCAGTCGGAAAAGATCGAGGAGAGGATTTCTCATTTTGATAAGCTCTATATGGAGTTTGGGGGAAAGCTCTTTGATGATAGCCATGCATCAAGGGTCCTTCCTGGTTTTCTACCTGACTCAAAACTCAGGATGCTCTATAACCTCAAGGATGTTTGTGAGATAATCATAACCATCAATGCCAACGATATTGAAAACAACAAGATTAGAGGAGACAACGAGACCTCTTATGATGCGGAAACTATAAGGCTAAAGGAAGCCTTCGAGGACTATGGATTTTTGGTAAATGGAATTATCATAACCCAATTTGATAACCAACCCAAGGCCGTGAAGTACCAAAAGTACTTGGACAACCTAGGAATCGCAAGTTACAAGACCTACGATATCCAGGGCTATCCAAACAACATCGACCACATTATCTCTAAGGATGGTTTTGGAAGAAATGAAAGAGTAAAGACCACAAGACCCCTAGTAGTAATCACAGGACCGGGACCTGGTTCAGGCAAGATGGCGACCTGCCTTTCCCAAATGTATTTGGACCACGAAGCAGGAATCAACGCAGGTTACGCCAAGTTTGAGACCTTCCCAATATGGAATATCGCCCTCAAGCATCCTGTAAATATGGCCTACGAGGCAGCTACAGCTAATCTCGACGATGTAAATATGATTGACCCTTACCATCTAGATGCCTACGGGGAGCTTGCAGTAAACTACAATAGGGACGTAGAAGCCTTCCCTATACTTAAGAAAATGTTCGAGAAAATCATGGGTTCTTGCCCTTACAAGTCTCCAACAGATATGGGTGTCAATATGGTAGGCTTTTGCATAGAAGACGAAGAAGGGGTGAAGCTTGCCAGCAAGGAAGAGATTATCAGAAGATACTACAATACCCTAGTTGACTTTAGATATGCCAAGGAAAGCTACCATGCAGTAGAAAAAATCGAAATGCTAATGAGTCAGCTTGAAATAAGCCCAGAAGATAGAACAGTCGCAGTAAAGGCGAGAGAAAAGGCGAAAAAGACCGGAAAAGAAGCCTTCGCTATTAGGCTTGAGACAGGAGAGATCATCACAGGCAAGAAAAGCGACCTCTTGTCAGCCCCATCAGCTGCTATCCTAAATGCCCTAAAGAAACTTGGAAAACTTGATGACGACCTTCTCTTGATATCACCACATATCATAGAGCCAGTTTCAAATCTCAAGACCAAGTCCCTGGGAGGCAAGGAAACATCCCTATCAGCTAACGAAATGCTAATAGCCCTCTCAATCTCAGGCACAACCAACCCCCTAAGCCACATGGCTATAGAACAAATTGGGAAACTAAAGGGCTTAGACGCCCACTCTACAGTCCTCCTAGAAGACAGCCAAAGATCCATGCTAAGAAAACTAGGCATAAACTTCACCCAAGACGCCTACCTAGGAAACGACGATTACGAATACTAAAACAAAGGAGCCAAGGCTCCTTTTAAATTGCGGAAAAAGAGGGGAAAGAGACAAGAGATGTCTCGACTTACGCTCGACGGTAGTTTGCAGATTCGAGGGACAGCCTGTTCGGATAGTAGAGGGCTGGAGAGGTCTCACGAGAAATAGTGAAAGAATAATTATTTAAAAGCTAAAAGAGATGTCTCGACTCCGCTCGACATAAGGGGGAAGGAAAGCTTGCTTTCCTACAACTTCCCTTGTTTCGACCGAAGTGGAGAAACCTCACGTATTAAATTTGAAAAGTAGTTTATTATATGCTATGAATTAAAGTTTATATTTCTATTAATCGCCATCTCGACAGAGCGAATGCAATGAGCGACGAGAGGTCTACAGTCTATGACGACATGTCAATAATAAGGATTAAGTAATCTATGAAAACCGAGGAGATATCTCGGCTTACGCTCGATATAAGGGGAAGGAAAGCTATGCTTTCCAACCCCGTTCCCTTATTTCGACTGAACGGAGTGAACGGAGAAATCTCACGAGTAAAAGTAAAACTATAATTCTTATAAATCTTACAATTAATCCATACCATACAATTATCGTTAACATCTCGACTACATTAGACATAAGGGGAAAGAAAACAAAGCTTTCTCTCCTTTAATCCCATAAAATTTTACATACATAATCTTGACAAGATCGCTAGCTTGTTATACTATGATTCAGAGAAACATTTAATATATTATAAGGAAAGAAAATGAAGAAATCAATTTTTACAAAAACTGTAGTCATTTTGGCTACCATAATCAATATTGTATTCTTTTATTTCCTATACAAATACAAGATTCTCCCACACGCCTATAGACTGGCCATAACTGTCACTATCGGGATAATTCTTTGTATTTTTTTGTATATAGGATTTATAAGAAAGAAAAACTCGAACGTATTGAAGGCTATCATAATCATATTCCTTCTACTCCTAAGCATAGGTGAGATCACCTTCCTATCCTATGCCAACAAGTCTATCAAGACAGTTTCAGAAATCAACAATAAGCCTGTCAAGGATACCAACGAGATGAGCTATGTTGTATTGAAGGATTCTGAAATTAAAAGCCTTGCAGATATAGGAGATAAGGAAATCGCCACTGCAGGAGACATGGATAAGGACAATTCCTCCAAGGCCTTTGCCAAATATAAGGAAGATTATAAAAAGGAATTGACTGAAAGAAACTTCGACAACTATCAAGCTTCTGCCACAGCCCTTCTAGAAGGAAGCTCACAGGTTATGCTTCTTAATGAGTCCTTTAGGCCAATCCTAGATGAGACAATCGAGGGATTTTCAGAGAAAACCCGTGTACTCGAGTCTGTTCTAGTGAAAGGTGTAGAGAAGAAGAAAGAAGATAAAAAAGAAGTCGCAGAGGATCAATCCTTCAACGTCTTCCTATCAGGAATCGACACATCAGGTAGCCTATCCAACGTATCAAGGTCCGATGTTAACATGGTCCTAAGTGTCAATCCAAAAGAGAAGAAAATTCTAATTACAACCATCCCAAGAGATACCTACCTATCCATAGGAGGAGAAGGGGATAAGTACGATAAGCTAACCCACGCGGGTCTTTACGGAGTGGACACCTCTATAAGGAGTGTAGAGGCCCTATTAGGTATCAAAATCGATTACTATGGCAAGGTCAACTTCACCACCCTAGTAGAGCTAATAAACGCCCTAGGAGGAATCACAGTGGACAACCCAACAGCCTTTACCTCAACCCATGGAGGCTATGACTTCCCTCAAGGAAAGATAGAAATGGACGGAGACATGGCGCTAGCCTTCTCCAGAGAAAGATACAAGCTAGAAGAAGGAGACTTCGATAGGGGGAAAAACCACACCCGAGTCCTAACAGGAATCATAAGGAAGATGCTAAGCACAGAAATGCTATTAAACTTCAACCAAATAGCAGACATAGCCCTAGAATCAGTCAACACAGACGTGCCATATGAGAAGATGATAGAGCTAGTCAACAAACAACTATCCGATGGAGGCGAATGGCAAATAGAAAGCGAAGCCCTAAAAGGAAAAGGAACCATGGACCTTGACTCTTACCTAATGCCAAATGCGAGCCTATACATGATGGTCCCAAGCAAGGACTCCATAGAAAATATTCATAATAATATAGTGGAAAACAATAAGTAAAGAGATGTCTCGACTACGTTGGATATAAGGGGTGGAAGGAAAGAGATATCTCGACTACGCTCGACATAAGGGTAAGGATGGAAAGCTAGCTTTCCTACCCCTTCCCTTGCTTCGACCAACGTGGAGAAGCCTCTCGCATTACAAGTAAATTATATTACACTATAAACCTTGAAATATAGTAGTTCACACAATTACCACCACCTCGACAGAGCGATTGAAATGAGTGACGAGAGGTCTACAGTCTATGATGACATGTAAATAATAAAGATTATTTTATCTACAAAATCCAAAGAGATATCTCGACTACGCTCGATATAAGGGGTAAGGTTGGAAAGCTTGCTTTCCTACTATTTCCCTTGTTTCGACCAACGTGGAGAAACCTCACATATTACTTTAAAAAACAATTAATTTTCCACTTCGGAATACAGCAGAAATCACATAATCTCCCGCCATCTCGAAGGAGGCACGACTGAGAGATCTGCAGTCTATGACGACATGTAAATAACAAAGATAATTTAATCTACACAACCACCTAACTAAACAAACTATTAAACAAAAAAGGAAAAGATATGGGACACACCACAATCTTGTTGATGATTATTACAATTTTATCAAAAATATTTGGCTTTGTCCGTGAATCTGTCATGGCAGCTGTCATTGGCGCAGGGGATATCAAGTCCATATACGTCACTGCCACCACAATCCCTGATATCATGATGTACACGGTCATAACAGGGATTGTCTCTGCCTACATTACAGTCTACACTAGGATTCGTACGGACAAGGGAGAAAGTGAGGCCAATAGCTTTACCTCAAACCTTATCAATGTCCTAATGGTCTACGGTGCTATTATCTTTCTTCTAATAATAATATTTGCAGGTCCCATATCTAAGATTTTCTCACCCAAGCTTATAGGCGAAACCCACGACATGGCCACATCTTTTACTAGAATCATGGCGGTATCAATCTTTGCCTTTCTTTACTCTGCGGTCATCAGAGGCTTTCTCAACGCAAGAAATAACTTCATCGACCCTGTCATTACGGAGATTATTCTTAATATCTTTGTCATATCTGCAACCCTTCTTACAGGAGTCTTCGATAATCCATATATTTTGATTATAGGAGCACTTATAGGAAACATCATTCAGTTTATCAGATTTCCATTTGCTAGCAAGAAAAAGGGCTTTTCTTATGAGAGGAAGCTCGACTTCAAGGATCCCTACATCAAGTACCTCCTTGCCATCATAATTCCAATAATCATATCTAACGCTGCTAACAAGATCTCTGTCCTAATAGATAAGTCCATGGCATCAGGTATACTCGGTATCGACACAGTAGCCAAGGTATTCTACACAGAAAACATGCTCGACTTCATAGTAGAAGTTGTCACGATAAACATTGCCACCATTACCTTCCCCCAAGTCGCCAAACTTGGCAATGAAGGGAAAATCGATGCAATGAAGGAAAAGACTGCAAGCATCCTAATCCTAACTCTTGCCCTAGTAATCCCTGCCACCTTCGGAATGATGAGCCTAGCAAGACCGATTATTAGCCTAATCTACGAAAGAAACGCCTTCACGGCTTACGATGCAACCCTTGTCTCATCCCTCCTAGTCTCATACGCACCCTACATTATCTTCATTACATTTATGAAAATAATTTCGAATAGCTTCTACGCAGTAGGAGACTCCAAGTCTCCACTTATAATAATCCTCATCCAGCAGGCTATAAATGTTACCCTCAACTGGACTCTAGCCAAGCAAATCGGCCTAGATGGAATAGGTCTAGCAACGTCTGTGTCGACTGCTATAGGAAGTTTGCTAATAATTTTTGTTTATTTCAAAAATTTTGGTAAAGTAAAAGATGGAAGAAATATGAAGTCCATAGGAAAAATCATCCTAGCATCGCTTCTTATGGTGCTTGTGGCGAATGGGTCTTTTGTTTTTCTATCGAATAAGGTATCTGATATCCTAGCCCTATTACTTACAATCTTGGTATCAGCCTTCGTTTATCTAATAATTATATATAACTCAAATATTTGTGAGATAAATACTTTGATAAAGAAGCTTAAGGAGAAATTTAATTGAATATAAAAATTATGAGCAAATAATGTTTAAAATTTCTTTCAGCATTGTATAATAGTTGTATAAAAATTGGTTTGTTTAATCTTAATAATTGGAATTTCGAGATAAAAGTATACAAGGAGAAAACATGTATAGGAAAGACACTGAAAGGTGGTTAGAAAATCTAGACTTAATATTCTTAGATATGCTATGCTTACAAATAGCATATATTCTAGCTTATGGTATAAGTGGCTATGGACTTAACCCATACAATCAAACTATATATAGAAATATTGCCTTTGTTATTGAGTTGATAGATTTATTAGTAATATTTATATATGGAACTTTTAATTCAGTATACAAGAGGGGATATTACGTAGAGTTTGCTGTTACCTTAAAACATGCTATGTTTGTGGTAGGTCTTGAGCTACTCTATCTATTTATGCTACAAGAAGGACAAAACTTCTCTAGATTAAGTTTACTTCTAACATTTATAATCTACATAGTTTTAACTTACTTAGTTAGAATATATTACAAGAAGCATAAGAGACGTGAACTAAAAGAAGAGAAGAAGGTTAGACTTTTACTAATTTCAGATGAAGCAGGAACTAAAACTTTAATAGAGGATATTAGAGATAGTGTTCATAGTAGATATATGATTTCAGGACTAGTAGTAACAGATAAAAATCTAGTTGGAACAACTATAGACGGAATAGAAGTTGTTGCTGATGAAGAATCTGTAGCTAACTATGTTTGTCAGGAATGGATTGATGAAGTACTGATAGTTTTAAGTGAAGACTCTCCCTATCCAAATGAGCTAATAGATAAATTAGTAGAAACAGGAGTTCCTGTTCATTACAACGTGAGAAATATTGTCCAAGAAAAGGGCAAAAAACAAATTGTGGAAAAGCTTGAAGATTATGTTGTAATTACTACAAGTGTAAATTATGTATCTACAAGACAAGTTATGATTAAAAGACTAGTGGACATAGTTGCAGGACTTGTAGGATGTTTGATTACACTCCTTGCATGTATAGTTATAGGTCCAATCATATATATTGCTTCACCTGGACCGATATTTTTTGCCCAAGATCGTGTAGGAAGAAACGGTAAGATTTTCAAAATGTATAAGTTTAGAAGTATGTACATGGATGCGGAAGAAAGAAAAGCTGAACTTATGAAAAGCAATCAATATGAGGATGCCAGAATGTTCAAGCTTGACTTTGACCCTCGTATAATTGGAAACAAAATCTTAGCCGATGGAACGAAGAAGAAGGGAATAGGAGACTTCATAAGGAAAACAAGTCTAGACGAATTCCCACAGTTTTTTAACGTCCTAAAGGGAGATATGTCTCTAGTAGGCACAAGACCACCCCTCCTCTCAGAAACAGCCCTATACGAACCCCACCATAGAGTGAGGCTTGCAATAAAACCAGGAATAACAGGCATGTGGCAAGTAAGCGGAAGAAGTAACATCACAGACTTTGAAGAAGTTGTAAAGCTAGACAGAGAATATATAGAAAATTGGAATATAGGACTAGATTTTAAAATTCTTCTAAAGACATTTTTGGTTGTCTTTAAGAGGGATGGATCGAAGTAAAAGGAGATTTTATGAAAGGGATTATTTTAGCAGGTGGGTCCGGTACAAGACTATATCCACTTACAACAGTCACTTCGAAGCAGCTTTTGCCAGTATATGATAAACCAATGATATATTACCCTATGTCGGTCTTAATGAACGCAGGAATCAGAGATATACTTATCATTTCAACTCCCGAAGACACCCCACGATTTGAAGAATTATTAGGAGATGGACATACATTTGGAGTAAATCTCCAATACGAAGTTCAACCAAGTCCAGATGGATTAGCCCAAGCTTTTATAATTGGAGAAAAATTTATTGGAAATGATAGCGTAGCTATGGTTTTGGGAGATAATATTTTTTCAGGACACGGACTTAAAGAAAGATTACAAACTGCTGTAAGAAATGCAGAAGAAGGACTAGGTGCAACAGTATTTGGATACTATGTAGATGATCCAGAAAGATTTGGAATTGTAGAATTTGATGATAAAGGTAAAGCTATATCAATAGAAGAAAAGCCTCAAAAACCAAAAAGCAATTATTGCGTCACAGGACTTTACTTTTACGATAATGAAGTAGTAGAATATGCTAAAAATTTAAAACCTAGTCAAAGAGGAGAACTCGAAATCACCGATTTAAACAAAATTTATTTAGAAAAAAACTCTCTAAATGTAGAACTTTTAGGTCAAGGATTTACATGGCTTGATACAGGAACACACGAGTCATTAGTAGATGCTACAAATTTTGTAAAAACAATAGAAAATCATCAACACAGAAAAATAGCCTGCTTGGAAGAAATAGCTTATCTAAATGGATGGATTTCTAAAGAGCAAGTTCTAAAGGTTTATGAGATTTTGAAGAAAAATCAATACGGAAAGTACTTAAAAGATGTTCTTGATGGAAAATATAAAGATCAATTGTATTAAAGAGAGGTAAAGAATGAAAATTATAGTAACAGGTGGAGCAGGATTTATAGGAAGTAACTTCATATTTTATATGCTAGATAAACATCCAGATTATAAGATAATATGCGTGGATAATCTAACATACGCAGGAAACCTCTCAACGCTAAAACCAGTTATGGAAAATAAAAATTTTAGTTTTCATAAAATGGATATATGTGATAGAAAATCAATTTATAAATTATTTGAGGAAGAAAAACCAGATATAATAGTAAACTTTGCTGCAGAAAGTCACGTAGATAGGTCTATAGAGAATCCAGAAATATTTTTAGACACAAATATAAAAGGAACTACAGTGTTGATGGATGCTTGCAACAAATATGGAATTAAAAGATTTCACCAAGTAAGTACAGATGAAGTCTATGGTGATTTGCCATTAGATAGACCAGATTTATTATTTACAGAGCAAACACCAATTCATACAAGCTCACCATATAGTTCCTCAAAAGCAAGTGCAGACTTATTAGTACAAGCCTATCATAGAACATACGGACTTCCGATAACAATAAGCCGTTGTTCAAACAATTACGGCCCTTATCAATTCCCAGAAAAGCTAATACCTTTGATGATTGCTAATTGTCTAGCAGATAAGTCCCTACCAGTATATGGAGAAGGTCTAAATGTAAGAGATTGGCTATATGTTGATGACCATTGTTCAGCTATAGACAAAATAATACATGGTGGCAAAGATGGAGAAGTTTACAATGTTGGTGGTCATAATGAAATGAAAAATATTGACATTGTGAAATTAATTTGTGAAGAGCTCGGAAAATCAGAAGATTTAATCACATATGTTACAGATAGAAAGGGTCATGATATGCGTTATGCTATAGACCCTAGTAAAATCCACAAAGACCTTGACTGGCTCCCTGAAACTAAATTTGAAGATGGAATAAAGAAAACTATAAAATGGTATCTAGATAATAAACAATGGTGGGAAGAAATAATATCAGGAGAATATCAAAACTATTACAAAAAAATGTACGAAAATAGATGATGGAGAAATTCAAATGAAAGTATTTGTAACAGGAGTTGCAGGACAGCTTGGACATGATGTAATGAACGAGCTTTACAAAAGAGGACATGAAGCAATTGGGTCAGACCTAGCTAAGGAGTACTCAGGCGTAGAAGATGGAAGTCCAGTAGAAACCATGCCCTATGTATCATTGGATATAACGGATAAAGAAAAGGTAGAGGAAGTTATTACAAAATATAAACCCGATGCCCTTATCCACTGTGCAGCATGGACTGCTGTAGATGCAGCAGAGGAGAAAGAAAATAAAGATAAAGTTCGTGCCATTAATGTAAATGGAACAGAAAATATAGCAAAAGCAGCTGATAAAATATCTGCTACAATGCTTTATTTATCTACTGATTATGTCTTTGACGGACAAGGCGATAGCCCATGGAGAGCAGACTGCACCAACTATAAACCACTAAATGTCTACGGGCATACTAAACTTGAAGGAGAATTTGCAGTTAGGGATAATTTAGACAAGTTCTTTATAGTTCGTATAGCATGGGTTTTTGGTGTAAACGGAAATAACTTTATAAAAACCATGCTAAAGCTTGCCGAGACTCATGATAGTTTAAGGATAGTAAATGATCAAATAGGAACACCAACTTATACCTATGACTTAGCAAGGCTTCTAGTAGATATGATAGAAACTGAAAAATACGGCTATTATCATGTAACTAATGAGGGTGGATATATATCATGGTTCGACTTTGCTCGTGAAATATTCAAACAAGCAGGTATAGAAATGAAGTTAGAGGCAGTAAGCACAGAAGAGTACGGAATATCTAAAGCTGCTAGACCATTCAACAGCAGACTAGATAAATCTAAGCTAGTTGATAATGGGTTCAAGCCCTTGCCAACTTGGCAGGATGCCCTAAGAAGATACCTAGAAGTCTTAAACGATAGTAAAAGTAAGGAAGAATAATGGGACAAATAAAAGTTAGTAAAGCTCCTATAGAGGGACTTTATATAATAGAACCTACAGTTCATGGAGATGAAAGAGGTTATTTTATGGAAACATATAACCTAAAGGACATGCAAGAAGTGGGCCTTGATATGAACTTCGTACAGGACAATCAAAGTATGAGCACAAAGGGCGTACTAAGAGGACTACACTTTCAAAAACAATATCCACAAGGTAAACTTGTAAGAGTAATAAAGGGTAGAGTATTTGACGTAGCGGTAGACCTAAGAAAAGATAGTGAAACTTATGGCAAATGGTACGGAGTTGAACTTACAGAAGAAAACAAGAAGCAATTCTACATAGCAGAAGGTTTCGCTCACGGTTTCCTAGTCTTAAGTGATACAGCAGAATTTTGTTATAAAGTAACAGACTTCTACCACCCTGGGGATGAAGGTGGACTTGCATGGAATGACCCTAATATAGGAATAGAATGGCCAGAACTTGTAGGAGAATATAAAGGATCTGCATCCGCAGAAGGTTATGAGTTAGAAGGTGGAAGCAAGTTGAATCTATCCGACAAAGACCAGAAGTGGTTGGGGATTGAGGAGACTTTTAAGTTTTAAAGTGAAGAATTAGAGAATCAAATGGATCAAAATAATAAAGTACAAAATGTTTTTCTTGTAGGGGCAAAAAGTTTAGGAGCCTATGGGGGCTATGAAACTTTCGTATACAAATTAACAGAACATCATCAGAACAACAAGAATATTAAATATCATGTTGCTTGTAAAGCCAACGGCGATGGGTCTATGGATGAAAGCAAGTTAGATGGGGTTAAGAAAATATCTGAAAATGAATTTGAATTTAATAATGCAAGGTGTTTCAAAATTTATATTCCACAAATAGGACCTGCTCAAGCAATATACTATGATGTTGGAGCTTTAAATGAATGCATAAAATATATAAAGGAAAAAAGAATAGAAAATCCCATTGTTTATATAATGGCATGCAGAATAGGTCCATTTGCGAAATATTTCTACAAAAAAATTCATAAACTAGGTGGAAAAGTTTATCTAAACCCAGACGGACATGAATGGATGAGGGCGAAGTGGTCAGCACCAGTAAGAAAATATTGGAAAATATCTGAAGCTATGATGGTCAAATGGTCTGACCTTGTAATATGTGACTCTATAAATATCGAAAAATATATACATGAATCTTATGATGGAAAAGGAATAAATGGAAAAAATCCAAAAACAACTTATATAGCATACGGAGCAGATCTTACTCCCAGCAAATTAAAAGATGATGACGAAAAACTTTTAAATTGGTATGCTGATAAAGGCTTATCTAAAAAAAACTATTATTTAGTTGTAGGACGATTTGTACCAGAAAATTCATATGAAATAATGATACGTGAATTTATGAAAAGCAAAAGCAAAAGAGATTTTGCCCTAATAACAAATGTAAACGACAAATTTTTAAATGAGTTGGAAGAAAAACTACATTTCAAAAAAGACCCTAGAATTAATTTTGTAGGAACAGTATATGATCAAGAATTGCTAAAGAAAATTAGAGAAAATGCCTACGCATACTTTCATGGACATACAGTTGGAGGAACAAATCCAAGTTTAATAGAAGCTTTGGGTAGCACAGATTTAAACTTATTGGTTGATGTAGGATTTAACAAAGAAGTGGCTGAAGATGCTGCTTTGTATTGGAGCAGAAAAGATGGCGATCTTGCAAGCCTAATAAATAAAGCCGACAAATTAACTGATGAAGAAATATCTAAACTTGGAGAAAAAGCTAGAAAAAGAGTTAGAGAAGCTTATACTTGGAAAATAATAAGTTCAAAATATGAAGAAGTATTTTTGAAATGATTAGTTGAATTAGCAGGAGAAATAAGTTGAGAATTTTACATTATTTTTTAGGATTTCCTCCATATAGAAGCGGAGGCTTAACTAAATACGCTTTTGATTTGGCTAAGTCACAAGCTAAAGATGGTCATGTTGTTATGGCTATGTGGCCTGGAGAAATAAAAAAATATTCAGATAATCCTGAAATAAAAAAGAGAAAAAAAATAAAAGGGATTTTAAATTTAGAACTTATAAATCCTCTTCCAGTACCTTTAGATGAGGGAATTAAAGAATTTTCAGCCTTTACCAAGTCATGTGATATAGAAATTTATAAGTCATTTTTAAAAAAAGAAAATCCTGAAGTTATTCATATACATACATTGATGGGTATTCATAAAGAATTTATAAAGGCTGCAAATCAATTGGGAATAAGGACAGTATTTACGTCTCATGATTATTTTGGAATTTGTCCAAAAGTTACCCTTTTTAGAAAAGGGAAGTGTTGCGATAATGATAATGAATGCAGGAATTGTATCCAATGTAATGAGTCAGCCTTGTCGTTAAAAAAAATAAAAATCATTCAGTCGCCTATCTATAGATTTATAAAAAATATATATATTGTAAAAAAATTAAGAAAATCACATAGAAATAAATTTTTTAATGAAGAAAATTTCCCATCGATGCCTGACGTAGATATTGAAAAGATATCTGAAAAATATAGAAATTTAAGAAGCTATTATGTTGAAATGCTTGAATCAATTGATTTTATTCATTTCAATTCAACATTAGCTGAAGAAATATATAGAAGATATATAAGTCCTAAAGATAGCAAAGTTATATCGATTGTTCATCAGGGAATAAAACAACAAGTTATAAAAAGAGTTCATACAGGAAAAAAAGTGATATTATATTTGGCACCAACAAAACCTTATAAAGGTTGGAATATATTAAAAAAAGCATGCGAGCAATTATGGGAAGAGGATAAAAATATCCAATTACGTGTATTTAGTCCAGTTCAAAAAAAAGAAGACTACATGATAGTAAAAGAAGAAGGATTTACTCACGATAAATTACCTCAAATTATGAGTGAAGCTGATATGCTTGTAGCACCAAGTGTTTGTTATGAAACATTTGGATTTACTGTTATAGAGTCTTTGAGTTTTGGAGTTCCTGTGATTGTAAGCGACCATGTTGGATCAAAAGACGTAGTTGGTGATAGTGGCATTGTAGTTGAGGCTGGAAATATAGTTGAGTTAAAAAATGCAATTAAAAATATGGATAAAGTAGTAAGTAATCAACTGAAAACTTGGAGAGAATTTTCAAACGAAAATTACAAAATTTATTTAGATGCATAATAAAATTAGTTTACTATGATAATTTATTTATAATTTTAAATTTGTTTTGCAGTAAATTCTTTTTTAAAAATATTGAAGAACATAATAAAGGATACGTATATTAAGTATTATTTTAAAAGTTGCAGTGAAAGTGAATTTTAAAATTGATTCTAAAATTGTAGTTTCATATATCTTACATCAATGTTGGAAATATGGATGGATGATGATAAGGGAAATCATTTATTCAATAGGATATAGAAGTATTTCAAGAAGCATATTTATAGGTAAAAAATCAAAATGATTAGTAAAAAAATATTTCTATAGGCTTTAAAACAAAACTACAAGATGGAGCTTATATATATGCCTTTCCAGCGAAGTTGTAGAAATTGTTAATATTTATTGGATTGGATTTAGTTCAGTAGTTCTATATGGATTACATATAGGTGATGATTAGTTTGTTGGTGCCAATGCTCTAGTAACAAAAATTTGCCAGATAATTTCGTAATTGCTGGAATACCGGCAAAATTTATTCAATATAGAAAATAAGTTAGAATTTATCATTTAATAATATATATAATAACCTTAGTTATAAGTTGCTATGTAATTTGAC
>NZ_JAPJPG010000029.1 GCF_030825785.1 Anaerococcus sp.
GGACATAATAAATGGAGCAAGATTAAAAATAAAAAAGGAAGTGAAGATGCCAAAAAGGGCAAGATCTTTACAAAACACGCTAGAAATATAACAGTTGCAGCCAAAGAGGGCGGAACAAACCCAGAATATAACCCTGCTCTTAAAACTGCTATAGAAAAAGCTAAGGCAGATAATATGCCTAATGATAACATAGATAGAGCTATCAAGAAAGCAGCAGGAGATGATGCTTCAGATAATTTCGAAAGAGTAATCTATGAAGGATACGGACCAGGTGGAGTTGCTGTAATAGTAGACTGCCTAACAGATAATAAAAATAGAACAGCTCCTGATGTAAGACATGCCTTTGACAAAAACGGAGGAAATCTTGGAACTGACGGATCCGTTATGTTCATGTTCCAAAGAAAGGGAGATATCATAGTAGGAAAAGAGGGAAAAGACTTCGATGAATTCATGATGGATGCCCTAGAAGCTGGTTGTGAAGATGTCAAGGAAAGGGGAGAGTACTTCGAGGCTATCACAGATGTTAATAGCTTTAACGAAGCCAATGATAAGCTTAAAGAATTAGGCTATAAAATAGAAAGTGCAGATATATCTTATCTTGCAGATAATATGATTAGCGTAGAAGATGAGCATGTGGATAAGCTTAATAAGCTAATAGATACTCTGGAAGATAACGATGATGTCCAAGAAGTATACTCAAACTGGGATGATTCTAGCGAGGAATAAAGATGGAATTTAATATAGATCCTGTTGCTTTTAGGATATTCGGTTTAGAAATCTACTGGTATGCAATAATAATCATAACAGGAATATTTATCGCAGCACAATTTGCAAAAAGCGAGTTCGTAAGACGAGGTTTTGATGAAGACTTTATCTATGATCTACTTTTTGTCATCTTACCAATCGGAATAATCGGAGCAAGGTTTTGGTATGTCATCTTCGAGTGGGACTACTATGGAAGTAACCCTTCACAGATTTTAAACTTTAGGGCAGGAGGTCTTGCAATCCATGGGGGGATCCTCTTTGGAAGTATTGCCCTTCTAGTTTATGCAAGATACAAAAAAATCCCCCTTATAGACCTTATGGATGTACTAGTACCTTCTCTTGTCCTTGCTCAAGGTATAGGTAGATGGGGTAATTTTGCAAACTCCGAAGCCCATGGGGGTCCAACAGACCTTCCTTGGGGGATTATCATAGATGGAGTGAAAGTCCATCCAACCTTTCTCTACGAATCTATCGGAGATGTTTTAATCTTTATTCTCCTAATAAATTACAGGAAGAAAAACCCAGATAAGGGTAAGCAGTCTGCAATTTATTTCATCCTCTATGGAATCTTGAGATATTTTGTGGAAGGTCTTAGGACAGATTCTCTTTATATAGGATCTTTAAGAACAGCACAGCTTATGAGTATCATCTATATTCTTCTAGGAATAGTCCTATATATTTGGGCAAATAAAAACCATCTCCCACCTTTTTTTAGGGAAAATAAAAGTAAAGAGAAAAAAGAGAAGATTATAAAGTTTAAGTGATAGATCTTACAAGCTTAAGCTTTATAGACAAAATATAAAAATTCAATAATTTTAGGGTCGGCTTAAGGCCGACTTTTTTGTTGCAAATAAAGTGCTTTTAGTATAAAATGATAGTGAAGTGGAATATAGTGGTAGAAAGTGGTGGGAAATGTTTTTAGGTGAATTTACTCACAAGTTAGATTCTAAAAATAGAATAATGATACCGAGTGAGTTTAGAGATGATTTATCTGAGAACTTCTATATAACCAAGGGGCCGGAAAAGTCTCTAGTAATCTACACTGAGGAAGAATTTGTTAAGCAATCCGAAAGACTTGATGGTTTGGAAGTGCAAAATAAGAAAAACCGTGCTATCAAGAGACTATTTTTCTCATCCACTGTAAAGGCAAGCCTTGACAAACAAGGCAGAGTTCTTCTTAACAAGAACCTGAGAGATTATAGCGAGATCAAAGAAGAAGCTATGATAATTGGAAACAATAGCACAATTGAGCTTTGGGATAGGGCCAATTGGGAGGCTTATATTGACGAAGTAGAGGTGAATCTATCCGATATAATGGATGAATAATATGAAATTTGAACACATACCAGTTCTCGCAAAAGAGACTATAGAAAATCTAAATATTAATCCAGATGGAATCTACCTAGACTTAACCTTGGGAAAGGGAGGTCATTCCAAATTGATCCTAGAAAGGCTTTCTGATAAGGGAAGGCTTATAGCATTTGATCAGGACAAGGAAGCCATTGAAGCAGCCAAGTCTAACCTAAGGGACTTTTCTAATGTTACTTTCGTAAACAGTAACTTCGAAAACTTCGAAAAAGTCTTAGAAGAGCTTGGCCTTGACTTGATAGATGGGGCTTTGATGGATATTGGCGTAAGTTCATATCAAATTGACAATGCGTACAGGGGATTTTCATATATGAAGGATGGTCCTTTGGATATGAGGATGAACCAGGATAATGAGTTAACAGCGGAAGTTATTGTCAATGAATACTCTCAGGATGAGCTAGAGCGTATATTTTTCGAATATGGTGAGGAGAGATTCGCAAGATCCATTGCTAGAAATATTGTTAATCTCCGTGATGAAAAAAGAATCGATACGACTTTTAAACTCCGAGAAATTGTAGCAAAATCCATAAAAAGTCAAGATGCTCATCCTGAAAAAAGAGTATTTCAAGCCCTAAGAATAGAAGTAAATAGAGAACTAGAAGTTTTGGAAAACACTATAGAAAGGGTCGTAGATCACCTAAAAAAGGACGGAAGGATCGCAATAATCACCTTCCACTCCTTAGAGGATAGGATTGTGAAGAATAAATTCAAGGATTTGGCAACAGACTGTATCTGCCCTCCAGAATTTCCAGTATGTGTATGTGATCATAGGGCCAAGATTAAGATTATAACGAGAAAACCAGTGACGGCAAGTAAAGCTGAGCTAAGGGATAATTCTAGATCAAAGCCTGCCAAGCTTAGAGTTGGACAAAGGATATAGACATGGAAGAAAGAAT
Organism: Anaerococcus sp.; assembly: GCF_030825785.1. GTDB lineage: Bacteria > Bacillota > Clostridia > Tissierellales > Peptoniphilaceae > Anaerococcus. The sequence goes on from NZ_JAPJPG010000029.1 coordinate 3,030, forward strand.
AGCTATTAGTAAAAATAATAACAAGAAAAGAAGACGACTTAAGGTTAAGGATAACAGAAAAAATAAGAAGATCAAACAGATTCAAAATCTTAAGAAAAGAGATAGGAGAATGAAACTAAGCCTATCTATATTTACCTTCCTTGTTGTAGTTAGCCTTCTCGTAACAGCTCTGGTTAAAAGAAATAACTTGAATGCAAAAAGATATGAGTATAATACATTACAGGCAGATATCGTCTCCTACGAACTCCAGAGGGATAGGTTAAATACTAGGCTAGAAGAAGCGATTGACCTTAACTTAATCCAAAGATACGCCCTAGAAGAGTTGGGCATGGTTTATAAGGATGATGATAATACTGTCAAATTAAATGTAGATAGGAATTAATGATGAATAATTTTTTGTTGATAGTTATAAGTATATTGTTAAGTATAGGCCTAGGCCTAGTGATCTTACCAATACTTAAGAGAAAGAAAATTGGACAAAATATAAGAGAGGTTGGACCAAAGAGTCACCTTAAAAAGGCTGGTACTCCAACTATGGGAGGGATAATATTTATTATAGCAGCCCTAATTTTATCTCTTATATTCTTACCACTTGATAGCCTTGAAGTTTGGATAGTGATTTTATCGACTATAGGCTTTGGAGCAATTGGTTTTATAGATGACTTTAGGAAACTTATCCTAAAACAATCCGAAGGACTAAGCCCAAGAGGGAAGATAATCCTACAGTTTGGACTTGCTCTTATAATTTCGATTCTAGCTTATATTAATGATAAAGATTCGATAGGATCCTTATTGATACCATTTACAAATACAAGTATAGGGCTTGGAATAATTGGTATTCCAGTTATGATATTCATAATAGTAGGTACAACTAATGCGACAAATCTTACAGATGGCCTAGATGGACTCTTAGCCACAGTATCTCTTCCAGTATTTATAACCCTCGCCATAATAGGGAAGGGAACAAATAACGAAATATTTTCCTATATAATGCTTGGAAGCCTCTTAGGATTTTTGATATTTAACTCAAATCCTGCGGCAGTATTTATGGGAGATACAGGATCTATGGCAATCGGTGGAGCAATAGTTGCCATGGCAATTAATTTAAGAATTCCCTTATATCTAATAATCTTCGGTGGAATTTATGTCTTGGAAACACTATCTGTAATTATCCAAGTTACAAGCTACAGACACAGAAACAAGAAGAGAGTCTTTCTAATGACTCCAATCCACCATCACTTTGAATTAAAAGGCTATAAGGAACAAAAGATAGTAGTAGCATTTGCAGTAGTATCTGTAATATTTTGTATGATAACATTGGCGGCATTAGTATGAAGAAAGTTTTAGTTTACGGTTTAGGACTAACAGGTATATCAGCAGCAAAGACTCTAGATAAGATGGGCTATGATGTCTATACCTTTGATAAAAATAAAAAAGAAGTTAAGGAACTTAAGGGCTATAAATATAGCCCTATTTCTGATAGTGACATTTTAGATTTTGATTTTGAATTTGTAGTAAAAAGTCCAGGCATTCCCCCAAGGGATGAAGTGGTAAAGAAACTAGGGGAAAAATACGAGATAATATCAGATATTGAACTATCCTTTAGACTCTTTCCAGAAGCTAAAATCATTGCCACAACTGGTACAAATGGCAAGACTTCTACTACATCTATGATTAGTCATATACTTAATGAATCAGGCAGGAAGGCGATTTCTGTAGGAAACATCGGTGAGGGAATCTTATGGCAAATGTATGAAAATCCTACTGCGATTTTCTCTTGTGAGCTTTCAAGCTTCCAACTACACGATGTATCTACCTACAAGCCTCATATAGCTTGTATTACAAATATCACTGAAGATCATATCGATTGGCATGGATCTTTGTCTGATTATATAAACTCAAAACTTAATGTAAGTAGAAGGCAAGATAAAAGTGATTTTCTAGTAATAAATCACGATGATCCTATATTAGAAGACCATAGGAAAAATTTTAAGGCAAAAGTCTATGAGTTTTCTTCAAAAGAGAAAGTAGATCGAGGCGCCTATCTTAAAGGCTCATCTATATTCTTTAAAGATGAAGGAAAAAATATTAAATTAATGGATGTAGATGATCTTTCAATAATAGGTAGACACAATTACGAAAACTTGATGTGCGCTATCCTTGCTTGTTTTATCTATGGGGTTTCTATAAAAGATATCATAAAGGGATCAAAAAGCTTTAAATCAATAGAGCATAGGCTGGAATTTGTGACAGATATAAGAGGAGTCAAGGTCTACAATGACTCCAAGGGAACAAATGTAGATAGCTCAGTCAAGGCTATTCAAAGTTTCGATAAGCCAATGGTAATAATTGCAGGAGGCTATGATAAAAATATCGACTACAGTCCCTATGTAAAAGAATTTAAAAAACATGGAAAACTTATGGTTATCATTGGACAAACCACAGATAAATTGGCGAGTCTTTGCGAAGCCTATCAAGTAAATTACAAAAAAGCCAAGGATATGGAAGAGGCAGTAAAGATTTCTTTTGACAATTTAGAAGAAGGGGATATCTTCCTCTTATCACCTGCAAGTGCCTCTTGGGGTATGTATAATAACTTTGAAGAAAGAGGCAGGGACTTTAAAGAAAAGATAGAAAAATACAAAGGATGATTAGATGAAAGTAATAATTTCTGGCGGAGGCACAGGCGGACATATTTATCCAGCCATAGCCATAGGAGAAAAACTTCAAAAAGAAATTCCTGATGTGGAAATAATCTATGTGGGAATCAAAAACGGCCCAGAAGAGACAGTTGCCCAAAAATATGGCTATAAATTTGTCGACCTACCAGGCATGGGTATTCCTAGAAGGATAAACAAGAAACTATTTAAATCTCTTACTACAAACCTTAAAGGGTTTACGAGGGCAAAGAAGATAATAGAAGAATATAAACCAGACCTTGTTATTGGAACTGGAGGATATGTTTGTGCTCCTATCTTGTATCAGGCAAGTAAGAAAAATATTCCTTCTATAGTCCACGAATCAAACTCTTACCCCGGCATGGCATCAAAGTTTCTATCAAACAAGGTAGATAAGGTCCTTATATCCTACAAGGAAGCCAAAAAGCACTTCAAGCACAAGGAAAGGATTGTAGTAACAGGTAATCCAGTAAGAACTAGCTTTAAGAGTGAATATACTGACAAAGACCTTAAAGATTTAGGTATCAAGAAAGATAGGCCAGTTGTATTTTCTTTTGGTGGGTCAAATGGATCTTATTATATGAACGAGGCTGTTAAGGAATTATCCAAAAATCTTGACGGTTCCTACTATCTCCTCCACCAAACTGGAAAGAAAAACTATGATGATTTTATGAAAGAGGTAGAAAGAAACGAGTATCTTAAGGTGTTTTCCTATATTGATAATATAGATCTTTTCTATGCTGTAAGCGATCTTGTTATAGCTTCATCAGGAGCTATGAGCCTATCAGAAATTTCAGCTGTAGCCAAGGCTTCAATACTTATTCCAAAATCGTATACCACAGAAAACCACCAGCAGTTTAATGCACAAACCTATGTCGATAATGGCGCATCTATAATGGTTTTAGAAAAAGACCTAGATGGAGATGTTTTGGATAGGAAAATAAAAGAAATAATTAGCGATAAGGATAAACTTAAGAAAATGGGTGACAATGCCAAGGCCCTTTCTGATGATGAGGCAGGAGATAAGATTTTTCATATAATTGAAGGGTTGATCAAAGATGAAAGATAAAAGAAAGGCTAGAAAGAAAAGTCAAATACCAGAAGACAGCAACACTAATAGGAAAAGGAAAGTCGTAAGGAAGAAACAGCCTAAGACTTTTACTAAAAGATTTGTGATTTTTCTTATCGTATTATTCCTTTCGATATTCATAGTAGAAGCCTTAAGGCATCCCTACATGAAAATTTCTCAGATATATGTTACAGGAAATGAAAGGCTAAAGGATACAGATATTATTTCAAAGATACAAAATCCAATAGGTAAAAATATACTTACTTACAATGTAAAAAAGAATGAAAAAAAACTTATGGAAGAAGACACTATTGAAGAAGCAGAAATAAAGAAAGTTTTTCCTAAGGTAATCAATATCAAAGTCAAAGAGACCTATCCGAGATTTTTTATAGAAGATAAGGAAAAAATAACTTACATATCCAATCAAGGAAGGGTAATGGATAGTGAGGAAATTCCTGCTAATACCAAAAATTCTCTAATAAATATTAAGATTTCTGATTACAAGGAAGATATTAGAGAAGAATTTACAGATGATGAGGATTTATTAAATTTTATCAATGAAATAAACTCTTCTTCCTTTGTGGATTTGATTAATCAATTAAATTTTGAAAACAATAGGCATATTGGTATAATAATAAAAGATATGAGAGTTGATTTTGGTGATTTGAAAGAAAGTTCGTACAAGATTAGATTACTAGAATCAATCCTAAAGGATGTAGAAAGTAAGGACCTAGGTGTTTCTTCCATAGATTTAAGTAATGGAAAAAACCCAGTAGTTGAAATAAACGAAGGTTCTTAATATAAAATTTATCTATTAGAATAAAATGGGGGAAAGTATGGCAAACATTAACATGGAAATGGACAACAGCTCTTTAGCAAAGATTAAAGTCATCGGAGTTGGTGGCGGTGGAAACAACGCAATCAGCAGGATGAGAGAAAGCGGACTATCTGGTGTGGAGTTTTTGGCACTAAACACAGATCTACAAACACTACAAGAATCAAACGCAGACATAAGACTTCAAATTGGTGAGAAACTAACAAGAGGTCTAGGAGCTGGAGCTAATCCTGAAGTAGGAGAAAAGGCTGCAGAAGAGTCTAAAAACGAAATATCAGAAGCTATCAAAGGCGCAGACATGATCTTTATCACTGCTGGAATGGGCGGTGGAACAGGTACAGGTGCTGCACCAGTAGTTGCGAAAGTTGCTAAAGAGATGGAAATCTTGACAGTTGGTGTTGTAACTAAGCCATTTACTTTCGAAGGTAGAAAAAGACAAAACCAAGCTGAAGGTGGAATCGAAAGATTAAAGGAAAATGTAGATACACTAATCACAATTCCAAATGATAGACTCCTACAAATCGTAGAAAAGAGAACATCAATGGTAGATGCCTTCAAGATGGCAGACCAAGTACTTATGGATGCAGTAAGTGGTATTTCAGAACTAATCGCTGTACCTAACGTAATTAACCTTGACTTTGCAGATGTTGAGTCAATAATGTCTGATCAAGGAATCGCTCACATGGGTATCGGTAGGGCTAATGGTGAAAATAGGGCTGTTGAAGCTGCTAAGGCTGCTGTTAACTCACCATTACTTGAGACAAGCATCGAAGGAGCAAACGCAGTATTACTTAACGTAACGGCAGCTGAAGTTGGTCTAATGGAAGCTAACGAAGCAGCTGAGCTTATTAGAGAAAATATTGACTCTGATGCTAACATCATATTCGGAGTTGGTAGTGATGAATCTCTAGGAGATGATATCAAGATTACTGTTATTGCAACAGGTTTTGATAATCCAACACCAGCAAGAAGAAGTGTACAACAAAGTACAAGAAATAGAGAAGAGCTCAAGGCTCCTCAAAGACCTAGCGCTAAGAAAAAATCATCAAATCCTTTTGATGACTTCGACTTACCAGATTTTCTAAAATAATATGAGATGTCCCTACTGCGATTCAACCAATACCAGGGTTTTAGATTCTAGATCAACAGAAGACGATAGGGCTATCAGACGAAGACGCTTGTGTGAAGATTGTGATCGTAGGTTTTCAACTTACGAAAGGTATGAAGATTCTACTATAATGGTCATAAAAAAAGACGAAACAAGAGAAGCCTATGACCCAACGAAATTGATAGCAGGAATTGTAAAAAGTTGCCAAAAAAGACCGGTGACTATGGATGATATTGAAAAAGTTGCTAGGAATGTAGAAACTAGAATAAATCATACGGGAAACAAAGAAATAAGTTCAACCTATATAGGAGAGCTGGTGATGGCTGAGCTAAAAGAGCTCGACCCAGTTGCCTATGTGAGGTTTGCATCGGTTTATAGAGAATTTAAGGATGTTGATTCCTTTTATGAAGAAATAAAAAGTTTAAAAGATAAGAAAGATGCTCATTCCTAGCATCTTTTTTTTCTTTAGGAGGAGATTGTGGATTTATTTGAACTTAATAGGATTAATCAATTAGAAAAAAGTGCTCCTCTGGCTGATAGGATAAGGCCCAAGGACTTAAATGATTACCTAGGTCAAGACCATCTAATAGGGGAAGGCAAGATTATTAATAGGATGATCAAGGCGGATAGGATATATTCGATGATTTTTTATGGGCCACCCGGAGTGGGTAAGACTAGCCTTGCTAAGATCATATCCCAAAAGACTAATATGGCCTTCGAGGAGATCTCTGCTGTGGCAAGTGGAATATCTGACCTTAAGAAAAAAGTACAGATAGCCAAGGATAATTTATCTTTCGAGAATAAGAAAACTATCCTTTTTATTGACGAGATTCACAGATTTAACAAAAGCCAGCAGGATTATCTATTGCCATATGTAGAAGATTCTACCCTTATTCTTATTGGAGCAACTACAGAAAATCCTTACTTCGAGGTAAATAAGGCCTTGATATCTAGGATGTATGTCTTCGAGCTAAAAAGCTTAAGTGATAGAGACCAATCAAGCTTGATCGATTCAGCTCTTAAGAAGGATGTAATCCTACAGAACAAAAATATTATAATAGAAGATGAAGCGAGAGAGACTCTTATCAAATACTCAAATGGAGATTCTAGGGCGCTTCTTAACGCTTTAGAGATTGCTATATTTTCAGAAGATGAGATTGATGGTAGAATAGTTATAGGAAAGTCTACTATCGAAAATTCTACCCAGAAAAAAATTGCCGTCTACGACAAAAATGGAGATAGACATTACGACACGACCAGTGCCTTTATAAAATCTATGAGGGGATCAGATATAGATGCAGCACTCTTCTATCTTGCCAAGATGCTTGAATCTGGCGAAGATATAAAGTTTATAGCAAGAAGGATGATTATATTTGCATCAGAAGATATATCAAATGCTGATCCAAATGCCTTGGTCATGGCGGTCAATTGTTTTAAGGCAATAGACACGGTAGGGATGCCTGAAGCAAGGATAATCCTTGGCCAGGTGGTGACTTATCTTTCAGCAGCACCAAAGAGTAATTCTACTTATCTTGCCATAAATAAGGCGATTGATTTTGTTAAGAATAATAAGGATAGAGAAGTACCAAATAAGCTTAAAGATACCCATTATAAGGGATCAAAGAATTTGGTAAAGGATAAATACCTATATCCTCATGCTTACGGTGGTTATGTAGATCAAGACTATCTTCCGGATAAGTACATAGGAGTAAAATTCTATGAGGCGAAGAAAGTTGGATATGAAAAAGAAATGATAGAAAGACTTGAGAAAATAAAGAGAGGGATAAATGAAGATTAGAGATATATTAAATGAAGTAGACAAATATGTTGATAGTGAAGTTTGTGTATATGGTTGGATGAGAAACCAAAGATTTGGTAAAAACGTTGGTTTTATCGAGCTAAATGACGGAACAACCTTCAAGAACCTACAAGTAGTTGTAGGAAGTGATATCGAAAATTACGATGAACTCGACAAGCAATACCTATCCACATCACTTGAAGTTAAGGGAGTTTTGGTAAAAACAGGTAATAGCAAAAACCCTTACGAAATCCAAGCGAAAGAAGTAAATGTATTAGGTGAATCTTCTGAAAAATTCCCTATCCAAAAGCAAAGACAAACACTAGAATTTATGAGAACTATCCCTCATCTTAGGGCTAGAACAAACACCTATAGGGCTGTTTTTAGGGTAAGATCAATCCTTGCTTACGCTCTCCACAAGTTCTTCCAAGAAAGAGGCTTCCTATATGTAAACCCTCCAATAGTAACTTCTTCTGACGCAGAAGGAGCGGGAGAGATGTTTAACATAACAACAATCGACCCAGACGATGCTCCAAGAAATGAAGATGGAAGTGTTGATTATAGCAAGGACTTCTTTAGCAAGAAGAGCTACCTAACAGTATCAGGCCAGCTTGAGGCTGAAGATTATGCCCTAGCTTTTGGAGATGTCTATACCTTCGGTCCAACTTTTAGGGCAGAAGATTCAAACACTCCTAGACATGCTGCTGAGTTTTGGATGCTAGAGCCTGAGATGGCCTTTACAGATTATAATCTCGCTATGGATGTGGCTGAAGACATGATCAAATACTCCATCAACTATCTATTAGAAAATGCTCCAGATGAGATGAATTTCTTCAACACCTGGATTGACAAGGGACTAATAGAAAGACTAGAGAAGGTTAGAGATGCAGAATTTGCTAGAGTGACTTATACTAAAGCAATCGAGCTTTTACAAGAATCTGGTGAGAAATTTGAATTCCCAGTAGAATGGGGAATCGACCTACAAACAGAGCATGAGAGATATCTTTCTGAAAAAATCGTAGGAGGACCTGTATTTGTCACAGACTATCCAAAAAACATCAAGGCCTTCTATATGAAGAGAAACGACGATGGCAAGACTGTTGCAGCCTTCGATATGCTCGTTCCTGGAGTAGGTGAATTAATAGGTGGTTCACAAAGGGAAGAAAGATACGACGAATTATATAAATCAATGGAAGAAAATGGCCTAAATCCAGAAGAGTACGAAAACTACCTAGACCTAAGAAGATTCGGTACAGTAGTTCACTCAGGTTTTGGACTAGGCTTTGAGAGAGCTGTAATGTATGTTACAGGAATGAAAAATATCAGAGACGTACTGGCTTATCCAAGATACGTACGTGCCTTCGCTGATAAGAACTAGGGGGAAGTATGGTTGAATATAATCCAAATGCCATAGAGAAAAAATGGCAAAAGAAATGGGATGATGAGAAGACTTTTAAATCTGAGATAGATAATAATAAGAAGAAATTCTATCCTTTGGTAGAGTTTCCTTACCCATCAGGACAAGGCCTACACGTAGGACACCCTCGTCCATATACCGCTCTTGATGTCGTAGCTCGTAAGAGAAGACTTGAGGGAGAAAATGTAATGTATCCAATGGGATGGGATGCCTTCGGTCTTCCAACAGAAAACTACGCTATCAAAAATAAAATCCACCCAGCTAAGGTTACAGCTGATAACATAGCCCACTTTAAAGAACAAATGAAATCAATAGGATTCTCATTTGATTGGGATAGAGAAGTAAACACGACTGACCCAGACTATTATAAGTGGAGTCAATGGATTTTCATTCAAATGTATAAGCATGGACTAGCCTATAAGAATGAAATGTCTGTAAACTGGTGTCCATCTTGTCAAGTAGGACTTGCTAATGAAGAAGTTGTAGATGGTAAGTGTGAAAGATGCGGCACTGAAGTAGTCCACAAGATGAAAAATCAATGGATGCTAAAAATAACTGAATATGCAGATAGATTGATAGATGACCTAGATGAAGTTGACTTTGAAGAAAGAATCAAGGCCAGTCAAATCAACTGGATTGGTAGAAGCCATGGTTGTGATGTTGACTTTAAGATAAAAGACTTAGACGAAAAGCTAACAGTATATACAACAAGACCTGACACTATATTTGGTGTATCCTACATGGTAGTAAGCCCTGAGCATCCAATACTTGATAAATACAAAGACAAAATCAAAAACTTCTCTGAAATAGAAGATTACCAAGAAGAAGCTAAGAAGAAATCTGACTTCGAAAGAAGTGAGCTAAATAAAGATAAGACTGGTGTTATGATAGATGGTCTTTCTGCAATAAACCCACTAAACGATAAGGAAATTCCTATCTGGGTATCTGACTATGTCTTAATGACTTATGGTACGGGAGCAATAATGTCAGTTCCTGCTCACGATAGCCGTGATTTTGAATTTGCGAGGAAGTTTGATATGCCAATAATCCCAGTTTATGACACAGGAGAAGAGCTTCCAACAACTGATATCAACAAGGGAGAGGCAATCAACTCAGACTTTTTAAACGGCCTATCAGCAAATGACGCTAAGAAAAAAGCTATAGAATATGTAGAAGAAAAGGGACTTGGTAAGGCTAAGACCAACTTTAAACTAAGAGACTGGGTATTTTCTCGTCAAAGATATTGGGGAGAACCAATACCTATGATCTACTGCGAAGAGCATGGTTGGGTTCCAGTTCCTGAAGAAGAACTTCCAGTAAAGCTTCCTGATGTTCCTTCTTATGAGCCAACAGCTACAGGCGAATCTCCACTATCAGAAATAGAAGAGTTTGTAAACACAACTTGTCCAATCTGTGGAAAACCTGCCAAAAGAGAAACCGACACCATGCCTCAATGGGCGGGATCTAGCTGGTATTATCTAAGATATATGGATCCAAATAATAAGGAAGCCATTGCAAGTAAAGAAGCCCTAGACTACTATTCACCAGTTGATTGGTACAATGGGGGAATGGAGCATACTACTCTTCACTTACTTTACTCAAGATTCTGGCATAAGTTCCTCTATGATATAGGTGTCGTTCCAACAAAAGAGCCTTACAAGAAGAGAACTAGCCATGGAATGATCCTAGGAAGTGATCACCAAAAGATGAGCAAGTCTCGTGGCAATGTAATAAACCCAGATGACATCGTAAGAGACTATGGGGCTGATACCTTAAGATGCTATGAGATGTTTATGGGAGATTTCTCATCAATGGCTATCTGGTCAGATGAGGGAGTTAGAGGCTGTAGGAAATATCTAGAAAGAGTATTTAACCTAACAGATCTTGTAGTAGAAGGCGAAGATTATAGCAAAGAGCTTGAAGTTATAATCAACCAAACTATCAAGAAGGTAAGTGAAGATTACGAAAACCTTAAGTTCAATACTGCTATAGCTCAACTTATGACCCTCCTAAACGAGATGAAATCCCTAGGTAAAATTACTAAAAAAGACTTTAGAACTTATATAACACTTCTTAATCCAGTAGCTCCACACATGACTGAAGAATTGTGGGAGATGATGGCTTATGAAGGAGAGCTTAACCAAACTACTTGGCCAAGCTATGACGAGGACAAATTAAGCTTCGATTCATTTGAAATGCCTGTACAAATCAATGGTAAGGTAAGAGCTACAGTCATGATGGATAAGGAAGCAAGCAAGGAAGATGCTATAAAGAGCGCTCAAGAAGATAATAATATCCAGTCATACATCGAAGGAAAAGAAATTAGAAAAATAATTTACGTTTCTGGAAAAATCTTAAATATAGTTGTCTAGGATAAAAATTTAGATTAATTAAGTAAAAACTCAAGAGTCAGACTTTTGGGTTTTTCTTTTTTGGATACCACATCTCTTAAGGATTTATAAGACTAAAAGCACCTTATACAGCTAATACAAAAGCTGGTATAAATCATAGGCCAAGAGCCTACACAATGATTTACTCTAGCTTGATGTATGAAAACCCTTAAGGATTAAATATAAGGAAAGACTGATAAGAAATATCATAGATAAAAAGCCCAGACTTGGCCAATAAAATAGAAATTTTTTGAAGTAGCTAGCAAATAAGAAGAACAATCTTAAAGTAAACTAATAATTGATTTTACGAAAAAAATAAAGGCTTTGAGGCCTTTTTATTTATATATATTTTAATATCCATAAGATATAAATTAATAATATTAAATCTTGAAATTATCGATTAATTTCATATAATAGATTTGACAAGGGATAAATAAAGATGTACGATTGTATTACAAACATCATACAAAGAGGAATTTATGAAAGCTATAATAAAGAAAAATATTTTCAATATAATATCAGTCCTTATGCTTGTAATATTTACGATCTTGGGATATTTAGGATACAGGGCAGGACTATTTAATTCTCTAGATAGCTTCAGGGCCTATATTCTATCTAAAGGGAAGCTCGCTCCTCTTTTCTTTATGCTGATACAAGTAGTTCAGATAGTGCTTCCAGTAATTCCAGGTGGACTTACTACGGTATTTGGCGTGATTATATTTGGAGCTTTCTGGGGTTTTATCTATAATTACATTTCTATTTGTATTGGATCAATATTAGTCTTTTTTATCTCTAGAAACTTCGGTAAGTCTATTGTGATTAGGATTTTTGGTAAGGACACTTTTGAGAAATACCATCACAGGATTAATGATAAGTCCTATGAGAAGTTCTTTGCCCTTGCGATTTTATTTCCTGTAGCTCCTGACGATTTCCTTTGCTATCTGTCAGGACTTACAGATATGAGCTTTAAGAAATTTGCAAGTATAATATTTCTCTTCAAGGGCCCATCCATATTTCTCTACTCAATGGCTTGGGTAATGGGACTTGACTTCATATTTGATAGATACTTATAGGAGGTATTATGTTTTACAAAAATTTATTGCTTTACTTTGTGCCAGCCTTTTTGATCATAACGGGCTTTGTTTGCGGGAGAGTAAAGGATAAGAAGATTAATGACAAATACGGTTATAGGTCAGCTCTTTCTATGAAAAATAAGGCCAACTGGTATTATGCCAATGATAAGATGAGTAAGCTTTGTTTTATTCTAGGGGCAGTATTTCTCCTAATAGGACCTCTAGTCCAAAGATTTTTGGAGATAACTACTCTTAGGATTATAATCATATTAATCCTTGAAGTCTTAGCCTATATAACTAGTGGGATAATCTTAGAAAATAAATTAAAAGAAGTCCACAAAAAATAAAAATATTTTATTAATAGAGAATATATTCTTATAATTTAAGCCCGACTGAGGGCTTTTTTCTTGTAAATTTTTATAAATTCTGCTAGACTTAGCTTAAGAAAAAGAGAGGGTATTTTTTAGATAGGCTTTAGTTAGAATAAATTAAAGCTTGTAAACAAGCCATGTAAAAGACTTTTTACATAAAAATCATGACTTGGAAAAGCTATTATATAGACTATTATATGAAAATAAATTATTATTAAGCTAGGAGGTAGGAATGAAGATAGGAGATAAGTTAAGGCAAGCGAGACTTAGGAAAAATATGACCCAAGAAGAAGTCTCAGAAAAGATTTTTGTATCTAGGCAATCTATTTCCAACTGGGAAAATAACAAGACCTATCCTGACATAGGAAATGTAATTGCCCTATCCGATCTATACGAAATTTCTTTGGACGAGCTTTTGAAAGGAAGTGATAGTTTTATGAAACACTTGGAAGAGTCAACTGACTTAGTAAAATCAAATAAGAAACTTATAGGAATAATAATACTGGCCTTGCTTACAATGATAATCATCGCCTTATTTACAGAATTTATGCCAGAAAGATTAAACATGGTTGCTATATTTACCCTTTCAATAATTTTGACAGGACTAATATATTCAGAAATCATAAAAAGATTCTAGGAGGATTTTATGAATCTACAATTAATACTTATAATTATAAGTGGAGCGGTTACTGTACTTGGTGGGGCAATCCTACAATATAATATCTATCAAATGACTAAAATCGATGCAAGAGCAAGAGGACTTAAGCATCCTAAGCTACTTGGAGTTTTAAATATATCGGGCAACAATGGCAATGCCTTTCTCCTAGCCTACCTTATAGGAAGGAAAAAATATCCTATACAAAATTTAGGAAAGAGAGATAAGGAAAGTCTTGAAACTTATAAGAAAAAATCCCGCCTAGCACTCGCAATCCACCTTATAGGAGGGGCTGTCTTTATTGTATTGTTAATATACTATAAGAATATTTTCTTCTAAGTAAATAAGCGACTATTTAAAACTATGAAAAATAATCCTAGCATCCTTAGAGGATCCTTAGGAAATTACCTATCAGCCAGAGGTCAATTGCTGGCTTCCGGCTGATAGAGGCGATTAGCAGAAAGTCTTAGTGACTTACTTCCTAAAGCTTCTAACGATAGTGCTAGGATTAATTATTCTTAAGCAGGTCCTTTTTTTATAGGTATAAATCTGCTTGGCTGGTAAACATTTCCTTGTACAAGCCATCTTCTTTCATTAATTCTTGGTGAGTACCGTTTTCTGTGATTTTTCCCTTGTCACATACTATTATCCTATCAGCATATTTGGTAGATGATAATCTGTGGGAGATGAAAAGGGAAGTTTGTCCTTTTGAAATCTCAAGCATATTTTCAAAGATTTCCTGTTCGCTTCTTGGATCTAGGGCGCTGGTTGGCTCATCCATTATGAAAAATTTCCCTTCATGAAAGATTGAACGGGCAAGAGCAATCTTTTGGCCTATACCCCCTGATGGCTCAACTGATTTATCTGAGAAGAGGTAGGTTAGGAAGGTATCTTCTTTTTCTACTTGTTTTTTTATCCAAGTCCTAAGATTTAAAAGGTCAAAGGCCTTGTCCATATTTTCATACTCAAAATCTGTAATATCTTCCTTTAATTTACTTGTAATATTCTCACTAATCCTAAATGGAAATAGCCTAAAATCTTGGAAAGTAGGGGATAGAATCTCATAGTATTTTTTTGTTGAAATTTTACTAATGTCTATATCATTTAGGTAGATATGGCCTTCTGTTGGTTCATAAAACTTGCACAAAAGCTTAACTATTGTAGATTTGCCAGCTCCATTTTTGCCAACAAGGGCAAGGGTTTCTCCGTTTCTTATCTCAAAAGAAGCATCTTTTAGGACATAATCTTCACTTGCTGGATATTTAAAGGAGACATTGTCAAATCTAATATTAATTTTACTTGTGTCAATATCAGTGATTTCTCCCTTATCGAGGAGTCCTTCTTCCATTTCTAGAAAGTTAAAAAATACTTCTAATTGAGCATTTACTGAGATGACTTTGGCGTAGTTTTGCTGTATTAGGTTTGTTGCGTTAATAACCTGGATTAGGGAGTTAAAATACATTGTGAAGTTTGCAAGGCTAATGGTCTTATCGATTAGCTTATAGGTTAGGTAAATTAAAGTTAAGATTATTGAGCCATTTGCACTCACATTCATAATCCCTGTGTAGATTCCGTTTTTGTTGAAGTAGTCTGTAGAAGACTTTATCATTTCTTGTTGGTAGAAATCCGCTTTTTCTAAGACTAAATCTTGGCCTTCATAGATTTCAATATCCTTAAAATACCTTAGATCTGCCGCAAAATTAGCAAAAAATTTATAAGATCTGAGATCAGAAATATTATTTTCTTGGTATTTTAGTTCATTTTCCTTAATTAGCCTTACAAGTTTTTTGTTTATTAAAACTAGAAAAATCAATAGAATAAGTATTGCTGGATTTAATTTAACAAGTATACCTAGTGATAAAATCCCTGTGATAACAGCTGATATTACTAAAACTATGATGTCATAGAGGGTGTACATTTCCCAAACGGCATAGTGGGCTTGTTCCATCATGTCTTGGACATCCTTGGAGTCAGATTTTTCTATGGGAAGCTTTAATGATTTTTGGGCAATCTTAAAGGTGAGCTTATCTGACATATCCTCAAATGTTAGGGTCAGGTAATTATTTAGCCACCTGTAGGTTACTTCTTTGATAAAGCCTAGAATCAAGACCAAGGCACCAAGGCCAAGGCAGTAGGAGATTCTTTTTGCTCCCATAAGCTCATCAATTATTAGCTTTGGAGCGAAAATATTTATAAGTGGTAAAAATCCAAGTATGAGATTTGTAATAATTACTCTAAGGGTAAAACCTGGGTGGTAAGTATCGATTAATTTAAAAAGTTTTCTTATATTCTTCATAGGACCTCCTTGTAATTGTCTGCTTGGAGATTATAGAGGTCTTTATAATCTTCACATCTTTCCATTAATTCATCATGAGTCCCATTTGCGAGAATCTCTCCATCTTTAAGATAAATTATCCTATCACAAAATTTAGTTGATGCCAGTCTGTGGGAGATAAAAATCGAAGACTTATCTGTAGTTAACTCATCATAGAGCATATAAAGTTCTCTTTCGTTTAAGGCGTCTAGTTGGGCTGTTGGCTCATCTAGGATTAAGAGCTTAGCCTTAGCTTTTGCTATGGCACGAGCTAAAAATAGCCTTTGCTTTTGGCCACCAGATAAGTCGACTCCGTCATTGTCCAAAATCCTTAAAAGAGTTTGTTTATCTTTATTATCATATTTATTTATGATTTCATCTAGGTGGGTCATCTTGTAAATATAATCTATATCCCTATCCTCAGTTGACATTAGAATATTTTCCTTAAAAGAAAATGGTAAGAGGTTTGAATCTTGAAATACTGCTGATACTAGCTTTTTATAGTCAATATGAGATTTATTAATATCTTCTCCATTTATTAAAATCATGCCTTCTGTTGGCTCATAAAGACCAGCTAAAAGTAGGGCAAGGGTAGACTTGCCAGCACCATTTTCTCCTACAAGTGCTATAGTTTCAGAGTCTTTTATCCTTAGATTAATATTTTCTAATACATAGTTATCTGTTCCCGGATATTTGAAAGAAAGATTATCAAGAGTAAGTTCCATTTTTTCTGGATAAATTTCTTGTTTTTCATTCTTATAGACATCAGTAATCTTAAAAAATGGCTTAAACATGGTAAAGTTCCTTCTAATATCAGTAAAAAACCACATTGTTTGGTGGTTAAAGGCAATAAAAGCAAAGATAGCAGTGAAATATACATAGAAATTCGCTATAGAAATCCTTCCAGCTATAAGACCTGTCATCAGCCAATATATAATAAGGCCGTCTCTTATGAGGTTTACAAAATTTGCAAGGGTAAAAATCCTAAGGGTCTTTGTATTGACTTCTTCTAGGCGTTTTATTCTACCCTTGTTAGTTTTTCCATAATAGGATTTGAAAATCCTTATGGTATCGAAAATTAAAATATCCTGCTTTGATAGGGGAGATTTCATTTCATTATTAAGCTTTGTAAACTTATCCCAGTTTGGACTCATAGCATCCCAATAGTCATTATATGATTTTGGGACTTGGTTTAATAGTAACCATGAAATTATGGTGAGGATAATTGTAGTAGCAAGAACCCATAGGTCCATAGATATAAAAATCCACAAAAATCCACCAACAGAAATTATAAGAGCAAAGATATTTGGCAAATCCATCATTATGCCTCCAGCTCCAAGCCAAGGCGATTCTACAGCCTTCATGGCATCACTTATTTTTTCAGACTCTGTTTTTTCTTTTTTTCTGGCAAAAGGGAGATAGAGTGAATACTCTGTGATCATATTCATTAGCTTATAACGAACGTGGTTCATCCTCATCCTGTAATTGCCCATTACAAAAGCGTCAAAAAAGCTGATTAGTGAAGATATAAAAAATAAGCCTATAAAGAAAATTGGGAAAACCTCTGGATTAGTAGAGTAATTTTTCAATATAAAGGCAGGTGAAATAATCCATAAGAAGGGCTTGATCCCCACAAACAGACCGTAAAGTGCGATTAGTAAAAACATTATTGGCTCAAGTTTGGCCATCTTTTTAATTAAAAATTTAAATTCTGTCATATTTCTCCTTGTTTATTAATCGTAAGGATCAAGGAGTATCCTGATACTTACTATAGTTAATTAATTTTGAAATCCATTCTTACTTTTTTGTTCATTTTTCTATCTCCTTTCTTAATGATAATTTTATTTTAGCACAGAAAATCTATTTACGCAATAATACTTTAATAT
>NZ_JAPJPG010000030.1 GCF_030825785.1 Anaerococcus sp.
GCTACAATATTAATCTATTAGTCTTCTTTTTTTCTTGTAGCAATGATTCCTGCAACTGAAACTGCTGCAAGGCCAGCTACTGCAGACATTCCTGCAACACCAGTCTTTGGTGCTCTGTTTGGATTAGAAGATTTGGCAGATGGTGTAGATGTTTTGTCGTTGTTAGCTTTTTCGTTAGATTTGCTTGCTTTAGCAATGTCTTCGATTTTGTATCCTGGGATAACGACTTTTTTGCCATCTTCTTTGCCTGGTTTTTCATCCTTATCTTTATTAGCTTTTAGGATTTCATTTTTAAGAGATTCTACACCTTCAAGTGTTTTAGCTTTGTTGATTTGGTCAAAGTAGATTTGTCCTGTGATACCAGCTTTTTTAAGCTCTTCGATGGCTTTTTCTTTAGCTTCAGCTAATTTATTTTCTTCTGGTTTTTCCTCTTGTTTTCCTTTATTAGCTAGATTTCTATCTTGCTCTTTAGAAGCATCGTTCCAACCCTTTTGGTATGGGTCTTCGTAGCCTTTCCATTCATTTGCAAGGTTTTTAGCATCTTGTTCTTTGGATGCATCAGCCCAACCTTTTTGATATGGATCTTCGTAACCTTCCCATTCACTTGCTAATTCTTTAGCTTTTTCTTCAGCTATTTTCTTATCTTGTTCTTCTGAAGCAAGGTCCCATTCAGTTTTGTTAGGATCTTTCCATTCATTTGCTAATTCTTTAGCTTTTTCTTCAGCTATTTTCTTATCTTGCTCTTCTGAAGCTTGTGCCCATTTATCTTCGTATGAGTCTCCCCAGCCTTCAGCATGTGCTGTATTTGCTCCACCTAGAACAAGTCCTGCTGCTAATGCTAGCGCTAATGCATTTCTTTTTTTCATAATTAATATCCTTTCGTTTACGTAAATTAGTAGAAATATTACTTCTGATTTTATTATAAACTAATTACCTAGCAAAAGCAAATTTTTGTAGCAATAATGTATTTATGAAAACCATTATAAATACATCATGACTAACTGATTTTACGCTAGTTAGTGATACAATTAAATTAAAATTAAACTTTAATACAGAAATATATATCCAAGATGGTGTAAAACTAAGGCTTGTAAAAAAATATAATTGAAAGGATAGACTTAACAGAACTAAAAAAAGTCTACTCATCATTTGGAAGAAAACCAATTGTAAATCCAGTAACCATGCTTCAAATAATAATATTCTGCTATCCAGAAAGAATATTTTCATCAAGAGAAATAGAGAAATCTTGCAAATATGATCTAAGAATACAATATCTTCTAGATGGACAAAATCCACTAGATCACTCTACCATAAATAGATTTAGACAAAAAATAGTAAAACTAGCACCAAATCTTTTAAATCAAATGGTCCAAATATTAATAGAAGAAAAACAAATAGACCTGTCAAGTATATACATAGATGGAACAAAAATAGAAGCCTATGCCAGTAGATACAGCTTTGTATGGAGAGGAAGTATAGAAAAGTGGCAAGAAAAACTGAGGATGAGAATAATAAAACACTTTGATTTGAATAAAGACTTAACACCATCTCAAGTATTAGAAGTAGTAAAGATAGTATTTAATAAAGTAAGTAAGGAATGTATAGAAAAAAAGATAAACTTTGTACATGGTCAAGGAAAAAGAAAACACCAACTCCAACGAGACTATGAACAACTAAAAGATTGGAAAAGCAAAGTAGAAACTTACCAGAAACATCTAGAAATAATGGGCAATTACAGAAACTCCCACTCAAAAACAGACCATGATGCAACCTTCATGAGAATGAAAGAAGACCACATGAGAAATGGTCAACTAAAACCAGCCTACAACATTCAGTTAACAAGTGCATCAGGCTTCATCATAGGAGAAAATGTATCCCACTATCCATCTGACATGTACACCCTAAAACCATTCTTAACAAAATTACTAAAAAGTTATCCAGACAAACTAGATAAAATAGTAGCAGATGCAGGATACGAAAGTGAAAAAAACTATGTATACCTAGCAGAAAACAATCTGACATCCTACATAAAGCCATCAAACTATGAAAAATCTAAAACACGAAAATATAAAAAAGAGCAAGAATTCAGGAAAAGCCTGGTCTATGATAAAAGTCAAGACAAATACAAATCAAAATAAGGTAAAGAATTCATTAGATGCAATGACAGATATAGGAAAAGAAAAAGTGGATATGTAACAACAACAAAAGTCTATAGATGTTTTAACTGGAACAAAGCTGGTCAAAAAACCAAAGGAATCTACATAGCAGAAACCTTCCAAAAATATAGGAAAGAATCATTAGAAAACATAATATCCGATCAAGGAATAGAAAAAATACTAAACAGGTCTATTCAAGTTGAGGGAGCTTTTTCCAAAATAAAGTCAGGACTAAACTACAATAGATTTCACCATAGAGGAAAAGTAAATGTAGTAAGCGAAATATGTCTTATATCAATAGCCCTAAATTTAAATAAACTGGCATCAAAAATAGAAAATAAGAACTTAGAAATCATAAAATACAAATTTGCTTAAGAAAAAATATTTACAATAGTAAGCTCTATCAATTGAACCTATTTTTAAGGAAAATGTGGATAAAATAAAATCACTATGAACAATACCATAGATTTTATTAGCTAAATATAAATATATAATAAAAAAAGTGATGAGCAGAATAAATTTACCTATTCTGCAACACCACCTTAGATCGTGAGTACCGCGGTTACGAAATTAATACTTTGTCTATAGAGTGCACTCTTCAGTGACTAAAGTATTATTAGTCTCTTTTTTTGCTTGCTGCGTAAGCAACTGAAGCTGCTGCTAGGATTCCAGCTACGCCTGTTACCCCTGCAACACCTGTTTTAGCGTTAGTTTGTGATTTTTTAGCCGCTGGTGTTTTTCCTTCATTTTTGTCTTTTGAATCTTGTTTTGATGCTGGATCTGGATCTTGTTTTGATGCTGGATCTGGATCTTGTTTTGGTGCTGGATCTGGATCTTGTTTTGGTGCTGGATCTTGTTTTGGTGCTGGATCTTGTTTTGGTGCTGGATCTGGATCTTGTTTTGGATCTGTATTTTGTGTTGGATCCTGTCCTATTTTATCGTTTATTTCTTTAATAAGACCTTTTCCTTCTTCTGTTATACCTTTAGCTTTATTTGTTAAATTTTGAATTTCTTCAAGGCTCGCTTCTTCAGCGTAAGCTGTTGAGAATAGAAGGTCAGAAACAGCTACTTTTTTACCAAGAACCTTACCTAAATCGTTAATGATTGTGGTAGCTTTTGCTAGGTAAGCATCTATAGCTTCTTTGTTATTATCATAAATATTTCTTTGGTCTTTGATAATTTCAACTGCTTTTACAATTACTCTTGCATCATCGTAAGCATCTTCAGCTTCTTTGAGGATCTGTTCTTTAGTTTTTTCTTCTTTAGCAGGTGTTTCTGAAACTTTAGCTTCATCAGACTTAGCTTCTTCAGCTGCAAATGATGGAGCAAGTGCACCAAGTCCTAGAACTAGTGCAAGAGCGCCTGCTGCTAATTTATTTGTTTTCATAATTGCATTTCTCCTTTTGTGTTTAAAACTATTAATATTGTACTCACTCTATAATCATAATTATACACCTATTCCTAAATATTTGAAACACATTCTTGCTAAAAGTATAAAATTTAGTTTTCATACTCAATTGAAATGAATAGGCTTTAAGTTAGGTTAAGATATATAATCGTTTATTATATTGTAACACTTTTTAGACAAAATTAAAGTCTTTTTTGGATATTTTCTTTAAAATAATGGAAAATAAAAGTTTTCTATGAAATTTAGTAAATGAAGTCAAACAAAAACCAGGGTTTGGCCCTGGTGAGAATGTAAATAAGTTCAAATTCACCCTTATTTCGACCGAAGTGGAGGAATCTCTCTTGAGAGATGTCTCGACTCCGCATGCGCTCCGCTCGACGGTAGTTTTCGGATTCAGGACAAGCAAAGCTTGCCCTTTATCTCGAAAAGCCTCGATTTTGAACTCTTCGAGTTCTTGGAACTCATTTTTCAAATAAGTCCCACTTATTCGATTTTTTACAAAAATCGAAGCCCGACTGTCCGGCACTCTGCCATCATCTAACTCTGTTCGCTGTGGCCAGAACCATTAGACATAAGGGGAAGTTGGAATCTGGTCTTAACTTCGTAGATTTAAGCCTCAGCTAGCTTAATTTCTATTTTTAAAGGCTTAATTTTCCTCAAAGAACTTATACATTTTCTCAAAGACTATCATTCTGTGGTCTTCGTTTTTGAAGGAGTGGTCGGCTCCTTCTATTTGTTCGTAGTCTGCCTTTGGGTAGGCCTTTTGAAGTTTTACGTTGGCATCGTTAAAGACTAAGTCGTCCGCATCTCCTCTTAGGATTAGGACCTTGCCCTTGTATTTTTCGGCAGCTCCGTAGATATTTTTCTTTAGGAAGTCTATGAGGAAGTTCTTGTGAAGTTTGACTCCTCCTATATCTACGTCTTCTACACTTCTTATGATTTCGGCGTAGTTTTTGTGGCCGTCTATTTCTGATTTTTTCTTTCTCATCTCGCCTTCGAACATGGTTTTGGCCATAACTTTGATGTAGTCAGGGTTATTCATATCACTTGCTGGAGCAAGGAGGCACATGGCTTTTGGCTTAAGCTTATAGGCCTTAAGGGTAGCTATGACCCCTCCTAGGGAGTGGCCCACCCAGTATAGCCTATCCTTGTCTACATAGGCTTTGATTTTTACGAATTCGTGGATGAGTTCTGCCTCTTTTTCTTCTCTCGATACGGTCATGTCGTAGAAGTCTCCATCAGACTCACATGTTCCTGAGAAGTCGAATCTTGCTACAATATAGCCCCTATCTGTAAGGTATCTTGCGTTTTGCACTCTGAAGAAGCTTGATCCGTTCCTGTCTCCTCCGAATCCATGGTAGATTATTACTGTTGGATATTTCTTATCTTCCGTGAAATCATCAGGAGTGTTGATTACTCCTCTTAGGATGATTCCGTCTTCTTTTTTGATTTGTGAATAGATGTATTTCATTATAGGTCGTTTAGGATTCTTGCCATTTCTACTCCTGAGGCTGAGGCTTGGGATAGGGAGTGGGTTACTCCGGATCCGTCTCCTAGGCAGTAGAGTCTTTTCTTATTTGTTTCGAATCTTTCGTCCACGTCTACTACGGAGTTGTAGAATTTGACTTCTATACCGTATAGTAGGGTGTCATCATTGGCCATTCCTGGGGCGATTTTATCTAGTTGGTAGATCATCTCGATTATATCATCGAGTTGTCTTTTTGGCATAACTAGGGATAGGTCGCCAGCTGTAGCATTTAGGGTTGGCTTGGTGAAGGACTTGGCCATTCTTCTTTCTGATGAACGGCGGCCCTTGACTAGGTCACCAAATCTTTGCATGAGAACTCCTCCTCCAAGCATGTTTGAAAGCTTGGCAATGGATTCACCATATTCGTTGGAGTCTTCGAATGGTTCGGTGAATCTGTTGGTTACTAGGAGGGCAAAGTTAGTGTTTCCTGATTGGAGTTTAGGGTCTGTGAATGAGTGACCATTTACGGTAAGGACTCCGTTGGTGTTTTCTGTAACCACATGGCCGTATGGGTTCATGCAGAAGGTCCTTACTACGTCGTTGTATTGTTTGGTTTGATACATGATTTTTGCTTCATAGACATCGTCTGTGATGTGCTTGAAGACTTCTGCAGGAACTTCTACCCTGACACCTATGTCGACTCTATTTCTCTTAAGTCCTACGTCAAACTTATCGCAGATATCAGCAATCCACTTAGAGCCTGATCTTCCTGCTGCAAGGACTAGGTCGTCTGCTTCGTAGACTTCGTCTCCTGTGTGAATGATGTATTTGTCGTTTTCGTATTCTACCTTATCTACCATTGTGTTAAACTCGAAGTCTATGGTGTCTTTGACATAGTCGTAGATTCTTTGAAGGATTACCCTGTTTCTATCTGTACCGAAGTGGCGAACCTTGGCTGATAGAAGGTGGAGGTCGTGACGGAGACATTTAGTCTTTAGGTCGTTTTTGTCTGTTGAGTAAAGCTCTAGGTCATCTCCCCCATCGAATTCCATTAGGACTGAGTCTACGTATTCCATAAGCTCCATGGCTTTTTTCTCGTCTATGTATTGGTGAAGGTCTCCTCCAAAGCTTGTGGTTATGTTATATTTACCATCTGAGAGGGTTCCTGCTCCTCCGAATCCGTACATGATGTTACATGGCTTACATCCTATACAGTGATCGACTTTGCCTTCTGTTATAGGACAAGTCCTGTTAGCTACTTTCCTACCGCCATCTATTATCAAAACTTTCTTCTTTGTTTTTAGCTTGGTTAATTCATAAGCAAGGAAGGCACCGCTTGCTCCTGCGCCTACCACTACGATATCGTACTTTTTCATATACTCTCCTTTACATAATTAGCCTAATATATTATACAAGTTCTATGTCTTTAATGAAACTATTATTTATTTTTTAACAATCTTGTGATGGAATATATATAATTTTATAAGGAGATATTATGAGAGAAGCATTTAAAAAAGCATTCCCATACACTATCCCTGTTATAGTAGGCTATATCTTCCTTGGTCTTACCTTTGGAATCATGGTTAGTCAAGCAGGATTTTCTGCAATCCTCGCTCCTATTATATCACTTACGGTGTATGCTGGAAGTATGCAATTTGTATTGTTACCCTTGCTCAAAACCGACATTACCGTTCTTGCTATAACCATCCTTACTATTTCAGTAAATATCAGGATGATATTTTATGGTTTGTCTCTACTAAAAGAATTCAAGACTTCGAGATCGAAGTTCCTATTAATCCTGACCCTATCAGATGAATCCTTCGCCCTAGATACTTCAATAAAGCCACCTGAGGGAGTAGATCGTGGGGACTTTTATCTCGCGATAGGTATCATCAACTACCTAATCTGGGCCCTAGCTTCCTATGCGGGAGCCCTTTTGGGAAATATGATTAGCTTTAACACGACGGGCTTGGACTTTGTTCTAACAGCGCTTTTCCTAGTGCTTTTGGTAGAACAGTTCAATGCTACGAGAAACCACAGGCCTTTGATGATAGGGCTAGCTATGTCAATTATAGCTCTCTTAATCTTTGGTAAGGATAAGTTTATGATACCTGCCCTATTATTAATAGTAATGAGTCTGTTTGCTGTAAGAGGAAAGGTGGAAGATTATAATGAATAGAATGATTATGATAATAGCAGCCTCTGCCATTACAACCTTTATGATAAGGTCCGTTCCCTTTGTGTTTTTTAGCAAGAGAAAGCTACCTGATCTAGTAAAGTACTACGGTAGATACCTCCCCTTCGCCCTAATGCCTTTGCTAGTTGTCTTTGCCCTAAGAAACATCGACATCAGCCATTATCCATATGGACTTGCTGAACTTATTGCGTCAGCTGTCGTGATTTTCTTACACTTTAGGTTCAAGAAGCTCTTCTTATCTATATCTGTAGGAACCATTCTCTACATGTTTTTAATTCAAATAGTATTCGTCTAGTTTTGCGGTAAAGTAATAAATAATAAATAGAAAAGAATAGTTAGGAGCTAATATGAACAAAGAAATATCAATATCTAACAACAAAGCCATTATGAACTTTTCCAAGGCCTTCTTCAACAATACTGACGATCTTCTAAGAAGTGATGGCTTCTACGAAGTTCTAAGGTCCTTTGTCAAATTCCACAAGGACAATCACACAAGAATCTACACCTATCTAGAGAAATTCTTTAGGGCAAGTGATATAGACCAGCTTTCAAATGAGCTTAGGGATATAACAAAAATACTTACAGTAATGAGTATAGATGAGATTAGCGAGAAGATCAACAAGTACCACGACCTCAACAAGGAGCGTGACGCCCTAATAAGAATTGTCGAAGACATGTACGATTATTGGAGAAAAATCGAAAGATACTCCATCATCGAGAAAAACGCCGACAAGGAAGGACTTGAAGTAGAAAACTTCCTCGGTTCAAATATCAGGTTTAAGGACATGATCCTAGAAATCTACAGGAAAGTCGAAGTATCAATCACAGGAGTTAACCCAAAGGTCTTTAGGCAAGTACCAGCAGGAGCCAACTCCTCTGTTATAGTAAGAAAATCTAAAATCAACTATCCAGAATACCTAAAATGGCTCAACAAGATACCATTTATAACAAAAGTAATGATCGAGACTCCTTACATAACCTACACCAAATCCAACAAGCGTGACGGTTTCTTCAAGGAAGTCTTCGACAATCCAGTTGAAAATATCGAAATAGACACAGAAGAATATCTCTGCTATCCAGCAAAGATTGCCGACAACCTAATCTATGTCTACTTTCACCAAGACTACATCACCCACGGCATATCTGCCTCAAACTTATTCGAGTTATGTGATGAAGAAGAAGCCATTAATACCAAACCTGATGGAATATATATATTTGGAGTAAAGGACGAAAGAGACCTAGATATCTTCTATGAAGATAAGGAAAACGACCTATTCATAGGCTACTGTAACTTCTGTGACAAGAAGGACTACTTCGGATACCTCAAAAAAATGTGCCTAACCCTAAACAACATCATCTCCATGAAAAGGGGCTTCCTCCCAATCCACGGAGCAGGAGTTAATGTAGTCTTACAAAACGGCAAGAGTGCAAACATTGTAATCTTGGGAGATTCTGGAGCAGGCAAGAGCGAATCAATAGAAGCCTTTAGGTCCCTTGCCAAGGAATATATCCGTGACATGACTGTAATCTTTGACGATATGGGCTCTTTCAGACTAAATGGCAACGAAGTTCTCGCCTATGGAACAGAAATCGGAGCCTTCGTAAGGCTCGACGACCTAGATTCAGGCTATGCCTTTAAGCAAATAGATAGGTCCATCTTTATGAATCCGGATAAGGTAAACGCAAGGCTAATCATGCCAGTAGCAGACCATAAACAAATTATGGAAGGCTATCACGTAGACTTCTTCCTCTATGCCAACAACTATGACAAGCTAGAAGAAGGAGAAAAATCAATCAGCCTATTCGAAAATGAAGATGAAGCTATCAAAGTCTTCAAAGAAGGTGCAAGAATGGCCAAGGGAACAACAACAGAAGAAGGACTAGTCAAATCCTACTTCGCAAATCCATTCGGCCCTTACCAAAAACAAGAAATGTGCGATGAGCTAATCAAAGAATACTTCAATAAGCTTTTCGAAAACAAGATAAAAGTAGGAACAATAAGGACCCAACTTGCCATAGACAATATGGAAAGCGAAGGCCCAAAGAAATCCGCCAGAGAACTTTTTGATATAATAAAATCTCTATAGAAATAAACTCCCCTAGCCAGTAAGAAATATGGTTGGGGGAGTTTATTGTCTTCGTAAATAATATAAATATAGGATTTGTAGCTATGGTATAAGCGCACGCCTATAAAACAGATGATAAGCATCATCACTATTTCCCCATCCTTATATCGAGACAAAGGAAGTGAAGTCGATTTTCATCTATTCCCTTATGTCGAGCGGAGCGAATGCGGAGTCGAGACATCTCCAAGGGATCCCTCCACTTCGGTCGACGGTAGCTTGCGGGCTCAGGTCCAATGACCTTCACCTCGCCAAGCCTCGATTAAGGTCTGCCATCAGCTCACTATGTTCGCTGTGGCCAGAACCATTAGGGATAAGGGGTAAAGATATTTCGAGATAAGGGATAGAAAAAGTCAAAATCCCACTATCCCCTTATGTCGAGCGGAGCTAAGCGTAGTCGAGACATCTCAAGAGATCCCTCCACTTCGATCTGGATTAGGGGTGTGGGTCGATCGGGATAAGGGTTAAAAAAGTCGGGATTCCTTGTTGCCACGTCGACAGAGCTTCTACGAGGAAGCGACGAGAGGTCTACAGAACCTTGGGACATGTACGGTGGGGGTTTCTTTAGATAATTATTCTCGTAAATAACTTAAACTTAAAAATCCACATGTCATCACAGACTGTGTATCTCTCACATTGTCCTCCACTAGCCGGACGGGCTTTTTTCGAGATGGCGTAGTGGAGATGTCTTAAGAGATCCCTCCACTTCGGTCGGTATAAGGGAAAGGTAGGGTGTCTCAACACCCCTTATCTCGAGCGGAGCGAAGCGGAGTCGAGAGATCTCTGGTATTTATAAATAACATACAAAAAAGGGCTCCTGCTTTCTAATATCTCTCCCTTGTGGGGATTTATTAGTTTGCAAGAGTCCTTCTCTTTATTAATAATTATTTATTTTAAATCAAGCCTAGACTTTTCCTAGATACTAGTCTTTGCTTCTTCTTTTTCTTTTAGTTTCTCCCTAGCGGAGCTCATCATTAGTTTTACTCTGTTTACCTGGTTGACTTCGCTTGCGCCTGGGTCGTAGTCTATAGCTACTATGTTTGCTTCTTCATAGACTGATCTGATTTTTTTCATAACGCCCTTACCTGTGATGTGGTTTGGCAAGCAGCCGAATGGTTGGATGACTACTATATTTGGGGCGCCTTGTTTGATTAGCTCTACCATCTCACCTGCTAGAAGCCAGCCTTCACCTGCTTGGTTACCCAGGCTTGTTACGTCCTTGGCATAATCTGCAATTTGATCTATATAGCAAGGTTCTTCGAAGTGTTTGCTCTCTCTTAGGGCCTCTCTTACGACTTTTCTGTATTTTTCTACAAGGCTTATGCCCATTTTACCTAGCCACGCACTTTTCTTATCCTTGCCGTAAAGGTCTGCCTTGATTTCGGTATTTTTCATACAATACATGAGAAAGTCTGTTAGGTCTGGAAGGATTACCTCTGCCCCTTCTTTTTCTAGGATATCTTGGAGGTGGTTGTTAGCTTCTGGGAGGAATTTGACTAGGATTTCTCCTACAATTCCTGCCTTTGGCAACACTAGGTCTTTTCTTTCGATATTGTCAAAGTCCTCGACTATTTCCTTCACCATCTTCTTATAGTTCTTTCCGGTCATCTTTGGAGCAATTTGCTTACATTTTATGATCCAAGCTTCCTTTAGGCTATTGGTCTCGCCCTTATTTACTTCGTAAGGTCTTGTGGCATTAGATACTCTGTTGATTAAGTCTCCTAGTAGGATTGACCTCATTAGTTTTTTGAGAAGTGGTATAGATGAGGCTTTCTTTAGGTCAAAGCCTGCGTTAGTTTCTATTCCTTGGGCGGAGAGGGCAATTACAGGAATATCATCAAGGCCTGCATCCTTTAGACCCTTTCTGATGTAGCCTACATAGTTGCTTGCCCTGCAAGCTCCTCCTGTTTGGGTCATAAGAAGGGCAATCTTATCTGTATCGTAGCGGCCTGATTTTACAGCTTCTAAGAGCTGGCCTACTACTGTGATTGATGGATAGCAGGAGTCGTTATTTACGTATTTAAGTCCCGTATCTATTACGTCACTATTGATATCATCTAGGAATTCTATGTTTAGATCATATTCGTGGAAGACTGGTTCCATTATAGCGAAGTGCTCTCTTGCCATTTGTGGGGCAAGGATGGTGTAGCCTTCTTTTACCATTTTCTTGGTGAATTCTGGACTTTCGTAATCGAGCTTATCCATGTCTCCTTTAAGCTCGTTTCCTTCGATTCTCTTTTGGTTTAGGGCTTCTAAGAGAGATCTAATTCTTATCTTAACAGCACCGAGGTTACTTACCTCATCTATCTTGATTAGGGTGTAGATCTTGCCGTTGGCCTTTAGGATATCAGCTACTTGATCGCTTGTTACTGCATCCAGTCCGCAACCGAAGGAGTTAAGTTGAATTAGCTCGAGATTGTCGGTTTGTCCTACATATTGAGCAGCCCTATAGAGTCTTGCGTGGTAGGACCATTGATCAAGAACTCTAAGATCATAGGAAAGGTCCGGTGAATTGTAGGCTATGGCATCTTCTGAAAGGACTGGAATCTTCATTGATTCTATTAGTTCAGCAATACCGTGGTTTACTTCTGGATCTATATGATATGGCCTTCCTGCAAGTACTAGGGCATTTAGATTTTTCTCACCAACAAAATCCAGAATTTCCTTGCCGCGTTTCTTGATTGCATCGTGGTAGTTTTGCATCTCTTTCCAAGCAAGGCTTACCGCATTTCTGATTTCTTTCTTGCCCAAAGTTTTACCTTCATAGCTATAGTCTTTAAATTCTTCGATAAGTCTATCAGCTATAATTTTCTCAGACTCAAATGAAAGGTAAGGGGCCATGTATCTAATATTTTTTAAATCATCGACATTGTTTCTAATAAGGTCTGGATAGCCGCTTACTACCGGACAGTTCATCTGGTTTTTGGCGTTTTTGTATTGCTTGTATTCATAGAAGATTGCTGGATAGAAGATCGTATCTACATCCTTTTCGAGGAGATTTTCTATATGTCCGTGGACTAGCTTGGCTGGATAGCAGGCTGTCTCTGAGGAAATAGAAGATATGCCCTTCTCGTAAATTTCCCTCGAAGACCTATCAGATAAAACTATATCAAAGCCTAGGCTAGTAAAGAAAGTATGCCAGAAAGGATAGTCTTCGTAGATGTTTAGGACTCTTGGAATTCCTATTTTTCCGAAGGTGTTTTTATCCTTCAAGGTCTTTCTATTAAATAACAAGTCGTACTTAAACTTGTACATATTGTAATCGGCGAAGCTGTGGCTTTCCTTAACTCCTGCTCCCCTTTCGCACCTGTTTCCAGTTATATATCTTGACCCATCTGGAAAGATATTAATAATTAGAGAACAATTGTTAGAGCATTTCCCGCATCTTGCATTCTTTTGCTCATAGGAAAAGGACTCAAGCTCGTCGATATCAGCAAGACTCGAATGACCTGTGGACTTATCCATTGAGATTAGGGCCATACCCATAGCACCCATTAGACCGGCAATTTCTGGCCTCGTGGTATCTCTGCCTGTGATTTTCTCGAAGGCTCTTAGGATTGCATCTCCGTAGAAAGTTCCTCCTTGAACTACTAGATTTTCGCCAAGGCTTCTAGGATCTCTGACCTTGATTACCTTTTGGATGGCGTTTTTGATTACAGAATAGCAAAGTCCTGCCGCTATATCTTCGACTTCTGAGCCTTCCTTTTGGGCTTGTTTGACCTTGGAGTTCATAAATACAGTACATCTTGAACCAAGATCTGCAGGCTCCTTGGATAGGATAGCTCTCTGTTGGAAATCCTCTACA
The DNA here is from genome assembly GCF_030825785.1 of Anaerococcus sp. Taxonomy (GTDB): domain Bacteria; phylum Bacillota; class Clostridia; order Tissierellales; family Peptoniphilaceae; genus Anaerococcus. The sequence goes on from NZ_JAPJPG010000030.1 coordinate 13,158, forward strand.
CTCATGCCTACAGATGCGGCAAAGGTTGAAAGGAAGGACCCACAACCTGATGAGCAAGCTTCGTTAAGCTGGATACTATCGATAATTCCGTCTTTGATATGCATTGCCTTCATATCTTGGCCACCAATATCTAGGATAAAGTCGACCTCAGGGTTGAAGAATTGGGCTGCCTTGTAGTGGGCAATAGTTTCAACTTCTCCATTATCTACGCGAAGGGCCTTCTTGATGAAGTCTTCTCCGTAACCACAAATTCCGCTTGAAGCGATGTAGGCCTTAGGATTTTTCTTGATATAGCCTTCCTTAAGCATAGAAATTACAACTTCAAGAGGCTTACCCAAATTCATCCTATAATCTTCTAGGAGGATTTTCTTATCTTCGCTTAGCCAAACCATCTTGCTAGTAGTAGAGCCCGCATCGATTCCTACGAATATTGGGCCTTCGTAGTCGTGAATATCCTTGTAGGCAACCTGACCTGTCGCGTGTCTTTTCTTAAATTCTTTGTATTCTTCTTCCGACTCAAACAAAGGCTCGAGTCTTTTTGTCATTTCAAGATTTTCTGGAACCTCACCATCGAGCCTTTCAATTAAAGTCCTATAAGGAATAAATTCCTTAGAATCTGCTGATAAGAGTGCGGCTCCAAGAGCTACGTAGATTTCGGCATTTTCTGGGATGGTGAAGGTATTTTCCTCTTCTCCAAGAGTTTCTACAAATCTATCCCTCAAAGATGAGAGGAAGTGGAGAGGCCCTCCGAGGAAGGTAATATTACCCTCTATTGGTCTACCGCAAGCTAAGTTTGAAATAGTTTGGTTAACTACTGATTGAAATACAGAAATCGCTATATCTTCCCTGCTAGCTCCCTCGTTCATCAAGGCTTGGATATCAGTTTTGGCAAAAACTCCGCACCTAGAAGCAATCGGGTAGACCTTCTTGTAAGACTTCGAAAGCTCGTTAAGACCAGTTGCATCAGTATCTAGGAGGGAGGCCATCTGATCTATAAAAGCTCCCGTACCTCCTGCACAGATCGAATTCATCCTCTGCTCGACAGATCCCTTAAGATATGTAATCTTAGAATCCTCTCCCCCTAGCTCGATTAGGACGTCTGTTTCTGGAATATATTCTCTGATAGCCCTAGTTTCTGCTATAACTTCTTGAACGAAATCAATACCCAAATAATCTTCCAAAAACATACCACCAGAGCCTGTAACATTGACAGTTACTTCATCATCCTTGAAGCGATCAAAGGCCTCCAGAAGAACATTCCTTACAGTCTCCTTCACATCTGACTTATGTCTAACATAGACAGAGTGTAATATATTGAAATTTGTATCGGTAATTACAAGCTTGACTGTAGTAGAACCTACATCAAGTCCCATGTGTAATTTCATAAAATCCCTTTCTATTATAAATAAGATATACTTATATATTATATATTAACTAATTTTCCTGTAAATAATACAATAAGGAATTAAACAATCCGCTCAATCCCCTTATATCCTATTATACTACTAGAAATTAAAAACTATAATATTTGGGGGAGATATTTTTTACTAAAATATCTTTTACTAAAAATATTTTTGATATAGTTTATTTGAACAATCAATTTATCATTATAATAAAGTTAATATCTTCGTTCTCTAGGGGACAGCCTAAGGGGGCGGCAGCGCTCTAAGTGCCGCCCCCTTAGCTGTCTCCCTGAGGTTCGAAGGGTCCAACCCTGCTTTAAGAAATATTTTAGTATCTAGATACATTTTTTCTAAAAATATTTAGTCTCAGATATTTAAATATAAATATCTCCACCAAAAAACTAGCCCCTAAGGGCCAGTTTATAGGAATTTTATTTTATTTTCTTCAAAAGCTCAACTAAGAACTTATAGTTATTCGCTACAGATTCTATATTACATTTTTCTACTGGTGAGTGGGCTCCTTGGATTTCTGGGCCGAAGGAGATCATTTCTACTTGTGGGATTTCTTTTTTGAATAGACCACATTCTAGTCCACCGTGGGTTGTTCCTACTATTAGGTCATCTCCGTGGATAGATTTCCAAGTTTCATTTGCTAGGTCTATTAGTGAACTTTCTTCTCTTTGCCAGCCTGAGTATTGGTTGGTTATTTCGTAAGTTCCTCCGAATCTTTCTACTATTGCCATGGCGATTTCTGCCCTATTAAGCTTAGCAGAGTCTACTTCAGATCTGATCATTGAGTGAAACATTATGGTATCTTCTCTGTTTTCTAGAAGGCCTAGATTTGATGATGTTACTATATTGTCCTTATATTTTTTGTAGAGACCGTCTGGTAGGGCAAAGATTGCATCTAGGATGTCCTTACTTACTTTTTGGCTTAGGACTTTGCCATCATAATCTCTCTTTTCTACAGTGATTTTTCCTTTTGGATCTGAGTCCTTGTATTCATTTAAGACATCTTTAATTCTTTTTTCAATTTCTCCAATAGCCTTATTCCTATCCTTAACTGCTACTAGGCCGTAGGCTGTAGTTGGGATGGCGTTTCTCTTAACTCCACCCTTTATGTCTGCGATTTGTACTCCTTCTATCTTATGAAGAAGCCTTGCTAGGGTTTTGATGGCGTTACATCTGAACTTATCAATTTCCATACCAGAGTGGCCGCCTTCAAAGCCAGATAGGTCGATTGCTATGAAGTCGCCGCTTATATCTTCATATTCTTTCTTAAATTCTATCTCAAGGTCAAGTCCTCCAGCGCATCCTATGGTTAGGACTCCTTCTTCTTCTGAGTCGATGTTTATTAAATAGTCTGCCTTAAGTTGGGAGAGGTCTAGGGCGTTAGCTCCAACCATGGATGTTTCTTCGCCTGTTGTAATGATTGCTTCGATTGGTCCGTGTTCTAGCTTATCATCATCAAGGATTCCCATAATAAAGGCAACTCCGATTCCGTCATCTGCCCCAAGAGTTGTCCCATTTGCTGTAAGCCAGCCGTCTTCTACTAAAAGCTCAATTGGGTCATTGGCAAAGTCGTGGTCTGAGTCGTCTTCTTTGACACAAACCATATCCATGTGGCCTTGGAGGGCAACGGTTGGTCTATCTTCATAGCCTTTGGAAGCTTCTTTTCTGATTATTACATTTAGGGCCTCATCTTGGATTACTTCAAGATTTCTCTCTTTGGCAAAATTTACAAGAAAGTCTGATACTGCCTTTTCGTTTCCTGATTCTCTTGGTATTCTACTTAGTTCATAAAAGTGAGCAAATACTTCTTTTGGTTCTATATTTTTAATTTCCATAATTCCTCCTATGTTTGTCTTTATTATACTCATTAATCATTTCATTTTTAGCCCAAATTTCTCTTTGGACCTTGTCGAAATAGTCTCTAAGGTTTCTAGAATTTCTAAATTTCTTCCCATTCATAAGCTTAGTGTTGGCATTCATACCAAGGCCAATGATGGATTCTTTCTCTTCATTTATTATAATATTATATCTTTGGGAAGTACCGCCCCTCTCATAGCCTACATTCTCTAGATTGGATACTATATTTTTTTGCCTATAGAGATAGTAGGGTCTGTAGGAGTTCTCCTTCACGAAATCTTCTATCATTTGGCTTATCTTAAGGCTCTCTCCCCTTTCGGCCCTGACTTTTCCTTCAAAATACTTACTTCCCACCTTCATGGCTAGGGCGTGGAAGGTTATATTATCTGGCAAAAGTTTCTCGAGAAGGTCGAAGTTTCTCCTAAAAAGCGTGCTTCCTTCCCCTACAAGACCAATTATAAAGTCCATATTAACTATAAAATCAAGGTCTTTGGCTCTTTGGTAGATTTCTAGAAAGTGGTCATAGTCGTAGGTCCTCCCTGCCCTTTCGACAATTTCTTTGTTAAAGGACTGGGGATTTAAGGAGATACGATCTACTCCTCCATCCCTTAGGATTTCTAGCTTTCTTGTATTTAAAGTGTCTTCCCTTCCTGCCTCAAAAGTAAATTCCTTGTAGGTAAATCTCTTATTTAAAGCATCGATAAGCCTTTTTAAATCAGCTTCGCCAATGAAAGAAGGAGTTCCCCCGCCAATATAGATGGCGTCTAAGCTTTCTGGAAGATTGATATTTTCTATCTCATAGATTAGAGATGTGGTATATTCGCTCTTTTCCTTCCTATCTCCCACAATCGTAGGATAAGCGCAATACTTACACCTAGTAGGACAGAAGGGAATGTTGATGTAAATGGAGAAGTCTTTTGGATCAAAAGATATCTTTGCTTGTTGGTTACGGATTTCTTCCAAAAGCTTAAGTTTCTCATCACTTAGCAAATATTTTTCCGAAAGATCACCTGGACTCATCTTATCTAAGAGCTTGGATGGCTTAGACCCTGTAAGATAACCCCAAGGAGACTGGTAGCCTGTCTCTTTTACTAAAAGCTCGTAGAGAGTTCTTTTAAGATCAGCTTCCTCATATCCTATCTTTCTTTCTCTAAATATAATTTCCTTATCATATACTTTTAGACTAGCATCTTCATCAAAAACCAAGTCATCATGGTCATAAAAAATATTTAATATATCATAAACTTGTTTTCTTTTATTATTATTTGCGACGTAAAATTTCATAGGGATACTATACTAGAATTTCCTCCAATAAAAAAAGCGGCGAACCGCTTATTACTTGATAGCTTTAAGAAAATCGAAGGCCCGGGCCCTATCTATCACTTCAGCCTTTTCTTCAAAGTATGGCCTATATTGGTCGTAGATTTTCTCATAGATTTCTCTTAGGAAAGGAAGCTTCATAGAGTCTCCCCCTCTAGTTATAATATCAAAGGACTCATCTAGACCGTAGCGAAAGCTTGCTACTTGATCCTGACTTAGACTTAGGTCATCACTTTCTAGAAGGATATATTTCATAAGCTCAACTGCTCTTATAGAAAGACCCGCTTCCATTAAGATAATCTTTTCTCTTAAATCATTTATATCTGTAGTAAGGATTACCTCAAACTTCTCTGCCTCGTTTTTCCTCACTGCATCTAGGAGCTTGAAGGAAGACCTTAGGGCAATCCTGTTTTTGACATCAACGAAATTAGGATCGTTGATAATCATAAACTTAAGATAGTCATCTGTGTAGACAAATCTGTAGTTTAGGATAAATTCGTTCCCACACTCAGAACAAGTCGCTTGAGCAAAAGTCCCATCTAGGATTTTCTCCCTTTCGATAGAATCTTCAAAAACTGCTGTATTAAATTCACCATCAAAACCATGACCACATTCTGGACAAGTCATGTGAAATTCTTTTAATCTTTCCTTCATAATAACCCCTTCATTTTTCTTTCTAAATTAATAGATACCCGAAAGCCCCTATTTTATTCAAACTTTACTGATTTAAGCAAAGGCATGGCAAGAATAAAGGCGATGATTACAGAAATTAGAGCATTAAATAGAGAAACTCCCGCCTTTGGTACAAGTTCTGCCATGACAGCTTCATTGGTAAAGCCCATCACAAATTTATTTGTAATGTAAGTCTTTAATAGATATAAGAAAACATAAGTTAGCTGACCTAAGATAGCGGCTATAACAAGTCTTTTCTTATCGACAAGCTTACTTCTCTTCCTATAAATTGCTCCTGCTACGAAGGCTAGGGCAAACTTTGTGACGAAAGTTATAGGCGCTGAAGTAAAATATACTGGGTCAAATAAGTCAAACAAAGCAGATCCAAGTCCTGCCGCAAGCCCACCGAAGCCTGGTCCCATAAGGATACCTGCCAAAAGACAAAATACATTTCCTAGATGAAATCTAGTCTGACCGAAAGGAGTCATGACTGGAATTTGAAAAAATCTAGAAAATATGTAGACTAAGGCAGTAAAAAGTGCAATATAAACCATTTTTTTAGTTGTTAAATTTTTTTTCATAAAACCTCCTCGAAAATTATTTCATTAATAGTATAACACAAATTGTAAAGTAAAAATATAAGAGGTGATAAAATGAGTAAAAATTTAGGACCAATACATTACATGATGTATGAGAAAATCAAATTTCAAGATAAAATAACAGATTATATAATGGGAGGAAATACAGAAGAAATCGATAAGACCTTCCCAAAGGTAAAGACAGATCCACTAGAAGACTTAGTAGATCAAGAAAACATCCACGGTTGGCTATCTTCTAGGATCGATATGGTTGAAAACAGACTAGCAAGGGCTATAAACCTATCAGAAAATCCAGAAGAAAAATTCTACGAACTAGGAAAAATCGAAGGAAGTAAGGAAAAACTAGATAGCTTCGAAGAAGTCTTCGATAAAGTAAACCTAAGACTCCTAGACGGCATGCCATGCGACAGAGCCCTAAGAGCAGGAATGGATGAAGAAGACAACCTCCTTCTAATAACAGATAAAAACCTCCACCAACAATACGAAAAAGAAGCAATAAACCCAGAAGATTCCCTAACAGATAGCTGTGAAGGGGGCCACGACCACGAAAGCCACGAATCATTTGAGATAGGAAAAGTAAGTGGGGTAGAAAACACAAAAGAAAAATCCAAATACCACCAAATGAGATACGAATTCATAAAAGGCTTCTTAGAAAACAGCCCATTTAAGGCGGAGCTTTTGGATGGGGTGAATATTAAAATTAGTAGGGAGATATTTTAAAATATCTGAGACTAAATATTTTTAGATTGATGCTTTTAATAAAAGCATACCTGAAAAATTAAAATTTTCTTTTTATGAAGGAATCCCTTCGAACCTCTGGGAGACAACCTCTTGGGGCTTTCCGCATGCCCCATCCGGTTTT
>NZ_JAPJPG010000031.1 GCF_030825785.1 Anaerococcus sp.
TTTAGTCAATCTTTATAGAAGAATAAATTATTTAAGTCCCTTCATCTTTTATTTAAGCGAAATTTCCAATCTATTTAAATCTATGAATTTGACAAGTTTTTGAAAATAAGTCTACTTAAGTCTAGAAATATAATTAAAATATAGGTCAAAGACAGAAAGCTTAAAAAATTAAAAGACACTAAATTATCTTGTATATAATCTAAATCTTTCCACAGAAAAAGCTCCAAGCAAAGCCTGGAGCCAAAATCTTATTCTAAAGAATCGTCGTCTGTTTCTATCTTATCTTCACTTATATTTTCTTTTTTATCTTCGATAGCCTCATCACTTTCATCCTTATCTAGATTTTTTATATCTGTATTTTCTCTTATCTCACTTTCACTAGCCTCTACTGCCTTTTTGTTTAAGATTTCCATAAATTGGTCACCTGTTATGGTCTCTTCTTTTAGTAGGAAGTTAGATATTTCGTGAAGTTTATCTAGATTATCCTTAAGGATTTCTATAGCCCTCATATGTGCCTTAGCTATAATCTGGGCAACTTTTTCATCAATTTTATTACCTGTACCATCAGATACTATCATAGACCTTTGGCCACCTAGGTATCTTCCTTGGATTTGTTCAAGTTGCATGAAGTCAAACTCATCATCCATACCATAGATTGTAACCATGTTTCTCGCCATGGCGGTAGCTCTTTCTATATCGTTTGAAGCTCCCGTAGTTTTAGTATTAAAGATCAACTCTTCGGCAGATCTACCACCTGCAAAGGTAACTATCTCATCAAATAGCTCTTGCTTGGTCATTATATATTTTTCGTCCTTATCTACAGTCATGGTATAACCTAGGGCTCCACCTGTTCTTGGCACTATGGTAATCTTGGTTACCGGAGTCTTCTGGGTTTGGATGGCTGCTACTAGGGCGTGTCCTACCTCATGGTAGGCTATAATTTTCTTCTGATCATCGCTTATTACAGCGTTTTTCTTTTGTTGACCTGCTATTACTGTCTCGATTGATTCCTCGAGGTCTTCTTGGGTAAGTTTGTTACGGCCTTCTCTTACTGCACGAAGAGCTCCCTCGTTTATTATATTTGCAAGGTCAGCACCGCTTGTACCCGCAGTTCTTTTGGCGATTTCTTCATAGTCGATATCGTCTTCTCTTTTGATATTTTTGGCGTGAACTTTAAGGATATCTTCACGACCCTTAAGGTCTGGTAGTTCCACTTGAACTTGCCTATCAAAACGACCTGGTCTTGTAAGGGCTGGGTCTAAGATTTCTGGTCTGTTGGTTGCTGCAAGAAGTACAACTCCTTCAGTCGCATCAAATCCATCCATCTCGTTTAGAAGTTGGTTTAGGGTTTGTTCACGTTCATCGTTACCAGAATATCCACTTACATCACGCTTTTTACCTATAGCGTCGATCTCATCTATAAATACTATACAAGGTGCTTTTTCCTTGGCTTGTTTGAAGAGGTCACGGACCTTGCTTGCACCCATACCTACGAACATCTCCACAAATTCTGATCCTGAAATTGAGAAAAATGGCACGTTGGCTTCACCTGCTACGGCTTGGGCCATTAGGGTCTTACCTGTTCCTGGAGGACCTACTAAAAGCACTCCCTTTGGAACCTTGGCTCCTATTTCCTTGTATTTTCCTGGATTATGAAGGAAGTCTACTATCTCACTAAGTGAGTCTTTAGCTTCTTCTTGACCTGCAACATCCTTAAATGTCTTTCCAGTCTTGTTTTCTACATAGATTTTGGCATTGGACTTACCAAAGTTCATGAAGTCTCCGCCGCCTCGACCCCCCATGGTCTTTGTAAGAGATCTTGAGGCAAAATAGAATATTACCCAGATGAAAACTAGAGGCAATATACTTGTCAAGAATAGTGAAAGATAAGGGTTCATTCTCGTTTCAATCTCTTGAGAGAATATTAACTTATCATTTCTTTCTTTTGCCTTAAGAAGTCTATCTGTAAGGTCTGTATCTTGCCATAGACCTGTTTCGTAGGTGTTTTCGTCACCATCTACCTTTGCCTTAAAGGTATATTTTTGATCATCCTTAGATACTTCTGTAACTTGATCATTTTCGATCATTTCAACAAATTGGCTGTAGGATACTTCTTTTACATCTGCATCTTGCGCTATTGGATTTAGTGCAAATCGTATCACTACAAATAATACTATAGCAACCAACCAATAATATAATAAAGGTTTTTTGCTCGGATTTCTATTAGCCATCTAATCCACTCCTATATATATACTTATCGAGCAGTAATTCTAGAGCTTCTAGTTCATCAACTATGGTTTGTAAGTTTACATCTATTCCATCTTCTGGAATATCTTCCTTTATTTTTTGGAAGTAGTCATCTACCATTTTAGCTGCTTTTTCTCCATCTTTTGTAAGCATTACATTAACTACTCTCTCGTCTTCTTCACTTCTTACCCTATTTACAAAGCCTTGCTTTTCAAGTCTCTTGCAAATATTTGAAATATTACCTCCGGTTATGCCTATGGCCTTGCCGAGACTACCGATAGATACTTCCTTGTCCCTATTAGAATAAAGTGTAATAATCATCTTTAGCTGAAGAGGGGTTATACTTAGTTCATTTGCAGTATCCTGAAGTAACAGATCGATTTTATGTGAAATTTCTCTAATCATAGAGAATATAGAATTATTAAATTCAAAAAAATCTATATGTTTTGTTGCCATATCTCCTCCTAAATGTATCATATTATTATTTTACATATAAGTTAAATTTTTTCAATAAAACTTATTTATGCTTTAAATATATTTCATACACATTTCAATATTTGGGAGAGTTAGGACCTAATCGTAGTACCTTTTCATCCAAATATGTTCTATTCCACCATCATCAAAAACTTCTCCCTCTCTTTTGAAACCAAAGGAAGCATAATAGTCAGATACATATGCTTGAGCATTTATTCTAACTTCTTTGGCATCGAGTTCTTTGTCTATATATTCCATAACTTCAGATAGAAGTTCTTTGGCTAGGGATTTTCCCCTGAAGTCCCTGTGGGTTACTACTCTTGATATTTGATATATTTTATTTTTTTCATCGATCTTATGTATTCTCATGTAACAAACTAAAGAATACCCTTCTTTTATAAAGGCGTGATCTGCAATGTAATCCATAGCATCTAGATTTCTCATATCCATTGATTGTTCATGGATAAATATATCGTTTCTTAGTTGGGCTATTTGGTATATTTCGTCTCTTTCTAACTCTTCAAATTTCTTTATTTCAACCATCGGGTTCCTTTCTTCATACTTTCTATTTAGACTTTATTTTTGTAATATACCTTACTGCTTCTAGGCTTGCAATTTGCCCTTGGCCAACTGCCTTCATTATTTGATAAGGACTTCCTGTGACATCTCCTGCTGCGAAAAGACCCGCAATGTTGGTTGCCATATGAGAGTCTACTTCTATGTGATTGTCTTTCATCTTTACTGATGGGACTAGTCTTTGGGCCTTGGATGAATCTTTAATGATAAAAAATCCGTCTGCCTTTATTTTCTTGCCAGACTTAAATTCCAAAACTTCCGCCCTATTATCTCCTCTAAATCCAATAGGAACTTCTTCTTCTATTAAATTTATAGAAGGATCTAGGTCGATGTCATCCTTATACATATTGACAAAGCTAAGCTTATCTACTATTTCTGCCGTAAAGTTTGCTTCCTCAACACTTTCTTCATTATAGCCAATAAGAACTACTTCCTTTCCCTTATATAAGGCTGCATCACAAGTTGCACAATAGCTTACCCCCTTAGCAAAGAATTCCTCTTCGCCTACTAGATCCTTTGTTAGCTCTATACCTGTTGCCACTATTACAGCAACGGCCTCAACCATTTCTCCCGACTTAAGCATAAGAGCATGGTAGTCTCCCAAGGCATAGACAGTTTGGACCCTCTCTTCACTAAAGTTTATTTCATAATCCTTTAGTGAGTCCTTAAATCTCTGGTTTAGCTCACTTCCCCTTATATCTCCAAAGCCTAGGTAATTTTTAATAGATTCTGTTTTAGTAAGCTTAGGAGAATCCTTGCCGAAGATAATTACAGACTTGTTTCTGATTTTTGCATTTAAAGCGGCGCTAAGCCCTGCAGGACCTGCGCCGATTATTGCTAGATCATATCTCATTACTTATATTGGTCCATTTTTTCTACTATAACTTCTCTAGATTGGAAACCTACTAGGGTATCTTTTAGGACTCCATCTTTGAAAATCATAAGAGAAGGAACAGCATTTACATTGTATTGGCCTGCTATATCTTCTGATTCATCGACATCTATGTTAAATATTGTATAATCACTCTCAAGTCCCTCAAGAACTGGTCCTTGCATCTTGCATGGTCCACACCAGGTAGCTGAAAAGTCTACAAGCATTAGACCCTTGCCGTTTTCTACTTCACTTCTAAATTCATTAGAGTTTAATCTTTTCATCTTATCTCCTTTGTTCTACTAATCCTGAAACTTCACTTACTGGTAGAGAATATATTATACCCTTTCCTTCCTTGTCAAGTTCCATCTCCTTATATATTTTACCCCTAATAGTATCTTCTAATTCTTTTTTTATTAGCATTATTACTATATCTTTTTCAGGTTCTATATTCATATTCAAAAATATAGGGCTTTTAACATTTTCTGCAGATCCTCTTCCATGGACAAGGGTTGCTCCACATCTGTCAAAAATACTGCAAGTCCCAAAATCACGCCAACACATCCTAGGAGAAAATTAACAAGTAATTTGCTCTCTACTCTAACAAAGAAGTTAAGGATTAATACTAGAAGGGCTATTGGAACGACCGCCTTCGCATTGTTTTTTATTTCTTCAAAAAATATATTACTCACCTCAATTTTGCTTATAGAAAAAAGAGGCAATCAAACGACTGTCTCTTCTTCTTAATAGCTTATTAATTTACAGCTTGAGATGCTGTGATAATTGCTATTTCGTACACGTCTTCTTCAGAACAACCTCTTGAAAGGTCGTTTACTGGCGCGTTAAGACCTTGTAGTATTGGGCCTAATGCCTTATATCCTCCAAGTCTTTGCGCTATCTTATATCCAATATTTCCTGCTTGTAGATCTGGGAAGATGAATACATTACACTTACCAGCTACATCTGATTCTGGAGCCTTTTGAGCTGCTGTTTTTGGATCGATTGCTGCATCGAATTGGATTTCACCTTCAACCCTTAATTCTGGATCAAGCTCTAGGGCTCTTTGTTTAGCCTTAGCTACCTTTGTAGCTAGATCGTGGTGAGCTGAGCCATGAGTTGAGAATGATAATAATGCTACATATGGGTCCATACCAAAAGATTCAGCACTTTTTGCAGTTTCCACTGCTACTTCTGCAAGCTCATCAGATTCTAGAGTAATATTTACAGCTGTATCTGCAAATACTAATTGATTTCCATCAGGGCCAATCATTACCATAACTCCTGATACTCTATTAACACCAGGTTTTGTTCTAATGATTTGAAGAGCTGGTCTAATAGTATCTCCTGTAGTATGAATCGCACCAGATACCATTCCGTTAGCATAGCCTGCCTTAACTAGCAAAACTCCAAAATAGTTTACATTAGTTTTAAGTAAGAATTCAGCTTCTTCTTTTGAAGTCTTACCTCTTCTTGCTTCAACGAAAACATCAACTAATTTATCGAAATCTTCAAAGTATTGTGGGTTTATGATTTGTAAATCACCAAGTTTTAGACCTTCTTTGTCAGCAGTTTTTTGGATTTCTCCTTGATCTCCTAAAACTATTGGTGTAAGAAGTCCTTCTTCCTTGTGTCTTAGAGCAGCAGCTAGAACTCTTGGATCGCTACCTTCTGGTAAAACGATTTTTAAGTTCTTTCCCTCTATGGTCTCTCTTGCGTTTTCTAGTATACCTTTTGGCATTTAGTCCTCCTATTTTTTGTTTCTATAATATAACTATACCCATTAATTTTTAAACGTAAGCTTAGTTATTTTATTAACTTTTTGCTTTATTTAATGCTTCTAGCTCATTGGTAGCTAGATCCTTTTCACTTACTCCGTTAACAATTTCCTTAAGGTAAACTGTGGAGCCTGCGTTTGTATAAAGACTAGTCAAAACAATACCATTATGAAAATTATCAAGCAAACATAAACTAAAAGATAAACTTCCAGTCTGTCCATCGAATGCGTCGAAGTTTACCACAGCCATATTGCTCACTGCCCCCATAGTAGTATCTTTAGCCTCGATTGCCCTTTGGTCTATTGTTCTAATTTCTTTATTTGAACTTTCTATTCTATCATTGATTGAAACTAAAAGTTCCTCTAAGTTAACATCTCTGTTATTTCCTCTTAAAAGATGGTCATATCTTTGCTTTTGCCTTCTTATCCTATTATTCATTGACATAATAAAGGCAAATTCAACCACAACTAAGACGAATAATATCCCTATAAATACTCCTGTCATTATTTCCTTCCTTCGATAATTTCAACATTTTTTTGATACAGATTCTCACACTTTTCTAGAACTGACTCATAGTCATAAATTTCTTTAGTATATTTTAGATTAACTTCAATAGTAGGCATGGCACAGATTATAGCTTCTTTTAGGAGATTATTTGCTATAATTCCATCAGATAGATTCCTACCTCTTAGAAGTATATCAGAAAATTGCCCCAAGGCCTTAAGAGAAATATCCACCATCTCGATTTGAGGACTAGCTGCTTCGATAAAGTATTTTTCCTCAAAGTTTTTTTTCTTTATCTCAGCTATTAATTTCTTGGTTGCGTCAACATCTTCTTGAATAAGTTCTGTAAGTCTTTGGCTAATATATGTTTCACATGAAACATCTCCCATCATATTAATGAGATTGACTGCCATATTAGCCACTAGTATTACAACAGCTCCTCCTCCTGGATTGGGTCCCATATTCTTGATTTCTGTAAGAAGCCTTTCTACACTCATGTCAACTATCTTCATCACCAAGTCTCCAATAAATATTTTCTATATCATCAACTGTGAAACAATCTATTGTCAATTTGTAAATTTTTCCTGTTTTATCTATTTTGACCTTAGACCCTACTTTCTCCATGAATTTTTCTTCATAATCCTCTAAAAGAATCTTGTCTATATCACTGAGACCATCAGCTTTTTCTTTACTTTTCCCCTTGATTTTATTTTTGCTATTAATTTTTTCTGCATCTCTTACATTTAATTCTTTGTTTATAAAACCATCGAGAGCTTTCTTTCGTGCGTCTTGATCCTTTATAGATAGGAGAGTCCTTGCTTGGGAAGCAGAAATTTTCCTATCAGCCAAGGCTTCAGTTTCATCCTTGTTTAACTTCAATAGTCTTATGGTGTTTGCTATATAAGACCTAGACTTACCCATAGACTTAGATATTTCTTCCTGGGTCATGGAAAAATCATCTATGAGTTTCTTATAGGCTTCCGCCTCCTCAAGAGCACTTAGGTCCTCTCTTTGAATATTTTCTACTAGAGAAAGGATGTCAATATCCTTTTGATCAAAATCTCTAACTATAGCGTCGATTTTCTTAAGTCCAGCGTAAACGCTAGCCCTATATCTTCTCTCACCAGCTATAATCTCATATTTGCCATCATTTTTGCTTAATACGATAGGATTTAGAAGCCCATATTCTTTTATGGATTCAGCAAGCTCTTCAATGTTTTCAAAATTTTTCCTAGGCTGATCGCTCCTTGCCTCAATTAAATCTATATCAATTTTTTCTATGCTTGTTATATCTTCTTCCGCTTCAGGTATGAGAGCCGATAGGCCTCTGCCTAAGGTTTTTCTTCCTGTCATCTTATTCACCTATCAATTCTTGGGCGAGCATTTTATAAGCTGTCGCACCCTTTGACCTTTCTTCATATTCTAAGACAGACTTCCCATATGATGGTGCTTCTGCGAGCCTTACATTTCTTGGAATCATAGTCTTAAATACCTTGTTTTTAAAATATGATTTAACTTCTTCTACTACTTCATAGGATAAATTTGTCCTCTTATCGAACATAGTTAAAAGTACTCCTTCTATCTCAAGGTCCTTATTTAAGGAATCCTTAACGAGCTTATATGTATTCATCAATTCACTTACCCCTTCTAAGGCATAGTATTCTGTCTGAATAGGAATTATTATAGAGTCACTAGCTACAAGAGCATTAATTGATAGAAGTCCCAAACTTGGTGGACAATCAATTAAAACAAAATCGTATTCTTCTTCAAGTTTTCCTACTATTTCCTTTAAGACTTCCGTCCTTGAAACTGGATCAAGATTTACAAGCTCAACCTCAAGACCTGATAAAGAAGACTCAGATTTAATTAGAAGTACTCCTGAATCTGTCTTTTTTATATATTTGGAAAAATCAATTTTCTTTTCAGCTTCTTTTTTAGATTTTTTATCTTCTGCATCTTCTTCTAATTCTTCATTCTGTTCTTTTTCTTCTTCTTTATCATCTAAAATCTCGTAAAATAAATTATAAACTGAATCCCCTTCTTTATCAACTCCCAAGCCTGTGGTCGTATTTGCCTGAGGATCCATATCTATAACAAGAACTTTCTTTCCTTCTTTTACCAAGGCAACTGAAAGATTTACTACGCTTGTAGTTTTACCTACCCCGCCTTTTTGATTAAATATTGATACTATCATACTTACCTCTCATTAAAGTTATGGCTAAATCAATCGCCCTGTTTTTCGCTCTCAGTCTAACCCTATTTCTATCACCTTTGAAATTATATTCCTTAAGTACATACTCTCCCTTATACAAAAGGCCTATGAAAACTTTGCCAAGATGGGCATAACCTGTTGTAGCTATGGTTAAGTCAGCTTTAGTTCTATTGAAGAGTCCATCAAGCATTTCCTTTAGTACTTCCCTACTTACTACATCATACTTTTCGATTGTTTCATATGAAACATTTAGTAAATTATGTTTTGAAGAATTAGCATAGGTGACATAACTTTCCTTAATAACATCACTCGCCCCATCAATATCTATTATGGAGCTTGCTATTAATCCACCAGTAAAAGATTCTGCAGTTGAGACAAACTCTCTTCTATCTCTAAGAATATCTATTATAACTTCTTCTTTTCTCTTATCTTCAAAAGTTATAACATAATCTCCTAGTGAATCTTTTACTTTATCTATTCCTTTATTTAAAAGTTCATCAACTTCCGATTCACTTTTTGCACTTGCAGTTATTCTCAATATACATCCATTATCTGTTGCATAGGGACTTATGGTAGGATTTTTACCACTTAGGTCTACTCTGTTTGCCATATCCCATTCACCAAGAAAAGCTGTCTTTGCTGTGACAGATTTTATGAAAGAGTCTTTCATGATATGTTTTACAACTTCTTTATCAAACATATAAGTCATTTCATGAGGTGGACCTGGCAAGAGTACAAACTTAGTCTTGTCAGATTCTATAATACAACCTGGCGCTGTTCCTTTTGGATTTTTAAGTATTATGGCATCTTCAGGAAATATTGCCTGTTTTTTATTAATATCTATAGCTTTGTCATCTTTAGAAAAATATTCTTCCAAAGCTCTAAGAGAATCTTTATCTACTAGCAGTTTATTTTTATTTGCGACCTTCATTACTACTTCTTTAGTTATATCGTCTTCTGTTGGTCCAAGACCCCCTGTTATAAAGACATAATCATAAAATCCTTCTACTTCATTTAAGACATCCTTAAGTCTATCGAAGTTATCTCCGACAGTAATCATCTTATAAACATTGATTCCCATGTCTTTGAGATGGCTTGCTATGTATTGTGAATTTGTATCTACTATATTTCCTAATAAAATCTCAGTTCCTACTGAGCAAATTAAAGCTTGCATATTTACTCCTTTTGCTATCTTATATTTTACCACAAAAAAAGGGCCTCTTGCAAAACTATGAACAATCGTTCTACCATATTCTAAATTTATGGTAATTCTACAATAGCTCCTTTAAATCTCTCGGCTTAATTTCTTATGTCTTTTCTAAAATCAAGTAAAAACTTGATGGCAAATCCTATCGCTATAATGCAAGCTAGGCCCAAGACTTCATTAGGAAATACCGCTACTAAATTATTCACCGTATGAACTAAGATGACTTCCTTTATATTCCTTCTATAATAAAATATATATCCTAGAACTAAACCTATGAATAAAGTGTTAAGTCCTTGGATTAAATTTAGGTGATAGATAGCAAAAGTAAGGGCCGTAATTATTATCTTTGCCTTAGGACTTTTCTTTAGCTCTGCAAAAAGTATTCCTCTGAATAAATACTCTTCTAGAATTGGTGCTAGTATTACTACACTAAAAATCATCAAGGCATACTCATAGTTATTGGAAAATGAAAGAGCCTGATTCAAGGTCTCTATCACATTATTAACATAAGTATTATCTTCAAAAATTTTCATTATGGCTGAAACTAATAGGTTCCCAAAGCCCGCAAGACCTAGGCCGACGATGACTAATTTATAAGTATCATTCTTTAGACTCTTTGTGTTTATATAAGCGTCGTCATATTTATCTTCATACTTATCAGATCTAAACTTTACGAAGATTCCTACAAAAATTAATTTAGTTACTTGAGTTATTACTAGATAGTAAAGGGGTTGGACTTCTCCTAGAATTAATCCTGAAAGAATCCCGACTCCTATATCATAAAGTATATTTACTATTAGAAAAATTACCGCTATCATAAATCGTTTCACATGAAACATCACAGAGGGGATCTCTTAGGTAGATTCTTTCCTCTTGGATATTTCTTCTTAGTTCTCCTTATTTTTTCTACTACTATGTTTACCCTCTCATTGCCATCCAAATCAAAGCTATCTGTTTTTATTACTTTGCCGCCTAGAATATCTATGGCGTTTTGAGCATTTTCCAATTCTTCTTCTGCCCTAGGTCCCTTGAGAGCTATAAAAGTTCCACCTACTTTAAGCATAGGAAGGCAATATTCTGAAAGGGTAGACATGTTTGCAACAGCCCTTGAGACTACAACATCATATGTTTCTCTTTCTTCATTTGCGAAATCTTCTGCCCTAGTGTGGATTGCTCTAGCATTTGTAAGTCCTAATTTATCTATAACTTCATTCATAAACTTTACTTTTTTATTGACAGAATCAATTAGGGTAAGGTCGATATCTTTTTCAATCTTCAGAGGAATTCCAGGAAATCCAGCTCCAGCTCCTATATCTAGGACTCTATCTCCTTCTTTAATATAATCAAGTATTGTGAGTGAATCCTTAAAATGTTTGATCTCAATTTCATCGGGATCTGTTATCGCCGTGAGATTAGTGTGACTATTTACCTCTAATAAATACTCCATATACATTTTATATGCCTTATCCATCTAGCTCTCCTGTCTTAAGTCTAATTAATAGGACATTGATATCTGCTGGAGATACTCCAGAAATACGAGAAGCTTGTCCAATAGATTCTGGTTGAATTTCGTTTAATTTTTCTGCTGATTCTTTTTTTAAACCAGGAATCTTGAAATAATCAATATTTTTCTTAAGCTTCTTGCCCTCTAGTTTCTTAAACTTATCTATATCAGCCATTTGTTTTTTGATATAGCCTTCATATTTTATTTCTGTTTGAGCTTGTATCTGTTGAAACTTCGGTAGATTTGGCCTTTCAGAATCGAATATTTTAAGCTTTTCATAATCTAATTCTGGTCTTTTTAGTAGATCATGAAGGCTCATACCATTATTTAGAGGAGTAGTTCCTAAATCTTCTAGTTTTTTGTTTGTTTCTTCTTTTGGAGTGAGCATAACAGTTTTAAGTCTTTCTATCTCTTTATCAATAGCAGATCTTTTCTCAACCATTTTTTGATATCTCTCTTCACTTACTATCCCTATCTTGTAGGCTCTTTCTGTAAGTCTCTGGTCGGCATTGTCTTGTCTCATAGTTAATCTATATTCACATCTAGAAGTCATCATCCTATATGGCTCTTTAGTACCTTCTGTAACCAAGTCATCTATTAGAACTCCTATATATCCATCAGACCTATCTAGGATAAAAGGATCTTCTCCCTTAATTTTAAGGGCTGCATTAATTCCTGCTATGAGCCCTTGGCCAGCTGCTTCTTCATATCCACTAGATCCATTAATTTGTCCGGCAAAATATAGACCCTCATAATCTTTTGATTCCAAAGTTCTATAGAGATTTCTAGTATCTATCATGTCGTATTCGATAGCATAGGCTGGTCTCATAATTTTGACATCTTCAAGACCAATTATAGTTTTGTAGAAATCAAACTGAATTTCTTGAGGTAGGGACGAAGATACCCCTTGTATATACATCTCATCTGTAGCAAGTCCCTCTGGTTCAATAAAGACTTGATGGATATCCCTATCCGGAAACCTCACCATCTTATCTTCGATAGAAGGACAATATCTAGGTCCTACTCCTTTGATATGGCCTCCATATATAGGCGACCTATCGAGATTATCCATTATTATTTGTTTTGTCTCAGGCCTTGTATAGGTAAGATAACAATTTTCCTGGCATTTATCTGAGAAGTCTCTACCTTCATTAAGGAAAGAAAATGGAATAATCTCATCGTCTCCTTTTTGAATTTCAGTTTTCTCTAAATGTAGACTTTTTCTATCTACCCTAGCTGGAGTTCCGGTCTTAAATCTTCTAAGCTTAAAACCCATCTCCTCTAATGAATCAGATAGATAGGTTGCAGCTGAAAGGCCATGTGGACCTGATACTTTTTCATATTCTCCTATAAGGATTTTTCCGTTAAGATAAGTTCCCGTAGCAATTATAAGAGCTTTTGTTTCAAAGATTGCTCCTTCTACTGTTTCACATGAAACAATCTTGCCGTCTTCATAATTTATCTTATCTACTTCTTGTTCGAATAGGTCAACTTCTTTCTCAAGAGTCTTTTTCATCTCTTCGTGATAAAGCCTCTTATCTGCCTGGACACGTAGAGAGTGAACTGCTGGTCCCTTGCTCGTATTAAGCATTCTAGATTGTATGAAGGTCTTGTCAATATTTAGGGCCATCTGTCCACCCATGGCATCAATTTCTCTTACAATATGTCCTTTTCCAGTACCTCCTATGTTGGGATTACATGGCATATCTGCAATCGACTCCATGCTTGTTGTTAGAACTAGTGTCTTAAGTCCCAGTCTTGAGGCGGCAAGAGACGCTTCGCAACCAGCATGTCCTGCTCCCACTACTACCACATCGTAGCTTCCTGCTTTATATTTATTTTCCAACGCAAAACTCCTTAAATACTTTATCCATTATTTCGTCCGAAACAGATTCACCTATGATAAGGCCCAAATCGTCATACGCTCCTCTTAGATCGACCTCACAAGCATCCAGTGGGATTCCTATTTTGATATCTTTTAATGAATCGCTTAGCTTTTTGGAGGCTTCTTTCAAGAGTCTTTCGTGACGAGTGTTAGTTATAAGAACTGACTCTCTTTTTATATCTTTGGTATTAAACATTTCGGTAATGGCTTCTTCCAGCTTATCTATTCCTTCATCTTTGGCCATAGAAGTCCTTATAGTTACTTGATCGAAGTCATAAGTGAATTGATCTTCAAGGTCAGTCTTGTTTAGGATGATAATAGCATTTCTTCCCTCGATTAAGTCTAGGATTTTCTCATCTTCTCTATCGAAAGTCCTAGATGTATCAAAGATTGCAATAATTAAATCAGATTCATCAATAAGCTCTATAGACTTGTCCACTCCGATTTTCTCTACTAAGTCATCAGTCTCTCTAATGCCAGCTGTATCATTGATTTTTAGGGTGAAATCTCCAAAAGAAATGTATTCTGTAATAAGATCTCTTGTAGTGCCTGGAACATCTGTTACTATAGCACGATTTTCCTTTAGCAATTTGTTTAGTAAGGAAGATTTCCCTACATTTGGCTTACCTATAATAGTTGTATTTATTCCATCTCTTAAGATTTTTCCTTTGTTAGAAGTGTTTAAAAGCTTTTCTATTCTAGCTTTAGCTTTTTCCATATAGGTAATTATCTCATCCGGTGGTAAGTCTTCCCCATCTTCTGTAAAATTAATAGAATATTCCAATCTTGATAGAGCTTCCAATAGGTCCTGTCTAATAGATAGAATCTTCCCTCTAACTGATCCTTGCAATTGATGAATGCTTTCTTTCTGACTTAGCTCATTAGTAGAGTTTATTATATCCAAGACAGCTTCTGCTTGTGATAAGTCTATTCTTCCATTGAGAAAGGCCCTTTTAGTAAATTCTCCTGCCTCTGCCATGTCA
Organism: Anaerococcus sp.; assembly: GCF_030825785.1. Lineage (GTDB taxonomy): Bacteria > Bacillota > Clostridia > Tissierellales > Peptoniphilaceae > Anaerococcus. Next base: position 14,239 of record NZ_JAPJPG010000031.1, read on the forward strand.
CAGCCTTCATCTAACAAGAGATTTAAAATTTTTTTGACAGATACAAAAGATCCATGACAGTTAATCTCACAGATATCTTCTTTAGTATAGGTAGAGGGTCCTTTCATAAAGCATACCATTACCTCATCTATTGTTTCGCCTTCATTATCTTTAATAACTCCATAGCGCATCTTTCGATTATCCTTATCTTTGTCGAGCCCCCTTCCGTTAATAGGGCAAAATAGTCGACTAATGATATCAAAAGACTTACTTCCACTCATCCTGACTATGGATATGCCACCAGTCCCGGATGGAGTAGATATTGCAGCAATTGTTCTTTCTTCCATAATTACTCCTTTAAATATACACTACTTTGACTAGTGGTTTGTAACATAAGAATTATAGTGGAAAATCCTGATTTGTCAATATTTATAAGATTATATGAAAATTTTGTAGAAAAATTTCCTCCTATATGATATATTAGATACATAATACAAATTTTTGGAGGGATTATGCAACTACAATCATTAAGCTCTCTACAGTGGAATCTCATAGCAGGAGGTCTGGCCATATTCCTATTCGGTATATCCCTAATGGGAGATGCCCTTACAAATTTTGCAGGCCCTAAGCTAAGAGGATATGTAGAGAAATACACTTCCAATCCGATAATGGGAGTTTTAGTTGGTATAGTCATAACCGGTTTAATCCAATCCTCATCAGCGACGACAGTTATAGCCATAAGTTTTGTAAGAGCAGGAGTTATGAGTCTCGAACAGGCTATAGGTGTCATTTTAGGTGCAAATATTGGTACAACCGTTACATCTATATTGATCGGTTTCGACTTAGGATATCTATCGTACTTCATCGCCCTAATAGGTGTTGTTATAACGATGTTTTCAGCAAAAAGAAGAAATAAATATATCGGGGAAATTTTGGTAGGATTTGGCCTACTATTTATAGGACTTGAAATGATGGGATCATCCCTATCAGAGTTAAGTAATATAGAAGGTTTTGAAAAAGTCGTAGCAAATATGGCCAAAAACCCAATACTAGCAGTAATAATCGGAGCGGGCCTTACAGCCTTAATTCAATCATCATCTGCCTTTATAGGTATTACTCAGTCTTTATTTGCTTCAGGGGCCATAGATTTAAAGCTTGCCCTAGCATTAATGTTTGGTGCAAATATAGGTACATGTATAACGGCTATCCTAGCCTCTCTTGGTGGATCACTTTCAGCTAGAAGAACTTCCACTTTCCATGTGCTTTTTAATGTGCTAATATCAGTAATATTTTTGATTTTCTTAAATCCTTACGAAAGCCTAGTAAGAACAATAGCAGATTTCTTGGGAACAAACAAGTTGATGACAATAGCAGTAGGTCATTTTACCTTTAACTTCATAGGTATGATCTTATTCCTACCTATTGTAAAATACGTAGGTAAGTTATTAAGAAAGCTTATTCCTGGCAAGGATTCTATATTCTCTGATCTTGGAGATATAGAGCTAGATAATAAGCTAATAGAAACTTTCCCTGTGGCTGCTCTTGATCAGATAAAGGCTGCAATCCTAAAAGAATCTAAGGTTGCCCTAGAGACAATAAAGCAAACAAAGCTTTATTTATTGGAAAAAGACAGAAAATATTTAGAAACAGCTAATCAAGCAGAATCTATTGTAAATGATATGGATACCAAAATCCAATCCTATCTTTTGGCTATAGCTCAAAGCACTGGTCCAATGGATTTGGAAGTTGAAGTACAAAACTACTTACAGATACAAATAAATGTAGAAAGAATCTCAGACCTCGCCCAAAATTTGGGTGAATACTATGAAGAAATTTATGAATCTAACGCAAGTTATAACGACGAAGCCTTATCAGACTTGGAAGATATATATGATTTAGTAATCAATAACTTCGTTAGCGCTATAGAAGTTTTCGATAGCAAAGATCAAGCCGTATTTAGAAGACTCGGTGAAGACGAGGCAGCTCTTGACCTTATGGAGACTACTCTAAGAAAGTCTCACTACAAGAGACTCGCCAATGGTGAAGATATGACAAGCATCGCTTCATATGTATTTAACGATATATTATCAACAATGGAAAGAACTGGAGACCATGCATATAACATCGCAAGACTAACCATGGATCCTGTTAAGGTTCACTCAGGTAACCATTCTAAATTCGAAGAAGTTTCACATGAAACATTTTAAAAGCCGGATAAACCGGCTTTTTTATTGTAAAAAATATACCTATTTTTTTACAATAAAAAAGCCTGTGAAAAGTCACAAGCTTATTCTACATAGTCAACTACAACATATCTTTTAGGATCATTTCCTTCTGAGTGACTTGATACATTCGGATGTTTGCTTATCTCCTCGTGTGCAAGTCTTCTCTCATAGGAATTCATATATCTTAAGTTCCAAGATTTCTTACTTCTTTGGACTTTCCTCGCAGTATCTGCCGCAAGATCTATTATTTTCTCATCTCTTCTTTTCTTGTATGAGTTGATATCGATATTAATTCTAACATTGTTTCTTCTTGAATCTAGAGCTTTTCTAATTATAAGTTCAATCGCATCTAAGGTTGAACCAGACTTTCCTATAGCAATTCCTGTATCTTTTTCCGAAACCTTAGCTTCAAGCTTTATGATATTACCCTCAAGATCTCCTATAACTGTGACATCTTCGAAATGCATAGCTAGGAGGATTCTCTCTAAGAGGTCTTTTGCCTCATAGAACTTATCTATATCTGCCTTTTGTTTAGCCTTGCCATAATTAACTGGCTCTGTCTTTTCTTCTGCTTTTACTTCTTCTTTGATATCTGTTACTTCAGAAACAGCTACAGCTTCTTCTTTTTCTATAAGCTCTTCTTCTTCGCTATAATCTTCATTTGCCGTGAATTTAGTATCTTCGATTTCTCTTTCTAGATTAGAAAGGGCTTCTTTGATATCTTCTTCGTAACTAACTCTTACTACTGCATCCTTACTTCCAATAATACCTAAAAATCCAGTAGATTCTTCTTCAATAATCTCAACTTCTACTTCATCTCGACTCTTGCCAATTTCTTCTAGAGCAAAATCTATTGCTTGCTCTTTTGTTTTGGCACTTTTAATTATTGACTTTTTCATTTTCTAACTCCATTTTTTTATTTCTCATTGAAAAATGCATTATAACCATTATTACTAATCTAAATAAAGAACTTAGGGTGTAATATAGTGGTAAACCTGCAGGAAGTCCCTTAAATACAAAGAAGTACATCAAAGGCATGAGTAAAAGCATGTTATTCATTCCTCCCATTGCCCCTCCTGCTTGTTGCATTTGTGGATTGGTCTTCATTGAGAAAAGTTGTACACCAACTTGGGATAAAGATGTAAGTAGTGGTAAACCGAACCAATATGGATCTTTCCCAAGTAGGTCTGGTACCCAGTAGAAATTGGTTCTGATATTATCAAGGCCTTCTGGGAATACATATTTAGTTGTATCGCTCATCATTCTAAACAATCCAAAAAGTATAAGGATTTGGATTATCATTACAAGACAACCAGAAAGACCAGGAGTAACTCCTTCTTCCTTATATAGTTCTTGCATCTTTTGTTGCATGATCTGTTGGTCGTAGCCATATTTTTTCTGGATTTCTTCCATCTTTGGCTTGAAAACCTTAGTTCTTTCAGCTTGTTTTTGTTGGCTAACGGTCATTGGTATAATTAAAAGACTCACAAGCAAAGTCATTATTACTATCGCTATGGCATAAAAACTAACATTTGTAGGTTCTGTAAAATTCGCCGCGAGATAATCATATATCCATCTCATAAGCTGACCTAAAATGCCGGCTATAAACTTAATCATATAAACTCCATCTATTTTATTTAATCTACCGGATCATACCCACCCTTAGAGAATGGATTGCATCTTAATATTCTCCAAAAAGACTTGATAAACGCTTTCAAAAACCCGTATTTTCTGAAAGCTTCCAGTGCATATTGGGAACAAGTCGGGTAGAACTTGCACTTGGAAGGCCCTAATTGGGGAGAAATAAACTTTTGGTAAAACTTAATAAGTCTAATAAAGAATCTATTTACCATAATAGACTATCTTTTTCTTAAAAGCCTTACTCAAAACATGACCCAAGGTTTTTTTTAATTTTTCATAAGTAAAATCTGTCGTATGTTTCTTAGGAATAATTACTATATCTACTCCATTTATAGAAGCATAATTAAGCCTAAGAATCTCTCTTAACTTCCTTTTTAGTGAATTTCTTTGGTTAGCCTTTCCGATTTTTTTGCTAATAGTAATTCCAAATCTAGGATGGTTTAGGCCGTTGTTTTTGATAAGTACAGTGAAATCCCTATTATAGAAAGCTTTGTTTTTCTTGTATACTCTTTGAAAATCTAAATCTTTTCTTAAACTAATTCTTTTTTCCATATTAAAAATCTAAAATACATATAAACAAGAGCCTTAAAAAAGGCCCTCTCTCTAATCTATATATTACTATTTTAGCCTAAGCAGATAATCTTTTTCTGTTTTTTCTTCTTCTAGCTTTAAGTACTCTTCTACCGCCTGGGCTTGACATTCTTTTTCTAAAGCCGTGATCTTTAGATCTCTTTCTTCTATTTGGTTGATAAGTTCTCTTCATGCTTACACCTCCTACTCTTTTTTTGACTCATACTATTATATTGAAATAAAGCTAATCTGTCAAGATATATAGGCAAAAAATATTCTATTAAACAAGCTTTATTTCCTTATGGATAATTTATGCATTTACACCTTGAATAAATAGTCATCTTTCAGGGCTATACTGTATAAATTTTCAATGTGGATATAATTGGGGATAGAATATTTTTACACAAGTTATAAACAAAATTTTCTCATGAATAAAATTTAAAAATGATCGATTATCTATTTTGTTTTTAGCTTAAATTAGTGATTTTTGAAAAAAGTATGAAGAAAATTAAATAAATACACAGACTTATCCACATATCCACTTCAAATTTTGACTTTTATAAACTCTAAAAATAAGTTTTCCCAAAAAAATAATAAAAAATGTGGATAAGTTGATTAAATCGCTTGTTTGTAGTATAATTAGCTGTGTAAAAGTATATGTAAAACTATATTTTTGGCGATAATTTAATATTTTTATGTGGATAAAATCTAAGCTTACAAATTTTTTCTTAGGATTTGTCCCTATTAAGC
>NZ_JAPJPG010000001.1 GCF_030825785.1 Anaerococcus sp.
GATGTATATTTATTTTTTATTTCTCTAGAACTATTAAATAAATTATTATAAAATATTTCCATCATTCTTGTTTGATTTACAAGAATACTTTCTATATCTAAGCTAGGAATATTATTTTGGATATATAAATCTATTATAGGTCTAAGTTTCTCTTTACATTTAAACCAACTGCAAATTATAGTTTCTAAATCTTCTTTTATATCACTCAACCTCAATGAATAAAATTTTGGTTCTTGTGCTTGCGCATCTAATTGAGGAAATATATACTGACCATAATATATTGGATACACATAAGCATAATCTCCATTTTCTAAAGATATAGATTTAAATTTATTATTTTCATCTTCTAGATAAAATTTGAAGTGTAAAAATTTTCTTTTAGATTGGGATAAATAATCAATCATTCTCATAAACCATTGTGAGATTTCATAGAACTCACTAATAGTTTTCGCTTCATAATTATTTGATATAACTTCTATATAATAATTCATTTTAACAGTAGAATCTTTATTAACTTTATAAATTCTCCTAATATCTCTCTTAATTTTTATAGTAAATTCATTATTTAAAATATTAAAACTGTTTTTATTAGAATATTCATTAACGTATTTTATAGAAAAAGAGTCTCTACTAGTATTATCGTTTAATACAGGAGGATCAATATTATACCAATCATCTAGATAAGAGAAGCTAAACTTGGTTCTAGTTGCACAAACATCTTTGTCCTTAAGAAATGATAAATCATTATTAGGTAATGAAATTATATATGCATAATTCGAAATATATCTCTCAACATTATATCCATTAGAAATAATATTTTGGCTAGTAAAATAACATCTTTCTAAGACTACATACAGATTATTACTTAAGTACCCATATATTTTTTCAATTTCATCAATATGGCTCAATGGAACACCTGCTAACCTTCCATTTAAATCTAAAGTTATTTTCCCATTATTCAATTCTAAATTACCCGACACAGCCTTATCAGATAGAATCCCATCATCTGAAATCAACTCACTTAAAGAAGTAGCCCACTTCCCTTTTAATATATTTTTATTGTCTAGTCTATATGAATCTATCATCACAAAACTCCTTCCAAGTCTTTAATAAATACTATTGTTTGCACATAGCTTAAGTAGTCAGTATGTATAAAAGCCGTTTATTTGAGAATATGTCGATTAATACTCTTCTTATGAATCATTATATCATTCATGAGCAAAGAAAGACTATAAAACAAAAGATTTATAAATCTATTTTATTATATAATATTTGAAAATATTATTACTTTATGTACTATCATCACTATCTATTTTACTATCTATTTTAATATAGATCTCAATAATACTATTAAATACAAAGACTATATACTCAAGATTAAATATGCAAACAATTTAGTTCCATTTCAACTATTATATGAATTTATATAAAAAAAATCGGCACAAAGTTTAATTTCTTCATGCCGACTTAATTTCATTAGTTTTAAGGAATTTACTCCATATTATAAATGATAGATCCTAAGTTTATAATCTCTCAAGCTCAATTTTTACTGTCTTATCATTTAGTTCGATTTCTTCACCTGTGAGGTCTTTTCTTTCGAACTTATCTGCTAGAGTTTCTTTTGTAATTTCTTCTTTGAATTTCTCTAGAGATTTGTTTAGTTCATCGTCTGCTTGGTAGTAGATATTGATTCTATCTGTTACTTCAAATCCACTATCTTTTCTCATGTTTTGAACCTTGGAGGTAAATTCTCTCGCATATCCCTCATCACGGAGGTCTTCAGTGATTTCTGTATCGAGTATTACGAAGACATTTCCGTCCATTTCTACATCGAATCCTTCTTTGGCAGAGATTCTGATATCGAGATAGTCTTTTGTGACTTCGTAAGTCTCATCTCCTAGGGTGATTTCTTGAGACTTATCTTCAACAGCTTCTATGAACTTCTTGGCATCGGTGGATGCTAGGAATTTGGCGAAGTCGTTGACCTTGGATTGGAAGATTCTTCCTACTACCCTAAAGTCTGGTTTTAGGAAGTAGTCCATGAAATCTGATAGGTCATCTTCGAAGTCGACATCCTTTATGTTTAGCTCTTCTTTGATTAAGCCTTTAAGGTCTGAGATTTTTTCCTTGTAGGCTCCGTCTACTATGATTTTAGCTAGAGGTTGACGAACTTTGATTGATTCTTTCTCTCTTGAAGCCCTACCTAGGTTAACTATCTTTCTTACAAGGTCCATGCTTTCTTCAAGGTCTGTATCGATCATTTTCTCGTCTGCCTTAGGGATAAGTGTTGTATGAACAGTCTTTTCTCCTGTAAGCGATCTATAGACTTCTTCAGCTATAAATGGTGTGATTGGAGCGATTAGCTTGGATATTGTAAGGATTGCGTCAAATGTAGTCTTGTACACTGCTTTCTTGCTATCTGTAAGCTCTGAGTTCCAGAATCTCTTTCTATTTCTTCTGATATACCAGTTTGATAAATCTTCTACTACGAAGTCTGAAATCATGTGAACTACCTTGTTGTAGTCAAAGGCGTCCATTGCTTCTGTGTAGTTTTTGATTAGGGTATTTAGTTTGGAGTAGAGCCATTTATCTATTTTTTCAAGTTTTAGGTCGCTAAATCCTGCTATTTCTTCTGAACTTAATTTGTCTGTTTCAGCGTAGAGGCCGAAGAAGTTGTAGACATTTTCGAATGTTCTAAAGAAGTTATTCTTAACTTCGATTAGGCCCTTTTCGTCAAACTTGGTTTGCATCCATGGTGGAGATACATAAAGTGAGTAGAATCTTACGGCATCTGCCCCGTATTTATCAAAGAGGGCGAATGGGTCAAGGGTGTTTCCTTTGGATTTACTCATCTTTTGACCGTTCTTATCTACTACAAGGTCGTTTACTAGGACGTTTTTGTAAGGTGCCTTGCCTATTGTGATGGTAGATATTGCCATTAGTGAGTAGAACCAGCCTCTTGTTTGGTCGATTCCTTCACAGATAAAGTCTGCTGGGAAGTATTCTTCAAAGTCTTCCTTGTGTTCGAACGGATAGTGAAGTTGGGCAAATGGCATTGCTCCTGAGTCAAACCAAACGTCGATTACGTCAGGAACCCTATGCATGGTGCCTCCGCACTTATCACATTTGATAGATACGTTATCTACATATGGTCTGTGAAGTTCTATATCTTCTGATATGTCCTCTATAGCACGTTCCTTTAGCTCGGCTCTTGATCCAACTGTATCTGTGTGCCCGCATTCGTCACACTTCCAGATATTTAGTGGAGTTCCCCAGTATCTTGACCTAGATATAGCCCAGTCTTTTACATTTTCGATCCAGTTTCCAAATCTCTTATCTCCTATAGTTTGTGGGTACCAGTTTACGCTTTTGTTGTTTTCTACCATGGCATCTGAGAACTTGCTCATTTCTATATACCAGGATGGTTTTGCATAATATACTAGTGGTGTGTGGCATCTCCAGCAGTGTGGGTAGTTGTGCTCTATAGTTTGTTTGTTAAATACCTTGCCTTCTTCTTGGAGATGTCTCCAGATTTTTTCGTTTGTATCAAAGATAAATTCACCCTTCCAAGGAGTTTCTGTAAATGCACCTTCAAGGTCAACTGGTTGGACAAAGGCAAGTCCATATTTTCTTCCTATTTGGTAGTCGTCCTCACCAAAGGCTGGAGCGGAGTGAACTATACCTGTACCATCTTCTGCAGAAACGTAGTCGGCAAGGGTTACGATAAAGGCCTTATCATCTCCTACATTTACAAATGGCATAAGTTGCTCATATTCCCAATATTCCATATCCTTGCCTGGGAATTCTTCTACGACTTCGTATTCTCTTTCTCCCATAAGATTTTCAGCTAGAGATTTGGCACAATAATAGTAAGAATCTTCCTCTGCTACGTAAAGCTTAGCGTAAGTAAGCTCTGGGTGAACAGATAGGGCCACGTTTGATGGGAGGGTCCATGGAGTTGTGGTCCATGCTAGGAAGTACTCGTTGTCAGTTCCCTTTTTCTTAAATTTAACTGTAAGGGTTATGGTCTTATCCATTTGGTAGCCTTGGGCAACCTCGTGGCTTGCAAGACCTGTACCACAACGTGGACAGTATGGCATAACCTTTGCTCCCTCGTAGATATAGCCATTTTTGAAGGCCTTATCTAGGAGGTACCATTCAGTTTCTACATAGTCGTTATCCATTGTGATATAAGGATCATCCATGTTGTAGAGATAGGCCATCCTATCTGACATCTCTCTCCAAAGGTCTGAGTATTTCCAGACAGATTCCTTACATAGCTTGTTAAACTTTTCTATTCCGTATTCTTCTATATCGTTTTTGTCATGAAAGCCTAGGGTCTTTTCTACTTCTATTTCTACAGGAAGACCGTGGGTGTCCCAACCTGCCTTTTTTAGGACCTTAAAGCCTTGCATGTTTTTGTATCTGCTTGTCATATCCTTAAGGGTACGAGCGATAACGTGGTGGATTCCTGGCTTTCCATTTGCTGTTGGAGGTCCGTCGTAGATTATGTATTCGCAGGCTCCCTCACGGGTTTTGAAAGTCTCATCAAGTAGGTCTATCTCTTGCCAATACTTTTCTACTTCTCCTTCTCTTTTCCTAACATCTTTACTGTCTAAAGATTTAAATTCTGCCATCAATAACTCCTTTAATTTCTAAAAAATAAAACCGTCCTTAAAAAGGACGGTCCACCGTTTTAATAGACAATTTAACGCAATTGTAACGTAATAAACTACTAATTCATTTATTAGACTAGAAGATGATCTTCACCCAAAACGCCTCTAGCAGCTTTCACCTAACCTGCCTCTCTTTTAGATTGATAGAGGGCTACTCTTCTTCTTAACGTCATATTTATATTATAATATAATACTAAGACTGTTTTTTGTCAAATATTAATTCCTATATGTGTCTAACTATCTTAAACTTCTCTAAGTTATAAACATCAAACTCGTCGATATTGGCCCTGTCCTTGGCATCCTCATACATCTGATAGTCGCTTTCGTAGTCATTTCTATAAACTATAACAGGGTTGTTGTTATAATTTAGTAAGAGGCCGTGATAGACTCCGAAGTCTTCGATTTTGGCAATAGGTTTTACCTTATTAATCTCAAGAACTTGAATATAAATATCGTCTAGTTCATCCTTTCTGATAGCCAAGGCATTGTTGAAAATTCCGAGATTTACTGTCTCATTGATTATATCTAGGCCTATGTTTTTCCTGGTTGGATAAATTGATCCTGCCCTTTCTCTCTTATCTCTCATTTTTATTTCTATGATTACACCGTTGTGGTTATCTTCAAATTCCTCATCGTACTTGTCGAGATATTTTCCTGTATCTAGATAATGCTTTAAGGAATCGAAAGCTAGTTTTACAAATTTGTCCATTTTCCTATCCTAACAATTTCTCTATATCTTTTTCCATATTCTCTGGCTTCTTGTTTGATCCGAAGCGTGCTACTACATTTCCATCTCTATCTATCAAAAACTTAGTAAAGTTCCACTTGATGGCTTTTCCAAGTCCTTTCTTTTCTTCCTTAAGGAAAGTGTAAAGCGGGTCTTCATTTTCCCCATTGACGTCGATTTTCTTAAACCTATCAAAACTTGTCCCAAAGTTTAGGGCACAGAAAGAATCTATCTCCTCGTCAGATTCTGGAGCTTGATTTGCAAATTGATTGCAAGGAAAGTCCAAAATCTCAAAACCTTGATCCTTATATTTCTCATACAAGGCTTCGAGGGCGTCGTATTGCTTGGTAAAACCACAGTGGGTAGCTGTATTTACTATTAGAAGAACCTTTCCCTCATATTTACTAAGGGATATTTCCTTATCATCTTTATCTAAAACTGTAAAGTCATATACTTTCGTCATAAAGCCTCCTTAACTCTTCTAATATAGATTATACAACTTGGGATTATTTTTGCAGTTGACATTTCAATAATTAGTAATATAATTGAATTATCATAAACTTTATATAAAGAAGAGTAGTACAAGGACTTGATTACAGAGAGCTTCGTTTTGGTGAAAGAAGTAGATGGAAGTTGTATGAAGATGGTCTTTATCTAGGAGGCTTCGATATTAGAGGTCTACGTTAGCTTACGTTACAAAGCAAGGGTATGTTTGTACCTGATAAGTTTATATGTGTGAGCATATATTAAATTAAGGTGGTAACACGGATTTTCGTCCTTAGGTCTTTTGACCTAGGGACTTTTTTTATATAAATTTTATGAAATTTATTTAAGGAGTTACTATTATGAGTAAATACAAAAACATCGATACAGCATGTGTCAGAGCAGGTTATGAAGCAAAAAATGGAGAGAGCAACCTCCCTCCAATAGTTCAGTCAACTACATTTTCTTACGAGAAGACAAGTGAGATTGCTGACCTATTTGACCTAAAGGAAAGTGGATTTTTCTATACTAGGCTTGGAAATCCTACTATAGATGCCCTAGAGAAGAAGATAGCCGACCTTGACGGAGGAGTGTGTGCAGTAGGGACAGGATCAGGACAAGCCGCCAACCTACTAGCTGTCCTAAATATAGCCAAGGCTGGAGATAATATAGTCGCTGTAAATAATATTTATGGAGGAACTTACAACCTTTTTGCAAGTACCCTAAAGGATTTGGGCATAGAAACTAAATTTGTAAATTACAACGACTTGGATGAGCTTAGGGCTGCCATTGATGATAAAACAAAGCTAGTTTTTGGAGAAACTATATCAAATCCTAAGGCAAGTGTTCTAGATATAAAATCCTATGCAGATATTGCCCACGAGCATAATATTCCATTGATCCTAGACAATACCCTAGCAACCCCTGTCCTTCTTAGGCCAATTGATTTCGGTTGCGATATTGTAACTTACTCATCTTCTAAATATATAGATGGTCACGCAGCAGCCCTTGGTGGTCTTATTGTAGATTCTGGAAACTTTGATTGGGAAAAGGGAGATTTTAATAGACTTACCAAGCCTGATGAATCCTACCACGGACTTATCTTTGCTGAACAATTTAAAAACGCTGCTTACGGGGCAAGACTTAGGACAGTTGGACTAAGAGATTTCGGAGCGGTTATCTCTCCACAAAACGCCTTTCTCACAATTCTAGGCCTTGATACCCTAGCTTTGAGAATGAACAAACATTCAGAAAATGCCCTAAGGGTCGCACAATTTCTTGAAAATAATGAAAAGGTAAAATCTGTTTCCTACTCTTTCCTAGAATCCTCCCCATCATATCCTTATGCCAAGAAATATCTTAAGGGAGGCTCTGGCGTCGTATCTTTTGAGATAAAAGGAGGAAGAGATGAGGCTAGCAAATTCATCGACTCTCTTAACCTAATCACGCTCGCTGTCCATGTGGCAGATGTAAGAAGCCTTGCCCTCCACCCAGCTTCTTCTACTCACAGGCAACTATCTGATGAAGAGCTCGAAAAGGTTGGAGTATCAAAGAGCCTAATCCGACTTTCAATAGGAATAGAAGATGCGGATGATCTAATCGAAGATATAATCCAAGCCCTAGATAAGGCTGTAAGGAGATAAGATGCCAGTAATAATACCAGAATATTTAATATCCAAAGAAACTCTCGGCAAAGAGAACATATTCACCATGGAAGAAAATAGGGCCAAGTCACAGGATATAAGGGCCCTTAAGATCGGCATAGTTAATCTCATGCCTACCAAGAAGGAAACAGAAGTTCAGCTTTTAAGACTAATCTCAAACACTCCCCTCCAAATCGAAATAGACTTGATAGCGATGGCAAGCTACAAGTCTTCGAATTATCAAAAACATCTGGAGAAGTTTTATGTAAGCTATGAAGAAATAAAGGATAAAAAATACGACGGCCTAATCATAACCGGAGCTCCCCTAGAGCATAAGGCCTACGACGATATAATCTACTGGGAGGAGCTTAAAAAAATATTTGAATTTGCAAAGAAAAATGTCTACTCGACTCTTTTCATCTGCTGGTCTGCCATAGCAGCCCTTGATTATTACTACGGTGTGAATATCGACTCCTTGGATAAGAAAATATTTACAGTTAACAGGTACTATAAGCAAAGCTCCGATCCTCTCTTTCTGGGCTTTGACGATAGCTTTTATATGCCAAACTCAAGATATAAGACAATCAGAAAGGAAGAAGTCGAAAGAATTCCAAAGCTTAAAGTCCTCCTAGCCGATGATAAGATGGGATCTACTATAATTAAGAGTATCGACAACAGATTTGTCTTTAACCTAAATCATCTAGAATACGATACTAATACCCTAGATGATGAATATAGGAGGGACATAAAAAAGGGACTTGGGACCAAGCCTGCCGAAAACTATTATCTAGACGATGATCCAAATAAAAAAATTATCCAGAGATGGAGGTCAACTGGATACATATTCTTTAACAACTGGATTAACCACTATGTCTACCAACACACCCCATACAAGATCTCAGATGTAGAGACAATTAAATAAAGATTAAAAAAGCAGGAGCTTATAAGCTAACTTGTTTCGTCAATTTTCGATTTGAGATAAGTTAGACCTCCTGCTTTTAATTTTAAGATATTCATGGCTTAGAAGCATTTCTAAATTATGGATATTTCACTTTATCAGTCCATTAAATATTGATGCAGGTCCAGTCTTGGGATGCTGTCTTATTAATTCCTTGTATAAATTAAAAACATTAGGGCTTAGGCCATTAGCTATGCCTTTTTCTAGATTTAGGATTGAAAGATCTTCCTTAAGATAATGGACCCTATTCATAAAGCTTTTATCATGGTTTTTCTTGTATCTAAATAAGATTTTTTTCTCCTCTGTAGATGTTTCATCACCCTTAAGCAATTCATCGATAATCCTATCTAAATTTTCTTCATTTAATCTATCCATAATTAATCTTCCCCTATTATTTTAATTTAAGGCTTTAAGTTTTATTTCATAAAGCCCCCACCTTATTCACTTACCCTGTCCCTATGACTATAAACACGATATTCGTACAGAAAAATAGAAAAGATTTTACGTAAAAGGGGCTGTTGCAAAACTATGAATAATCATCGTACTATCGTTAGAAGGTTCTCTTAGGAAATTTTACCTCTCCTGGCCGGTAGGCCTATTGCTGCCTGCCGACTGATGGAGTCGATTAGCCCGTCGGCTTAGTGAGACTTTCCGTGGAGGTTCTTCTAACGATAACAGTACGATTTATTCATTCTGCAACAGCCCCCTACTTTATTTTACAAATCTTTCTACTATCATAGCAACCCCAAGGTCTGTACTTGTGTTGATAGCTGTGGCTAGGGGGTCTACTATGGTTGCTATTAGGACCATGATTGGAATCGAGCTTTGAGGGAAGGCAAAGGCTGATATGAGGAATATCTCTCCAGTATAGCCTCCTCCTGGAACTGCCCCCATAACTGATGAGGCTATGACTGATACTGCTATAGCTGTCAAGAGATTAGAAGGATCTAGTAAGTCTATGCCAAATATAGGGCACAAGAGGGCAATCTTTATTATTTGAATCAAGACCGTTCCATCCTTGTGGAGATTTGCCCCTATGGGAAGGACTATTGAATTCACATCTTCTCTGATTCCAATTTTTCTTCCTGCCTCAAGATTTGGAGGAAGGGCTGCCGCAGAGGAACTTGTCCCAAAGGCTGTAAGAACTGGTGGCCACATGTATGTAAATAGCCTTTTGCAAGATTTAAGTCCTCCCCCGATAAAGGCCATGATGAAGTTTACAAAGAAGAAATATATGATTGAAGCAAGGGCAAATATCAGGATTGTCCTTGATAGGGGACCTACAATCTGTTTGCCATTTTCTCCTAAAAGGACTGCAAAATATGCACTCAAGCCAATTGGAGCAAGCTTCATTATATATGATATAATCTTTGTAACGACCTTAGAGGATTGGTCTATAAAGTCCTTTACAAGCCTTGCCTCATCAGCAAGCTTAGAAATAGCAAGTCCTACGAAGAAGGAAAAGACTATAAGGGCCATCAGATTTTCCCTGGAAAGTAATTTAGAAAAATCATCCACTGTAAGCATGGCGAGAAAATCGATACTGGGACTCTTCTCTATTTCAAAATCCTTGAAATTAAGGACAGCATTCTTGTTTGGGTCAAATATTTGAGTAAAGACAAGCATGTAAATTGCTGCAAATAATCCTGTAATAATAAATATAATAAACATGAGTCCTAATATCTTTCCGATAGTCTTGGTAGTCTTCATCCCAGTAATCGAAGATACAATTGATGTGAAAATCATTGGAACTATTGATACATACAAGAGATTTAGGAAGATATTGGCTACTCCTTGAAGGCTCTTTGCAGATTCTCCTAAGATAAGTCCTAGAATAGCTCCAATAAACATCGACAGTAATAGTATTAGGGAAGATTTATTTTCTTTTAAAATTTTCATTTCTAGCTCCTTTTGGGTAAAAAAATACCAGCCCATATTTTCCATAATTATTATTTCAAATCTTGGAGAGACAAATGCTTTTAGAAAATAATGAGCCAGCATTTTATGCTAATGTGTATTGTTTTGGAATTGATAAATTCACATGGATTAGGGAAGTCAAAAGCTAAATCCAAATCTTTTTTATAGATTTGATGTTATAAAAAGTTAGAATTTGGATTGCAAAGCGCTGAGGCTGCGGGTCAGATTGACTTTTTCTAGGATTAATCCGCTGTGGATTCAAGTCATGTTGGTTTTTAAATAAGTGAGATGACGCTATTTTCTTCTCTCGAAAGCGTACTTTTTCTTTGGTTTTACTCCGCTTCGAAATCTCCATTTAGGAGATTTCTTGCTCCTATGTATCTGCCTTGTTTTTTCTAAACAAGATAGACTTTGAATCGCAAAGCGCTTCGCTACTTTGCGACCCTACCAGGGCGGGTAGCGGCGCGTCAGCGGCGCTTACCAAGCAGGTATCCATGATCCTTTTGTTATTTCTTCCATGTCTTTTTTGGTTTCTTCTGTTTGGTAGTATTTTACGAATTCTTTGTATTGTTCGTTGTTTTCATCTTCTTTTCTTGCTGCTATTAGGTTGATGTATTGTTTTACTGATTCTGTTTTTGGGTTTTCTTTGAATACTGCTGTTTCTTTGTCGAGTCCTGCGTCTAGGGCGAAGGTGTCGTTTACTGCTGCTAGGTCGCAGTCGTCTAGGCTTCTTGTTGTTTGGGATGCGTCCATTTCTATTAGTTCTAGGTTTTTAGGGTTATCTGTTACTTTGTCGAGTCCTATTAGGTCGCCTGCTTCGCCTTCTACTTTGATTAGGCCTGCTTCTTGAAGTAGGAAGAGGGCTCTTGCTCCGTTTGTTGGATCGTTAGGTATGGCGATTTTGCCTCCATCTTCTAGCTCGTCAATTGATTTGAGTTTGTTTGAGTATAGGGCCATTGGGGCAAGCATTGTATCTCCAATTGATACTAAATCTGAACCCTTTGATTCATTGAATTCGTTTAGGAATTTATAGTGTTGGTAGGCGTTTAGGTCGATATCTCCTGCTAGAAGGGCTTCGTTTGGTTGGCTGTAGTCTGAGAATACTACAAGCTCTGCCTTCTTGCCTGTTCCTTCTTCGTATCTTTTGATTACTTCGTTTAGGACGTCGTTGTATTCACCAACTACACCTATTTTGATTGTTCCATCTTCTTTTTTCTTTGAATTCTCTTCTGTTTTTACTTGTTCTTTGCTGTCCGCTGGTTTTGCTTCCTTGTTTGCTCCACATGCGCTAAATCCTAGGACTAGAGCAAGTGCTAGGGCGATTTTTGTAAATTTTTTCATTATTTCCTCCTATAATTTACATTTATATTATTAAAGATATAAATCTTAATAACCTATCTTAGTTTAAATATTGGGATTACTGCTCCCTTGAATTCGTCTTCTATGACCTTTTTAGTTTCATCTGTTAGATAATAGTTTTCTATGAAGTTTTTGATATCTTTGTTATCTTTGTTATTTTCTTTGACTGCAATTACATTTATAAAGTTCTTGGCTCTTTCATTTTCTGGATCTTCAAGAAAGATTGAATCTTCTGTTGGGGAAAGTCCCGCCTCCATTGCCATGTCAGAGTTTATTAGAGCTGCATCCACATCTTCTAGGGCCCTCGATACTTGGTCTGCTGGAAGCTCTACAAATTCAATATTTTTAGGATTTTCTTCTATATCATCTAGAGTTATAAAGTCTCCGCTTCCATCTTTGATCTTAATTACTCCTGCAGATTCCAAGATGTATAGGGCCCTGGAGTTATTTGATACTTCAACTGGTATGGCAATCTTTCCTCCTTCAGGAACTTCTTCTATATCTTTAATCTTTTGTGAGTAAACTCCCATTGGCGATATTATTGTATCTGCAAGATAAGTGAAGTCTGCATTTTGGTTTTTATTATAGTCTTCTATAAATATATAGGTTGCAAAGGATGATAGGTCGATGTCTCCGTCCTTTAGGGCATCGTTTGGTTGATTGTAGTCGTTAAATCTTACAAGCTCAATCTTTTTGCCAGTATCCTTCTCGTATCTTTTGATGGCGTCTTCGTATTCGACATTTCTCTCACCTACTACTCCAAGCTTAAGAGCTTCCTTGCTTTCGTTTTTCTCTGCCCCGCCACAGCTTGTGATTAAGACCGCCAGGGATAGGGCTGAAAGTAGTCCAAATATTTTTTTCATATTTCCTCCTAATGACTGGTCTTTCTGATGAGTATATTTGATACTCCTTGGATTATAAATACTATGATTAAGATTATTACTACTGATATTAGGACCACGTCGTCCTTGTATCTTTGATAGCCTACCGCTATGGCAAGGTCTCCGATTCCTCCTCCACCGATTAGGCCAGCCATTGCTGTAAGGCCTAGTAGGGAGATTAGGGTGATTGATGATGCTCTAATTATGGAAGGAAGTCCTTCTCTAAGATAAACTGACCAGATTATCTCAACCGGTCCCTTACCCATCGCTTCTGCTGCTTCTATTACTCCAGGATCTACTTCTGCAAGAGCCTGTTCGACTTGTTTTGCAAAAAATGGCACTGTTGAAAATATTAATGGAACTATAGCTGCTGTAGGACCTATCCTAGTGTTAACTATAAGCTTAGTTATTGGTGCAATTAGGGCAAGTAAGATTACAAAGGGGATTGCCCTAAAGGTGTTGGTTATCTTATCAAGTACTGAGTAAAGTTTTTTATTTTCTAGTATTCTTCCCCTATCTGTCACAACGAGGATTACTCCTAGTATGAGGCCAAAGATTCCTGCAAATATTGCAGAAACGACAAGCATGTGTAGGGTGGCCCAAGTTTCTTTTACAATCCTATCTGATATAGATAGGGCATAATCAAAGTATCCCATCTCTACCTCCTAAAATTCTAATTCTAACGTCTCTTTCTTCTAGATAAGCAAGTACTTCATCGAGACTACCGTCAGATCCCTTAAATGTTACTATGAGATTCCCAACTGGTGTTTGGCTAATAAATTCTATATTTGCTGCAAGGATATTGGTCTTTATTCCAAACTTATCATAGATTTCATTTATAAGCGGCTCTGTTGTACTTGCTCCCTTGTAGTTAAGTTGGACTAAGATTTCGTCTTCTTTTAAGATTCCTATGTTTTCCTTAACTTCTTCTATGGTAGCTTCAACATTAGTTGAAGTTTCTACAAATTCTCTTGTAAGTTCTTCTTTTGGATCGGAGAAAATATCCAAGGTATTTCCCTCTTCGATGACCCTTCCTCCTTGCATTACAGCACATTTGTTGCAAAGATCTTTTACAACTTCCATCTGGTGGGTAATGATTACAATAGTAAGCTTAAGCTTCTCATTAAGCTCTTTAAGGAGGACTAGGATTTGCTTGGTAGTCTTAGGATCTAGGGCACTTGTCGCCTCATCGCAAAGAAGGATCTCAGGATCTGAGGCAAGGGCACGGGCTATAGCACATCTTTGCTTTTGCCCTCCAGAAAGCTCTCTAGGGTATGCGTCTGCCTTATCGCCAATTCCTACAAGCTCTAGAAGTTCCTTGGCCTTTTTAATTTTTTCTTCCTTTGAAATTTTATCTCTCTTGATTGGAAAGATTACATTATCCAAAACTGTAATATTATTCAAAAGATTGAAATGTTGAAAGATCATTCCTATCTTCTTTCTCCTATCTCTTAAATCCTTCTTTGATAAGTCTAGGAGATTTTCTCCCTTTACTACAACCTCTCCTTCAGTAGGCCTTTGAAGGAGGTTGATAGTCCTTACAAGAGTTGACTTACCCGCTCCAGAAAAGCCCACAATCCCGTAGGCATCTTGTTTTTCAATTTTGATACTTACATCATCGACTGCCTTAAAGCCATCAAAGTCGACTGTAATATTCTTTAGCTCAATCATATTTCCCTTCCTAATATTGTAATAAAAAAAGTCCCCAGCTTCCCGAAGGAAACTAAGGACGAAAATTCGCGTTACCACCTTAATTCATATGCGCTCACACGCATAGGCACTCATCAAGTACAGACATACTCTACTTCTGTAACGGGAAGACCCGTATAGCTCTAATATCGAACTATCCCATCAAAGGCCATCTTCATCTAAATCAACATCCACCCCTTTCACCAAACGGGGCTCTCTGTAGAACATCTTTCTAGACTACTCTTCTTTTCAAATGGTGTCAAAACTGTATTTATTTGATAATCCTATAATACCATGGTATTTTTTCCTTGTCAAATAATTTAAAATAATTTGTATAAGTATTAGTTTTATTATATCTATAACTAAAATTTGCTTAAAGGATCATAGCTTAGTATAATGATATCACATAGGGAATGTAATTAATTTTAACACATAAAAAGCAGGAGCTGCAACTCCTGCTTTTTATTTTGGGCTAGTTATCATCATCTAAAAACTTGCTATCTAACCACTTACAAACATAGTAACTAGCTATATTTATCGCGATAGCAAACAATAAGGAATGTAATTTTGACATTTTAACACCTCCTAACTGTTACCAGTATAGGGATGATAACAATTTAATTATAGCAGATTTTTATATTTTTTAGGGAAAATTTACCCTTAAAATATAGATAAATTTTCATTTTAGGCCGATAAGTATTATAATATAAGTGAATTTATAAAGGGAGGTAATATGGTAGTATATAATCCAAAATCTAGCAAGGCTAGTGAATTTATTAACCATGAAGAAATTTTAGAGACTCTCGATTATGGAAGAGAAAATGCCCATAACAGAGAGCTTATCATAGATATTTTAAATAAGGCAAAAAAGGCTAAGGGCCTAAGTCACAGGGAAGCTTTTGTGCTTTTATCTTGTAAGGAAGAAGACCTAAACGAGGAGATCTTTAATCTTGCGAAAGAGCTTAAACATAAGTTTTACGCAAATAGAATAGTGCTTTTCGCACCTTTGTATTTGTCTAACTATTGTGTAAATGGTTGCTCTTACTGTCCTTACCACGGACAAAACAGAACTATTCCAAGAAGAAAGCTAAGCCAAGAAGAAATTCGTGAGCAGGTTATAGCCCTTCAAGACTTAGGACACAAGAGACTTGCCCTAGAAGCTGGAGAAGATCCAGTAAACAATCCTCTAGAATACATACTAGAGTCAATTGACACAATCTATAACATAAAACACAAAAACGGAGCTATAAGAAGGGTCAATGTAAATATAGCAGCTACTACTGTTGAAAATTACAGGAAACTTCACGAGGCAGAAATAGGAACCTATATCCTCTTCCAAGAAACATACAACAAGGAAAATTACGAATCCCTCCACAAGTTTGGCCCTAAGTCAAACTACGAATATCACACTGAAGCTATGGATAGGGCCTTCGAGGGAGGAATCGACGATCTAGGACTTGGAGTTTTGTATGGCCTTGATTCTTATGAGTATGAATTCGTTGGTCAATTGATGCACGCAGAACACCTTGAGGCGAGATTTAATGTTGGTCCTCACACAATATCTGTTCCTAGAATCCAACCAGCTGATGATATAGATCCAAACGACTTCGACAATTCCCTATCTGATGAAATGTTTGAAAAAATCGTAGCCTGCATACGAGTTGCAGCACCATATACTGGTATGATCGTATCTACTAGGGAAAGTGAAAAGGTACGTGCTAAGCTCTTAGATCTAGGTATTTCCCAAATCTCTGGAGGTTCCAAGACTTCTGTAGGAGGATATACAGAAAATGAAACAAAGGGTAGTGATCAATTCGAACTATCAGATAACAGAACACTAGATGAAGTAATCGACTGGCTAATATCAAAAGACCACGTTCCAAGCTTCTGTACAGCTTGCTACAGGATGGGTAGAACTGGCGAGACCTTTATGGGCATGGTCAAAAAACACGGAATCGGCAATATTTGCCATCCAAACGCCCTAACAACTCTCGAAGAATATGTAATAGATTACGCAAGTGATAAGACAGCAAAAGATGCCGAAGCCCTTATCCAAATAGAGCTTAATAACATTCCAAATCCAGAAGTTCGTGAGTCAACTAGAGAAAATCTAGAAAAAATTAAACAAGGACAAAGAGACCTTTATATCTAATATGAAAACGCAAAACAGTGAGAGAGTTCACATTGGAATATTCGGTAAGACCAACGCCGGCAAGTCTACCCTCTTAAATTATATGACAGGAACTGATACTGCGATTGTATCGGAAGTTGCTGGAACTACGACAGATCCAGTAAGAAAAGCCATGGAGATAACAGACTTTGGTCCGGTCCTTTTCATAGATACGGCTGGAGTGTTTGATAAAAGTGTTCTCGGCAGTAAGAGAATTGCCAAAAGTCTAGCTATAATAGATAAGTGCGATATCTTTATATACTGCTTAAGCCTTGATGAAGATTTTGAAATCTTAAAGGAAATAAAAAAGAAAAATAAGCCAATAATCTATGTAGCAGGCAAGCAAGATAGGGATGAAGGGGCTAAGATTTACGAAAAATACAAGGCTCTCTCCCCTATCCCAATCGATGTGATAAATAAGGATGACAGGCTAAAGATCTTCGCTAAGATAAAAAATCTTTACAAAAAAGAAGACCTAACCATCACCAGAAATCTCGTAAATAGCGGTGATGTAGTCCTTCTAGTAATCCCACAGGATAAGGCGGCCCCAAAGGGAAGGCTCATCAAGCCTCAGGTTATGACTATAAGAGAGCTTATAGATAAGAAGGCTACTTCCATAGCTTGTGACCTCGATAGCCTAGAAAACACACTAAAGGCCTTAAAGGATAAGCCAGACCTTGTAATCTGTGACTCACAGGTTTTTAAGGAAACAAAAGATCTACTAGAAGAAGGAACAAGACTTACTAGCTTCTCCATTCTATTTTCTGCCTTTAAGGGAGACTTAGACTATTTTATAGATTCTGTAAAAAGACTTGATAGGCCTTTAGAAAAAATACTAATATCAGAAGCCTGCACCCATCCTCCAATCGATGAGGACATAGGAACCGTCAAGATTCCAAAGATGTTAAAGAAAAAATATCCAGAGCTTAAAATAGAATTTAATAGGGGCGATGATCCAATCGACTACGACAAATATGACCTAATCATATCTTGTGGTGCTTGTATGTTCAATAGGACTACCATGCTAAGCAAGGTATCTGAGGCCAAGAAAAGAAATATCCCTATGACCAATTACGGCATAACCATAGCCTATCTTAAGGGAATCCTCGAAGACGTATCTTTGCCAGAATAAAATAGACCTAAAAGCTTTTACTTGTACTTAAGGCTTTTAGGTCTTTTCTTATGAGTATTTTCTTGTTTTCTTATCGTAGGTTATTACATCTCCCCTGTCGGTTACGATTTCGTATCCTGCATTTTTTATCCTAAGTTCAAGGCATGACCTGCATTCTGCCGCCTCATCTCCTGTACAGATTTTATTATCATAGAGAGAGTATTTCTCCCTAACCATGGTTGGTGAAAGATTAGGCATTAGGACATTGGCCCCTGCTTGAAGACCTCTTTCTCTTCCCAAGGGATTGATTGTTCCTAGGGCAGTTGTAGCCGGTATTAGGGCATAAGGGAAAAGAATCCTAAGGATTGAGACAAGTCTTAGGGTCATCTCAAATGATCCATTAGGAAAGTCCCTGAAGGGAGTGTCATGCTGGGTCATATAAGGACCAATTCCAATCATGGCAGGCTCCAGCTCTTCTAGGAATCTCAAGTCCTTTATAATATCTTCTGTTCTTTGGTAGGGAGATCCCACCATAAAGCCTCCTCCAACTTGAAAGCCAATTTCTTTTAAGTCTCTTAGGGCTTGTCTCCTACTTTCAAAGCTCATAGTTTCTGGGTGAAGCCTCGAGTAATGGTCCTTGTCTGAAGTCTCCTGCCTTAGAAGATATCTATCGGCTCCAACCTCAAACAATTTCTTATAAGATGCGTAAGATCTTTCTCCCAAAGATAGGGTGATGGCCACATCATCGTGGAGATTTTTGATCTTTTTTACAATGTCAATGAACATATCATCTGTGAAATGACCATCCTCACCTCCCTGGAGGACAAAAGTCCTGTATCCAAGCTTATAGCCAAGGTCTGCACAAGCTAGAATCTCTTCTTCGCTAAGCCTATATCTTTCGACCTTGTCGTTGGACTTTCTTATTCCACAATAGTAACAATCGTTCTTGCATATATTTGAAAACTCTATTAGACCCCTGACAAAGACCTTATCTCCATAGATTTCTTTTCTAATAGCATCTGCCTTCTTGTTAAGCTCATCTGTGAGGGATTCGTCTTCTATCCATCTTTTTAGAGTTTCGTCATCGTAGTGTTTGTTATTCTTAAGTTCCATATAGATTTATTTACTCTTCTTTTTCTCTTTATCTTTTTTCTTCTTGTCTTTTTTCTTTTTCTTGGATTCATTTGCCTTAATAGCCTTTTTTTCGACCTTTTTCATAAATTCATCAGAGTCTTTTACCTTAACAAATTTTGACTTAATCTCTCCAAAGGATGTATCTTTCTGCCCCTTCTTGCAATGACCAATACAGCCTGTCTTTAGTTTGAATCCATATTCGTCGCTAAGTTTTTCTAGCTTATCTATATCAACGTTTGAGCATTTTTTGCACACTTTTACTTTCATAAAAACTCCTATAAAAAAATCAGGAGACTCTTGCGAGATTGCAACAGCCTCCTTGGGTTTGGTAAAATAAATTCACTAATAATATACTGCTGTTACTCATATTTGCAAACAGGATCTAGCTTGTATATTCTTTAAATTTTAATAATCCTAGTCCCTAAAAAGCTTGTAGGGAAACTTGGATTTTTTGACTCTTATAATATAATCTTCCAAGTCTTTCTTAAGTTTAGGGAGGAAATATTCTTCTAATTCATAATATCTTTCCCTAAAATTAGCTGGATAGTATTCATCTAAGAAAAGATCCATCCCTTTCTTAAGTCCTACAAAGTTCTCATCAAATATCATATAAAGATACTGGACTAGATAGTCATAGTCTGTGTACTCATAACTATATAAGAAATTTCTTAAAAATTCCTTCTCTTTTGGATCTAGGTCGTAAATATCTTTGTAAAGCTCTAAGTTCTTTAGGGGAAAGCTCTGGCTTATGGCAACCTTCGCTGGAAAATAATATGAATCAGCCCTAAGGATCTTGAATCCTTCTAGAAATTCATTTTTACAAGCAGAAGACTTGCCAATCTGAGCAAGTGAGGCAGAAGCTAGGGCTATATCTGGATCAAGTCCCAAGTCTTTAGCCATTTTTTCTGCAGTTTTTCCGCAAAGCCAGGATTTAATAATCCACCTATCAGACTTATCCCTAAAGGCTTTTTCTAAATAATCTATTATCTTGTCCTTGTTGGGAATATTCCCATATCCTTCTTTATACATCTAATCTCATCTTTCCATAAGCGTAGGTCTTAGCGGACTCCTCTTCTAGGGCAAAGGAGAATTCATCTTTCGATTTTTTACCTAAGGCCCTTACGCCTTTTTTATTTCTAATTTCATTTCTGTAAACTAATTTGATATAGCCTATGTCTTTAGCAAAGACATCCGAAAGTTCATTGATATAGTCAAAGTAAACTGCATTATTTACATGGAAATTTGTATCTATATCTGCCTTTCTAATTTGTATATCCTTGATATAGTCAAGGTCTTTTTCTAGTTTTACGTCGTAAGAAATAAATACTTCCTCTTCCCTGCCATAGGCCTTTACTAGCTCATCAAGGATTTTCACCGGACGAAGCCTATCTATATCCATCAATAAAAACACCGACTTAGCTAGGGCAAGAATTTCTCCATTCTTTTCTACCACAAAATCCCTATAGGCATAAAACCTATTCATATGGGTGGGTATGGTTGTGATTTCTATCTTATCATCAAGCTTTACGTGTTTTTTGATATCTATCTCCCACGAATAAGCAATCCATCTGAACTTTTCCATATCGATATCTTTTTCGAGAATACTTGCTTGCTCGAAGCTAACATCAAACATCAAACTTGCTAGATTTCTCATGGTCAAATAGCCATAGCGGTCACAGAACATATGTCCTATAGAATATTTTTTCTTATATTTCATAATTCTTCCTACAATGGTGCTACATCCATAAACATTTGAGCTATGTTAAAGTAAACTATTAGGCCCAAGGAATCCACTATAGTCGTGATAAGAGGACTTGCCATTATAGCAGGGTCTGCTCCAAGTCTTTTAGCAATTATAGGAAGAAGAGATCCCACCACCTTGGCAGTAACAACTATAAAGAAAAGTGTAACAGAAACCATAAGGGCAATCTCAATTCCTACCTTATCAAATAAATAGCATTTGAAAAATCCTACCATGGCTAAAAATAGGCCACAGACCATTCCAATCCTACATTCCTTCCAAACGACCTTGGCCCAATCGGATAATTCAATATCCTTTGTGGCCATGGCACGGATTACAAGGGTTGAGGTCTGACTTCCAGCGTTTCCTCCAGAGTCGGTTAACATCGGTATAAACATATTAAGAGCAATTATAGACTTAATAACCGCCTCGTAGTTTTTAAGTATACTTGAGGTAAAAGCAGATGAGATCATAAGAAACATCAGCCAGGGAATCCTGTTTTTGGCAAGGTCCCAAACACTCATCTTGCTATATTCTTCCTCTTCCGGTGTAGTAGCTGCCATGATTTGGAAGTCTTCTGTAGCTTCTTGCTCGATTATCCACATGATGTCATCTACTGTGATAATTCCTACAAGCCTATCTTCCTTATCTACTACTGGTAGGGCGGTGAAGCCGTATTTTTGGAAGGCCCTAGCTACGTCTTCTTGGTCGTCGTCTGTCCTAACTGTGATTACATCCTCATAGAGAAGAGTCGATATTAGAGTCTCCCCATCACTTGTGACGAGATTTCTCAAAGACACATAGCCTAAAAGCTTTTTGGTAGAATCTGTAACATAGCAGGTATAGACGGTGACCTTGTTATTGCCAACCTTTTTTATAGTCTGTAGAGCCTCTTTTACAGTCATTGTTATCTTAAGCTCCACAAATTCTGGAGTCATCAGGCTCGCTGCAGAATCTTCTGGAAACTTAAGATATTGGTTTACTTTCTTTCTCTTTTCTATATCGGTATTTCTTAGAATTTTTTGAACGACAGAAGCTGGCATCTCCTCTAGGGTGTCGATCATATCGTCAAAGTCTAGTTGGCCCAAAAGCGAATGAAATTCCGTATCATTTAGACCCTTTTTTATCTTATCCTTATCTTCTGGACGAAGCTCTGCAAAAACTTCTATGGCATCTTCCTTTTTAAGGAGCCTAAAGACTATTAAGGCATCCTCAGCACCTAGGGTCGATATGAATTCTTCTATGTCGACAGGATTTGTCCTTCTTAAAAGCTTTGAAAGATTGGTCCCATCACGCTTTTCTAGAAGTGAATTTAACTCTTCTACTCTTTTTGAATAATCAGCATAGTTTTGCATCTATTCACCCATTTGATCTAAGAGGACTTCGAGGGCCTTTTTGAATTGATCATCCTTTGAGAAGTTCTTCCTTGAAATCTCAAGAGATTCTTCACTATTTTCTACTTCGATATCTGGCTCTACTCCGACCTTATTGATTTTTGCACCTGATGGTGTGTGGTATTCGCTTATTGTAATCTTAGCCCCTGACCCATCATCTAATGGGAAAAGTTTCTGTACAATTCCCTTACCAAAAGTCTTCTTACCGATAATCTTAGCCCTATCTCTATCTTTAAGTGCTCCAGATAAGATTTCGCTTGCTGAAGCAGAGTTTTCATTTACTAGGACTGTCATTGGGATATCGTCTTTTTCTTCGTCACTTTCTTCAGTGATTACTTCTCCCTTCTTATCTTCTGTAGTAACTATTACTCCCTTATCTAGGAATTTATCTGCTATATCGAGGCAAACGTCAAGAGATCCACCAGGATTGTTCCTAAGGTCTAAGACAAGCCCTTCCATACCATTATCCTTTAGCTTCTTATAAGAATCCTCGAAGTCTTCTCCTGTTACATCATCAAAGGATTTGATATGGATGTAGCCGATTTTCTTATCTTTTTCCTCAATGATACTTTCATCAATAGTATCGACTTTGACATCACGTCTTGCGACTTCCATATCTATATCTTTGAAGTTCTTGCCATCTTCTTCCATTCTTCTAACAGTGATTTTGACATTAGTATCTTCCTCACCTTTCATAATAGCGACAGCTTCTTCCATTTGATCTGCGGAATATTCCTTACCTTCGACCTTAATTATATAATCTCCTTCCTTAAGACCAGCTTCAGAAGCAGGAGATCCGTCGAAGACTTGAACGACTTTGATAAAGCCTTCTTTGCTCGCTTGAACCAAAACTCCAATTCCCTTATATCTTCCATCAAGATTTTCCATAAGCTTGGAAAACTCATCCTTGCTATAATATTGGGTGTAAGGGTCGCCAAGATTGGCAAACATTCCCTTAAGAGATCCTTCATAGAGATCTTCTTTTTCATAATCAAAGAGGTAGTTCTTATCAAGTAAGCTCTCTAGCATATGCATATCTTCGATATGCGCTTGGTCTTCACTCTTATTTGTAGCGTTTAAATCACGATTTAGGCCAACAACATAGCCTGTAAAACCAACTCCTGCCGTTAGGACAAGAGCCAATATAACTTTTCCAATTTTTTTCATATAGCCTCCATAATATATACTATACTATATCACAAAATGGGTAAGAATACATATAAGAATCAAAACAAATTAATTTTTAAGAAAGATTAGAAAGATGCTGAAAGCTCAATGGCTATATGGTATAATAATGAAGAATAGAACTAGAAAAAGGAGTTTTTATGGAAATGAATGATCTTTAAAATAGAAAACTGCTAATGGCTATCGTTAATGTTCGTTTTAGGAATCGACCATAACCAAACAAATGTATGAAATTCTTACGAAACTAGTCAAGAGGAAAACTAAAGAAAATATACTAAGATGCTTTTAAACAGTTGAAGAATACTTACAATGATAAGATAAGAGCTTAACTAGAAAATCTGCTACGGTAATCAAAAAATCTAAGCAAATCTCGGAAAAATACAGAACGAATTAAATAAGAAAAGGGAGAAAAAATGATTAAGAAAAAAATACTAGCCATAATATTTACAATAAATTTTGCTTTTCTAGCAATAGTCCCAGGTTTTAATAACATATCTCCAGTAAGCATAAGCTATGCAGCTGAAGACGATATAACAATTCAAAGACAACAATTACAAGAAGGAGTTAATGATAGCAAAAATATTTTCTCATCTAAAGCATATGGAATAATAAACAAAGAAAGCCTAAAGAAAGAATATAACCAAGCCTTAGAATATGCTAAATCAGTCCTAAACAATAATAACGCAAGCTATGAGGAGCTTAGAAATGCTACAATCGGACTTAATAACGCTAAGAATAATCTAAAAGAATATGGTAAGAAAGTGCTAGCAGTCCAAGAATTAAAATACACTATTGAAGAGCAAAAAATCACTATAAAAGCAATTGAGTATTTAATGAACGAACATCCTGCTATAGCTCGCACAATTGGCGATAAAGCAAATGACCTACTAAGTAGAAGTAATGATATTATAGCAAGAGCAGAAAGTATAATTAGCCAATTTGAATAAGTTATCTGAGTGAGATCGGCCAACATGGCCGTTTTTTCTTTGTATACTTGCATTAAGTTAGCTTTCTGGTTAAATATATAAGCAATTTACTTAAGGAAGATAAAGGGGGATTTTTGGATACAGCATCATTGTTAATCTTGTCAGTTGGCCTTGCCATGGATGCTTTTGCCGCAAGTATCTGCAAGGGCTTATCTGAAAAGACACATTCTATAAAAAACAGTTTGTCGGTTGGTTTTTGTTTTGGCTTTTTCCAGGCCTTTATGCCAGTTATTAGCTTCTTGTTAGGAAGAAGATTTGCTAGCGCTATCAAGGCAATTGATCATTGGATAGCCTTTTTCTTGCTTCTAATCTTAGGACTTGAGATGATAAAAGAATCGAGAAATGCCTATTGTGAGGTCAACCGTGGCTTTGACTTTCTTTCCCTATCAAAGATGGGAGTTGCAACCTCTATTGATGCCCTAGCAGTAGGAGTAGGACTTGCCTTTTTAAATATAGATATAGTAAAGTCTGCATCTACAATAGGAATTGTAACTGCCCTACTTTCAGTTATAGGCTTTAAGATTGGATCAAAACTTGGTATGAAGAGTAAGCAGATAGCAGAGCTTACAGGAGGAATAATCCTCATAGGTCTTGGAACTAAGATTTTAATCGAACACTTATTTTTACAATAATATCAACCAAAAACTCCCCTTAACTGGGGAGCTTTATTTTTACTGATTAATTAGATTTAATTTTCTAAGAAGGCTCATAAAGGCAGAAAGTACAACCGCTACAACTGAGGCTAGGACCATTCCCTGTAGCTCTATTGCTCCAAACTTTAAAGAAAGTCCTGAAAGACCTGCTATAAATATTACTGATGTCAAAACTAGGTTAGAAGATTTAGAATAATCTACCTTCTGATCTACCAATAGTCTTATACCGCTTGTACCTATCATTCCATAAAGTAAGAAGGTAACTCCTCCTATTACATTTCCTGGAATGGTCTGAATAATTGCAGCCAATGGTCCAAAGAAGGCCATAATTATCGAAATAACTGCAGCTCCCCCAATAACTTGAACTGAATACACTCCTGTGATAGCCATAACTCCGATGTTTTCTCCGTAAGTTGTAGTAGGAACACCGCCCACAAATCCTGATAGGGCTGATGAGAAATTATCGGCAAAGATTGATCTGTGTAGACCTGGCTCTTTCAACAAATCTATTCCTATGATATTGCTTGTTACTACTTGGTGAGAAATATGCTCGCTCGTAATTACTAGGATTACTGGAAGCATAGCAAGAATTGCACTAGCTGAAAACCTAGGAGCCCTGAATTCTGGTAGAGTAAATAGGCTTACTTCTCTTACTGGAGTAAAGTCTACCATGCCAAAAAATACCGCAGCGATATAGCCTACCATAATTGAGATTAAGATTGGAATTGTTGAGAAGAAGCCCTTAAAGGCAACTGATCCAATGATTGCTGTAAATAACGTTATAAAAAAGACCAAAAAGTCCTTAGAACTTGCTGTATCTGTCATAAGATTCGCCCCGATTGTTCCTCCTGTTACGGTATTTCCAGCAAGCTCAAAGCCTATAAGGGCAACAACCGCTCCCATAGCAGCAGGTGGAAGAAGGACATCTATCCAGCTTGTCCCAAACTTATATATAATATAAGCCAATAGGCAACCGAGAATTCCGACCACAATAAAAGCACCCTGAGCATACTGGAAACCTTCGCTTGCGATAATAGCTGTACCTGGAGCTAAAAATGCGAATGAAGAACCTAAATAAGCAGGTGCTTTTTGTTTAGTAATTAATATAAATAATAAAGTTCCAATACCATTCATCAATAATACGATACCTGGATTAATGCCAAATAAAATAGGAACTAGGACACTAGCGCCAAACATTGCAAAAGTATGTTGGATCGACAAGGGTAACAATAATTTTAATGGAACTTTTTCTTCTACTTTGTAAATTTTTTTAGAATTTTTCATAATACCTCCATAAATTTTTCACCAATTATCATAGCAAAATAAAGGGAGCTTGTCAAACTCAATCATTAAAATAAATTTCTATCTAATTTATCTTTTTTTCACAAATTAAATCGACTATATTATTTTCCACGCCAATAATTCTAAAACCACAATCCCTATGAATTTTGTATGCATACAATCTAGTTTTCTCAAAATCATTATGTAGGGTCTTTATGTTTTCAAAGGAAAAAGCCTTATCGATTAAAAGTTTAAGACCAGCCTTACCGTAACCATGTACCCTATACTCATTTTTAATTACAATACCTATATCCCTGGTAAGAAATCCTAAGCTTGAAGGATGAAAATTTACATCACCTACAAATGCTTTTAAGTCTTCATCATAGATATAGGCGTAAAAATAATCAACTGGATTAAAAAAAATAAATATCATACCGACTTCTCCGAAAGCTTCTATCGTAAATTATGCAGCCTGTAGTCTTATCGTATCCAGCAAATGGCAGGTCATATCCTTTGTTGTAAGCCATAGTAAAGGGATCATTTAATAGAATTTTAGCAAAATCTAATTCATTTTCTTTCGGTATATATAATTTTATATTTTTCATTTTTTGTTCTCACACACAAAAAGTAAGTGGTTACTAGCTCCTAGTGTTTCTGGATTTTTGCAATTATTAAGGTGGAAAGCTAGATAGTTATCAAATGATTCCTCTGTCATTTCTTCCAATTTTTGACTTAAAATCTCGGAAAAGCCATCGCTTGCAACTATTTCTTTTATAGTTAAGCCTGATTTTTCAATCATTTCTTTTGCTTCCTTTAATTTGAAAAATACAAAAGGCCTATCTATTAATCTTTGTTTCTCACTAATATATGAATCACTTGAAAAAATATTTGTGTTGTAGTTAATAGTTTCGCTTATTAGGACTGTGTCATGATTTATAAAAGATATTAATATATAACCATCATCTTTGCACACTCTTTTTGCCTGTCTAAGCACGTCCCTTCTGTCTTCTTCCTTGGATAGGTGATACATTGGCCCAAATAAAAGCACTATATCAAAATAATTTGATTCTAGATCTTTTAAGTCAAAAGAGGACTTATTATAGACTTTTATGTTGACAAAGGCTTTTGACTTAGACTCTAAAAGTTTGAAATTTGAAGATGATGGCTCAAAGGCTACTATCTCACAAGCTTTTTGACCTAGTGGAAGGCTATAGGCTCCAGTTCCAGCACCAACATCAAGGATTTTTGAGTCTGAACTAATTAGTTTTTCTATTTCTGTTAAAGTAGTTATTTTTTCTACAAGACCAGTTATTGATTTAAGACGTTTATCTTCATCAAATACCTTATATAATTCTTCGTTCCTATCTAAGTCGTTATCAATTTTTAAAATCTCGCTCATATCCATATTATAACTCCTTTAAAATTAATGTACCTTGTTAAAATATTTATTCTATATTATATGTAAATATACTTAATCAAAAAATGTAAAACTTTCTTCATAGGTAAATTAAGAGTTGGAAACTATTTTCTAACGAACCTAAATATTTTAAAATTAAAGGATAAAATATATAATATCATTAATAGAAGCAAGCTCTTCAATCTCCAAAAAAG
Source organism: Anaerococcus sp. (assembly GCF_030825785.1). Lineage (GTDB taxonomy): Bacteria > Bacillota > Clostridia > Tissierellales > Peptoniphilaceae > Anaerococcus. The sequence continues at coordinate 27,600 of NZ_JAPJPG010000001.1, forward strand.
CCCTTGACTAAACTTCAAGGAAATGTAGAGTATGAATCTTCATGAGATTCAAGACAAAAAAGGCAGTAGGTGCGAACTACTGCCTTGTCTTTTACTTGTTTTTGATTTTTCCACCTATAATCTAATGATATATTTCCTAAATAAAAAATCGACAAATCTCATTTTAGTGGATTTGCCGATTTCAAAAGCCTTGTAGGCTACATTACAAAAGGTCTTCGCCTTTTACTGCATCTATTATTTCGTCTTTTATATCGTCTACCTTATCTCTAACTTCGTCGATTTTGTTGTTGTTTTTGAGGTATAGATAAGCTCCTACCGCTGTTGCAGCAGCTGTAAATAGAACTTTTCCTACTGTATTTTCTTCTTTTCTGCCTCTATTGTTTTTATAATCAAACATTTCTGCCTCTTTCTTTAATTTTCAAAAGAGTAGATTTTCTACCCTAGTTGGCCTTTCTTTCTATATCTTGATTATACTTTCCATATTATTGATTTTCAAATTAGTTTTTATTAATTTATATGTTTTTATTTTTAATTTATCTTTAATCTTCTCTTACAAGTGGCATGGACATACACCTTGGTCCTCCCCTACCCACAGTTAGGGTTGATGAGTCAAGCTTTATTACTTCTATGCCATTTAGCTCGAGCATTTGATTGGTTACGGTGTTTCTCTTATAAACAATTACCTTACCTGGAGCAATAGCTAGTGTATTTGATCCATCTGTCCATTGTTCCCTAAGGGCTGCTATTGGATCTCCGCCACCACATGGAAGTAGCTTTATTTCATCTAGCTTTAAGGCATCTTTTAAAAGGTCGTCTAAGGATTTTTCTATTATCTCTTCTGCAATCTTATCATCTTTTTTACTAAATTTAATAGCATGGAAGGTAGAAATTATCCCAGGATGGTAGGTGAAGGTGTCATAATCGATTTGAGTAAAGACAGTATCAAGGTGCATGTAGGCTCTTTCGTTAGGGATATTTATGGCGATAATCTCTTCTATCTTTGCCTCATCATCGAATAAGATATGGTGGGCAAGATCCTTGATAGCCGCGAGCTGAGTTCTTTGGCTAATTCCAATCATCAAGAGTTTTTCGTTGATATTTAGTATATCGCCGCCTTCGATATGGTATTTCTTTCCCCTACCATAATAGTTTTTCGTCCCCTTGTAATCCTTGTGGTGGTTAAATATGTAGTCAGCATATATTGTCTCTCTCGATCTTGTAACTGAATACATGGTGTTGATGGATACTCCCTTTCCTATTGTGGAGAAGGGATCTCTAGTAAAGTAAAGGTTTGGCATGGGATTTATGGCGGTGTATTTATAGTCAAATAGGACGTGGTCGTTTTTTATTCCTAACTCATTAAGGGTAAGGCCTGCCATAGTTTTTTGGACGAATTCTTTCTCGTCTTTGATAGAAGCTAAGAGCTTTCTCGCCTCACTAAGGACTAGATCATCTTCTATATCTGCCTCTTTTAGGTATTGGTCAAGGAATTTTTCTTTGAGGTCCTTATTATCTTTGAGAGTCTCTGCCATCAAGTCTTCAAGATAAACTACCTCTACTCCCTCATTTCTAAAAATTTTTGCAAATTCATCGTGCTCTTCCTTGGCCTTATCCAGGTCCGGTATGTCATCAAAGAGTAACTCGTCCAAGGCATTTGGTGTAAGATTTAGAAGTTCATTGCCTGGCCTATGTACGAGGACCTTCTTGAGTTTGTTGATTTCGTTATTTACGTTGATATTGTTCATAATTTCTCCTTAAATATCCTTAAAAAAAAGGCAGTTTCTTTCTCAAAAAACTACCTATAATCAATTAGCTCCGCCAACATCTTTAATTTTATATCTTAATTATACCAAAAATTTCAGCGAAAGAAAAGCTTACCATTGCTTAACTTGCAAACTTAAGTAAGTTACATATAATATAAATTAGATATTTTTAATGTTAGGAGGGAAACTAATGAAAAAATTTAATATAGCATCTCTTATGCTTGCGACAGCTTTAGTCCTAAGCGCATGTGCAAACACATCTGACAAGGAAGCTGACAAGAAAGAAGATACTAAGGTAGAAGAACCTGCCGAAAACAAAGACGATAAGGCTACTGATAACAAAGAAGAAGCCGACAAGGAAGAAAAGGTTGAAGAAGTTAAACCAGAAAATGCTGAACAAGCTGAAGGCAATGTAATTCTTCACAGAGGATATCCAAAAAGCGAAGGAGCAAGATCATTCCCACGTATAGTTGTTGCAACAAGCGGAGATAAGATTGTCGACGTATCCATAGACGAATACCAATACGCTGGCGCCGATAAGGGTTATGAAGCTACACCAAATTCTGATAAGGGATTTGGAGAAGGAACTGCTGAAGGTAAAGTCCTTATCTCAAAGATGGATAACGAAGAGCAATACTCATCAGAAATGAAAGAAGCAGGATCTCCTACAAGTCTTAAGGAAACTTACGAAGGAATATCTGAATTCGTAAAGGGTAAGACAATCGAAGAAGTTGAAACATTCCTAAAAGACAATAGTGAAGACGAAATAATCGAAGCTGTAACAGGAGCAACATTTAAGTCAACTCCTGCCCTACTAAACTACGTAACTGCAGTTGCAAGAGATAATCAATTCGTATCTGTAGGACATGCAGAAAATCCTGAAGAAATCACATTCAAGGCTATTACAGGTGCTCCTCACGGAGAAAAATCATTCGCTGATTGCGTTCTAGCTATGGAAGGCGATAAGATCATTGCAGCAAGCTTCGACGAATTCCAATACATGGAAGATGCTGAAGGAATCACAAATGCAGAAGATGAATTCACTCAAGGCTATGCTGATAGCAATAAGGCTCTAGTTTCTAAACTTGAAAACAACGATAAATACTCTTCTTTAATGACAGAAAAAGCTCAATCAACAGTTTCAATCAAGGACAACTTTGAAGCAATCGAAAAATTCGTTGCTGGAAAAACTGCAGCAGAAATTGAAGAAGCTATCGCAGCTAAGAACGAAGACGGAACAATTGATTCTGTAACAGGAGCAACTCTAAAAGATACAGCAAACTACCTACAACTTATTGTAGATGCTGCAAATAAATAAGTCTATTAAAGTCAAGGGCACATATGCCTTTGGCTTTTTTGCTTGCAAATTTTTATTATAGAAAAGTGTTTTGTTTTTATAATTTTTAAATATAAGCAAATTGATATCTCGTATTACTTTAATCTTAATTCGCTCCTACTTTCTACGATGATTAAGTATCCTACAAATAGGTTATAATCTATATAGGAGGCTTTTATGAATATTTCTGATGAAAATCTATATACTATGTCTGAGGCTAATTCTAATTTTTCGAAAATAACTAGGGCAGCTGATGGAAACGGTTATGCTGCAATTATCAAAAATAGCAAGATATCTTATGTCCTACTCCCCTATGATAAGGTAAAGACAGAAGAAATTCTAAGGGACGAGGATATGGAAGAAGTTGCGAGAAGACTTATTGAAAAGATAAAAGACGAATATAATATCCAGCTTAAACTAGATATTGAGTAAAGAAAAACAGGCAAGATTCTTAATTCTCGCCTGTTTTTCTTAAACTTATTGAGCTTCGAAGTCTGCCTTAAATTGTGGTGCGAAAGCTTCAAGCTCTGCCTTAACGTCTGCATTTGGATTTGAAAGTATACTTTCAAGTAAGCTTGCTACGTCGTTGTAGGCTTGTTGGCTTCCTGGAACAAGTGGTCTAGAGAATAACTTCTCACTTGCATCATCTAGGATTGGAGCAATCTTAGAATCAGAAGATTTGTACTTATCATCTGTTACAGCAGATTTTCTAGCTGGCATGTAGCCTGTTGCTAGAGCGAAGTCGATTTGGCTATCCTTGCTAGATAGGTATTTGATATAATCAAAAGCTGCTTTCTTTTCTTCATCGCTTGCCTTATCAAACATATAGATATTTGTACCTTGTTGGAAGGCTTTTTCTGCTGGATAAGGAGCTGCTTCGTATTCGAACTTACCGTCTACTCCTTCTTTAACATAAACTTCACCAGCATTTGAACCAATGTAGGCTCCTGCTTGCTCGTTAGCAAATGGACCTGACATATATTGGTCTGTTCCAGCGATTCTGAAGTAACCTTCTTTAATTCCTTCTAGATAATACTCAACTGCTTCTACGGACTCAGGTCCAGCTACATCTAGATCTTTATCAAAATCTATGCCCTTGTTTTTAAGATAAGTGATGTAGAAGTTTGATAGAGAGTCGAAACCAACTCCTGGTATTCCTTTTTCTTCGTAGATTTTCTTTGATACTTCCTTAAGCTCTTCGTAGTTTGTTGGAACCATAAGTCCTAGTTCATCGAAGAGGTCTTTGTTGTACCAAAATACTTCTGTTGACTTGTTAAATGGAAGTCCTTCGATCTTGCCATCATGTTCGATTTCATCCCTTATACCTGGGAATATGTCATCGTAATCGTCCATACCATCTTTTACATAATCTGTAAGATTTGCTATCATATCAGCATCTTTGAATTGAAGCATCCAGTCAGGATAAGCTTGAGTTATTGTTGGAAGCTCCTTTGGTGATTGCATTGATGCAACGAGGATTTGGTTTAAGTCTCCGTATTTTCCTTGGCCTTGAAGAGTTACCTTGATATTTGGGTTTTCTTCTTCAAATTTCTTAGTCAAATCTTCAAGAGCTTCGCCTTGGCCTCCACCCATAGCATGCCAGAATACTATTTCTGTTTCACCTTCTGACTTATCTTCTTCTTTTCCTTCTTCCTTCTTGTCATCTTTAGCTTGATCAGCACTTTCTTCAACCTTGCTGTCTGCCTTTTCTTCACTTGCTTCTTCATTAGATCCGCATGCTGTGAATACTCCTAGTGACAAAACTAGAGCCATTAACAACGATAATTTCTTTTTCATAAAATCTCCTTTGTTATATTTTCCTTCACTAATATTATATACCCTTTTTCTATCTTTTGATACCCCCGTAGGAAACACCGCTTAAGATTTGTTTTCTAAAGAGGAAATATAATATTAAAATTGGCATTATAGTAATAGTACTTGCTGCCATTTGAAGGTGAATTAACTGGCCTGCTTCAGTAGCGAAGGCTGATAGACCATTTGATATAAGTCGCATCTCTGTGGTATTTGTAACAAGGATTGGCCACAAGAAGGAGTTCCATCCTGTAATAAAGTTTAAGAGCCCTATGGTAAAGAGATTTGACTTGCTCATAGGAATCATTACTTTTCTAATAAACTCAAAGTCACTTGCCCCATCGACCTTAGCTGCCTTGTAGAAATCCATCGGAATAGATTTGAGAAATTCCTTTAAGTAAAAGATATAAAATACTGATGCCAAAAAAGGAATTATAAGGGCAGTATAAGTATCTATGAGTCCTAATCTTGCAATTGTTGAAAAGTTAGTAAAGATTATAATCTCAAAAGGAATCATTAGGAGCGATAGCATGAAGGCTTCTAGGAGTTTTTTGTATTTGAAATTACAAAAATTTAGGGCAAAGGCCGCAAGGGTTGTAGTTATCAAAGTAACTATGGTATTGGTCAAAGATACAAAAACTGTATTTAGAAAATACCTCCCAAAAGGAGCAACCTTCATAGCCTCGATGTAATTTGAAAATATTGGCTTTTGTGGAAGAAGCTTAGGCGGAATGCTCGTTACTTCTTGAAAGCTCATTAGCGATGATGAAATCATATAAAGAAATGGAAATACTGTAATAATCGCCATGATTACAACAAAAATATATCCAATTATTCTTAAAACTTTTTGCATTATTTTGCCAACCTTTCTATTGCCTTCTTCTGTAAGAAAGTAAGTAAGAGGAGGAATAAGAATAAAATCACTCCTGCAGCCATAGCCTGACCGTATCTGTATTCCACATAGAACTTGTTGTAGATATAAAATACCGCAGTTACAAGTCTATTGCCGACACCTGCCCTGCCATTAAAGAGGGCAAAGATTGAATTGTAGACCTTAAAGGCTGTGATAAAACTTGTCAAAAACAAGAAGGTAATGATTGACTTAAGCTGTGGGAGGGTGATCTTCCTAAATTGCTCCCAGCTACTTGCTCCAAACATCTCAGCAACCTTGTAATAATTTTTATCAATTGACCTAAGACCTGCGAGTATTACTATAATATTAAAGGCCAAGGCGTTCCATACACCAAAAATTATAAGGGCTGTCATATTATAATCAGGATCATTTAGAAAGTCTATCGGTGCAAGACCAACAAAGCCTAGGACATAATTGATAAAACCGTATTGGCCGTGGAATAAATATCTAAACACAATACCTATAGCTATAACGCTGGTTAGGTAAGGGATAAAGAACAAGGTCTCGAAGAACTTACCTCCCTTGATATTGGTATTTAGGACTAGGGCTATAAGCATAGATATAATTATTGATAAGGGAACAACTGTTACCGCATATATTAAGGTGTTTATCATAGCCCTCTTAAATAGAGGGTCTTTTAATACAATCGGAAAATTTGAAAGGCCTACAAAGCTAGGTGCGAGTATGTTGTTATTTTGCATACTCATCACAAAGGTCCTAAACAAAGGATAGACAGAAAATACAAGGATAGATATAAGGGCTGGGGCCAGGTATAGCCAAGCCTTGTTGTTTTTTTCCGCAGAATACTTAAGCTTTTTCATTAGTAAACCCTACTTCCGTCTTCTTCAAAAATATAAATTGATGGATAGTCTATAGATATTCCTATCTCATCGCCCGCTTTAATCTTAAGCTTGCTATCTACTATCATCTTAGAAGATATATTATCTAGGTCAAAGTGAAGGATCATATATCTTCCTATCATCTCTATAGAATCAACCCTTACCCTAATATCACTATGATCATCAAGGATAAAGTGCTCTGGCCTAATGCCTACTAGATAGTCTCCATCATTTAACTCTTTTTTAAATCTTTCTTTCTCGAAATCCTCTAGCTTAAGCTTTAGGTCAGAAGAAATTAGCTTATCATCCTTCTTTTCAAATTCAAAAATATTTATAATAGGATTTCCTATAAATTTCGCAACAAAGAGATTTGCTGGGTTGAGGTAGAGATTTTGTGGCTTATCATATTGTTGGATAACTCCCTTATCCATCAAGGCTATATAATCAGATATGGAAAGAGCCTCTTCCTGGTCATGAGTTACAAAAATCGTAGTCACGCCAACTTCCTTGACTATATTTCTAATCTCTTCTCTGATAGAAAGCCTAAGTCTTGCATCTAGGTTACTTAAAGGCTCATCTAGTAGAAGAGTCTTTGGATTTTGGATAAGGGCACGTGCTATAGCCACCCTTTGTTGTTGACCACCTGAGATTTGTCCAGGCTTTTTATCTTTTATCTCTCCAATATAGGCGAGATCCATGTATTTTTGGGCAATCTTGATTGCTTCTTGCTTTTTTACTTTCTTATCTCCAACTGTAAGTGGGAAGATAATATTTTCTAGAACGGTCATGTGAGGATATAGGGCGTAGTTTTGAAAAACCATGCCTATATCACGGTCTTTGGGGTGTTTGTTTATTACACTTTCCCCATCGAACTTGATATCTCCCTTAGTTGGGTCAAGGATTCCTGCTATTATGTTTAGTATAGTAGACTTACCGCAGCCAGAAGGTCCTAGAAGAGTAACCAAGGCTCCATCTTCTATATCTAAGTCGATAGACTTTAAGGCCTCGTAACCATTTTCATAAACTTTGTTTAGATTCTCAATATTAATCATAATACCTCTTTAATAATTATTCCAAGGGAAAGGCCAATAAGATTATAAGCATAGCAAGCATCAGACCTATTCCAATTAGGGTAAACCGATCTTCTTGTTTCTTTAGGGCTAGAATTACCAAGGCTATCGATAAGAAAAATAGGAATAGATAAATCTGTATAAAAATCCCCTCGTCAAATTTTCTGTAAACTAACATCATTATCACTACAGCCGCAAGCAAAAGTATCACCGAAATAATGATTTTGCTCTTCTTATTTTCCATAATCGAATTAAGAAAGCTTATAGCAGCAATAACCATAAGCAAGGGCCATAATAGATAATCAAAAAATAAATTTATCATAATACCTCTGTCTATAATTATATCATAAGTAAAATTATATTTGATAGTATTTTCCTTAATTTAATATGATAATTTCCGAATTTCACAAAAAAATACCAAGCAAAGACCTAAACTCTTGCTTGGTAACTTAATTATTCCACTGGCTTTAACAAGTCAGACTTGATGTAGCCTGCTTGGCCATTTACCGATACTCTTGACCAGCCGTCTTTTTCTAATAGCACTAGGATCTCATCTCCAGGATGAGCCTCTCCTACTATTTCAGAATCTGTTGTTGGGTCAAGTCTTATATTTACAATATCTTCTACTTGGTAATCTACTCCAGCCATCACATTCGAAGACCCATCTTTTTCTGTTTCATCTTTTAGAGTCTCGCCCTGGTCATTTACTTCAGTATTTTCTTCTTCAGTATCTTCTTCTCTATTTGTATCTTCAGCCTTTTGACTAACTTGGCTTTCTTCATTTGCTTCTGGATGACGCTTAGATTCGTAAGTGTCATTAGCACATGAAGCCATAACAAGGCTTAAGGCTAATATCATAAGTACTTTAATCTTTTTCATTAATCTTCTCCAAACATTTCTTTAACTTCGGTTTCGCTGTGGATGTAGTTGGTTAAAACTATACCTAGGATTTCTGCATTTACATTTTCAAGTTGTTTTATAGACTCTCCGTATAGGTCATTGTCCTTGTTGGCAAAGGTAGTAAATACTAGGACCTTATCGCAAAGAGCAAGGAACATATTGGCTTCTGGTATATCCTTGTTTGCAGTTGTATTTACAAAGATATAATCGAATGAATCTCTTAGGCTTTCTATGAAGTTTTTGATCTCTGATGGTTCTAGGAACTCATCTGCATAATCAGAAACCTTGCCCGAATACATCAGGTAGATATTGTCGAACTTTTCGTCGAATTTGATAAGGTCGTCTTTTGGATAACCTCCAAGTACTCCATCGATAAAGCCCCTTTCCTCATTCATATCAGTCAAATCTTCTAGGGCAGGTTCCCTTAGATTGGCATCGATTATTAGGATCCTATCTCCTCCTTCAGCCAGATGTTTGGCCATTATATAAATATTTAGGTCCTGGTCGGTGTGGTTTGTTGTAGATGTAAATCCTATAAGCCTATCGTCATTGTCGAGATTTTTTATTATCTCATCTTCAAGATCGTAAAAGGCTTGAAGAGCTATTTCTTTTTTCTCTTCGTCTTTTTTCCTAAACATCTAATTCTCCTTTACTATATGGGGCAAGCTTACCAATTATTGGATAATCCTTCTTTGTAGTATCCTTATTAGACCTATTTTGTTTATTGATTCCATAAATGATCTCATCTTGGTCTATTATTGTAGTTTCACCGAAATCTTCTTCATCGACATTTATTGGATCAATTTTTTGTGTACCTGTAAAGTCTCTATCATCATCGTTATCGTCATCATTATAGGCATAGGATGAATAGTCTTCTTCTTTCTTAAAACTTACTCTTCCGTCTTTTACTTCTCTTTTGGAATCAGAAGTAATTTTCCCATAATCATCTTCATAAGTTTCGTAATCTTCAAGGTCTTCTTCAAGCTCTTCTACTTTTTGTGCCTTAGCTAGAAGGATCTTGTTATTAAAAGAGTTTACCCTAATCATTCCTATAAGAGTCGCTAGGACAAATACTCCAAGTCCTACAATAGATGCGTAAGTTTTGCCATTGTTTATCCTGCCTGCAGATCGGTAGGAGTATTCCATAACTTGGGCATCTGTTCCGTAAATATTTCCTATAACTCTAACAGCAAGGTCTGCGTATTCATCTGCTATGTCTTCTGCCCTTAGCTTGTTTGTATCTGTAACTACAATATCTACTACAGATGAGCCTTCTATAGGCTCTATGCTAAGTTTTGCATCGAGCATTCCCAAAGACATATCTATTCCTAGGTTGTCCAGTACTGTATTTTTAATCTTATTTGAGTTAATAGTGGCTGCGTAGGTACTTGCATCTCCTGCATTCTCATTTACATCCTCAATATCTGTAGTTATAATCTTACTTTTTGCCCTATATTCATTAAAACCTGAATAGCTTAGGGCGAAGTAGAATATAACTGCTGCTAGTATTCCACAGATTAGTCCTACTGGAATTGCACTAAATAGCGATCTTTTTTCTTTCATTTTAACCTCCAAAATCCTTAGCGCCTTCAATCATCAACCGCCTTGCTTTTCTTATGCCTAATTCTCCTACCTTATCAGGATAGTTTCTAACAAAATATTCTATATAAAACCTATACATTCTTGGAAAAAGTGCCTTGGAAAGTTTTCCCTTATCATAAAAGAACTTCTCGTCAAAGCCTGTAAACCAAGTCGAATCGTCATTGTAGATTTTCGCTATAAGTTTAGTAGAAGTCCTCACTCTTAGCTTATTTCTAATGCAATCTGCGATAAAGATCGAATCTTCACCCGCACCATTTCCAGTTCCTGCTCCAAAATATGTGGACAATAATATATTTTTCTCAAGGATTTTCTCTCGCTTAAAAGCGAAATGAACTGATCCATATCTTAAAGCATTGTAGATCTTTAGGTCTTTTTCTTCCTTGACCTTGATAGTCTCAGCTCCATCCTTATAAATTATGGTCTTCATCACAAAAAAGTCTACATCAGGATGTTCGATAAAGGCTTCCTTGATTTTTCTTTCGTAATCATCTTCTAAGACTTCATCGTCATCACAAAATAAGACGACATCTGCCCTAGAATTTAAAATAGCGAGATTTCTCGACCTACCAAGTCCCCTCGTATCAGTCGATATCATCCTTACTCTAAAGCCATCTTCCTCGACTTCCTCGTAGGAATTATGATCTGTTTGGTTGATAATTAAGCAGTCCGTACTTAAGTTAAATCTCTTATAAAAACTAATATCGCATACATTCATAGCAGAAATCAAAACTTCTATATTCATATTACCTCGTACTTTCTGCCTTTTCCCAAGTGGCCTTACTCTTACCTGTAAGCTCGTTTTTTGCTCCGAGTATTTGGGCAAGCATCATCATAGAATAATATCTTGGAAAATAGACGATTTTTTTCTTAGACTTGCTTGCCTGACCCAAAGCGGCAAGAATTATAAAGACTATCTGGCCTAGAAGGATTATCTTGTAGATAAATCCTTGTCTAATAAGAAATATATTACTTATAAATAATACTATATGAAAGAAAGCCTGCAAGAATCTCAAGGTTTTGTGGTTGAAATGGAAGAAGGAAAACCAACCGTATTCGAAAATATTTAGCCTTCTAAGATTGGTCCTAATATTTGTAAGAATCCTTCTTTGCATCCTGACCTTTCTCTTAAACTCATCTCTTGTAGTAGATCCTGCCTTCTCAAAAGCTAGGGCATCCTCATTATAAAGGGCCCTCTTGCCGTTAAGAGCTGCGTGAAGGGGCATTTCGTAATCGTGAGAGCTTACTAAGTTATAATTCCTATAGTCCTTCTTCCTACAAGCATAAATTGCACCATTTCCTGCAGCTATTGTTTTAATATTTGACTCGATTTTTCTCATAGTAAGTTCCATATTCCAATAGGTATTCTCCGCTACAACCGAAGCTGTCTCATCTTCCTTGTAGATAAGAGACCCGCAGACATATTCTATATCGTCTGAAGTAAAATATGAAACAAGCTCACTTATGGCATCTTCCTTAAAGATCGAATTTGCATCAGAAAAGACTAAAATCTCTCCCTTGGCGACCTCTACCGCCTCGTCCTGGGCGTTGGTCTTGCCTAAATGATTTCTTACGGTATTTACTCTAATATCAAAGTCCGGATGACTTTTTATAAAATTTTCACTAAGCTCCACAGTCTTGTCATTTGAGGCATCATTTGCAATAATAACTTCAAAATCTGGATAGTCAGTTTTTATAATATTATTGAGCTTCTTCTCAATGACTTTCTCCTCGTTATAGGCTGAGATAATCACAGAAACTTTGGGCTTGTATGTGTAATCTTTAGCGTTCTTCCTTTTTATAATTTTATCTAATAACAAAAGTGTCAATGGGTAGCCTATCATAGGATAGAATATTGCAAAGGCCGACACCCAAAATATTATTTTCATAAGCACTCTCCTTAGCTTATTATATAACATTCATTATACTGTAAGCAAATCGAGATTGCCCTTTTTCAAGCTTTTTTTGTAAGAGCTTGTAAAAATTATCACTAGGGATAAACTAATAGGTAGGAAAGGATACATTATGACTATAGAATTAGACATTATACAGACTCTAGGAATTGGTATGATTGCCTATATTATTGGAGTCTTAATCAAAAATAAATTTGAATTTTTTAGAAAATTTTTCATTCCATCTCCTGTAATAGGAGGTCTTATTATTAGCCTTGTGATATTTATAATCAAGGAAAGGGCCGAGATCGACTTTAAATTCGACGGAACCCTCCAAGACTTCTTTATGAATATCTTTTTTGCATCCATAGGCCTTGCCGCATCCTTTAAAAGTTTGAAAAAGGCGGGAGTGATTGGCCTTAAGCTTGCAATCGTAATAATCCTCCTCTTACCCTTACAAAATGTAATCTCTGTAGGAATTTCCCTCATCCTGGGCATAAATCCACTCCACGGTGTGGCTATGGGATCGACTTCAATGACTGGAGGAATAGGATCTGCCATATCTTTTGGAAAAATCATGGAGGCTAAGGGAGCAGTGGGAAGCACCTCCATAGGGGTAGCAGCGGCGACCTTCGGACTTTTGGTTGGAAGCCTGGTAGGAGGACCTGTCGCAAAAAGACTAATAAAAAGTCACTCGCTTAGGTCAAAGGGTGCCTTGTACGAATCAAAAGATAACAATATTAGAAGAATAATAAATCAATCTTCCTTGATGAAGGCCATAATACTCATAAGTCTGTCAGCCTTCTTGGGAACTTTTATAAACAAAATCCTTGCCCTAACTTCCCTAAGCTTTCCCTACTATGTAGGCTGCCAATTCGGAGGTCTAATCGTAAGAAACATCTACGACCTACTAGGAAAAGACGTGGACCTTACTAATGTAAATATAGTAGGAAATATTTCCCTCAACCTCTTCCTATCCCTTGCCCTAATCAACCTAAATATTTCGGCAATAATAGGCCTTGCAGGACCTATGTTTGTAATCTTAATCTCCCAAGCGATTTTTATAGGAGTCTATACAAGCCTTGTGACATACAGATTTTGTGGCAAAGACTACGATGCTGCAGTAATGGCAGCTGGTCATTGCGGAGTAGGCCTTGGACAGACACCAAATGCCATGGCAAATATGGAAGCAGTTATAGAAGAAAAGGGCCCAGCAGATATAGCAATGTTCGTATTTCCCATAGTCCTAGCAGTTGCAGTAAATCTCTTCAACCCTCTAGTCATTACATTTTTTATAGATTTATTGGCATAGGAAAGGCGGTCGATAAGACCGCCACATTTGTTTATTTAATTTTCACACAAAACGCGTCCCAGGCCTTAAGCTTGCCTGAATCCTTAACTTCTTTGACATCTGTATTAGAAATTACAATATCAGTATAATTTTCTTCTAAGTCAAAGTCTTGGCTTTCTCCAGAAAAATTAACCACAATGAGGTATTTTTCTAAGTCTGTCTCTCTTGTGTAGGCGAAGACTTTCTCCTCAGTTTCTAAAAGCTTAAAGTCAGCATCTACCAGCCAATCGTTATTTTTCCTTAGGTCAACTAGTTTTTGGTAGGTATAAAATATTGAATCAGGATCTTTTAGGGCTTCTTCTACATTTATTTCCTTGTAATTTGGATTTACTGGAAGCCAGGTTGAATCCGCCTTAGAAAAGCCAGCATTCTTGGAGTCGTCCCATTGCATAGGAGTTCTAGCATTGTCACGACCTATAACAGATACCCTATCTAGGATCTCTTCCTCGTCTTCTCCCTTTTCTAGACATTCCTTGGCGTAATTTATTGATTCAATATCTTCAAATTCTGCTAGGTCTTTGAAAGGATAATTGGTCATGCCGATTTCTTCTCCTTGATAGATATAAGGAGTTCCTCTCATAAGATGAAGGAGGATGGCGAGAGCCTTAGCTGATTTTTCCCTATATTCGCCGACATCTGCCCAGAGTGAAAGGACTCTAGGAAGGTCGTGGTTTTCCCAAAATAGCGAGTTCCAACCCTTGCCAAGCTCTAGTTCAGTTTGCCATTTGGCGAAAATTTCCTTAAGCTTACTTACATCAAGGTCCTTTTCATAGAACCATTTAGGCATACCCTCCTTGTGTTGGAGGCCAATATGCTCAAATTGAAATACCATAGATAGCTCTTCGTTTTCTGGATTTGAATATTTCTTGGCAATTTCAGGACTTGCTCCCCAAGTCTCTCCCACTGTCAAAAGATCATGCTTACCAAAGGTATTTTTGTTCATCTCTTTAAGGTAAGTATGAAGCATCGGTCCATTTTCCTTGATTTCTTTATCAGGAACTTTGCCTAGTAGGTCGATTACATCCATGCGGAAGCCCCCGATTCCCTTATCAATCCAAAAGTTCATCATGTCGTAGATTTCATGACGCAAGTCTTCATTCTCCCAGTTGAGGTCTGGTTGCTTCTTGCTGAATAAGTGGAGGTAATATTCTCCTGAAGCCTCATCATACTCCCAGGCAGAGCCAGAGAAGGTAGATTCTAGGCCGTTTTTCTTCTTCCTCCAAATATAATAATCACGCTTAGAGCTAGCCTGATTGTCTCTCGCCTCTATAAACCAAGCATGCTCATCTGAGGTATGGTTTACAACAAGATCCATGATGATTCTAATGTCTCTTTTCTTAGCTTCTGCCAAAAGCTCTTCCATATCATCCATATCGCCAAAAATATCTGCAATAGCCCTATAATCAGAAATATCATAGCCATTATCATCCATTGGACTTTGATAAACTGGAGAAAGCCAAATCGCATTGATCCCGAGCTTTTCGAGATAATCGAGCTTAGAAATAATTCCTTTGAGATCTCCTATACCATCATTGTTTGAGTCCATAAAAGACCTTGGATAAATCTGATAAATAGTTGCCTTATGCCACCAATGTTTTTTCATATTCCACCTCTCTAAATTCTTTCCTAAATTCTTTAAGGCAAATTTTGCCCCGTAATTTCATTTTAGTCTTTTTCTAATATCTAACAAATATTTTTAACTAATGGTCTTTTCTGTATCTATATCGAAGAAATGTCCCTTGGCTACATTTATGCTAAGCTTCACACGCTCTCCTGGATTTCTGTACTCCATTGCCCCAACCCTTGAAGCAAACTCGTTATTTCCTTGTTTTGTATAAAGGATTGTTTCATTTCCAAGTAGCTCTGACATTACTACTTCCGCATCAATTGTTGAACTTGGGTAGGTCTCTCTTGCTATTTCGCTGCTTGATATATCTTCTGGTCTTATGCCGAAAATAGCTTTCTTGCCAACATAGCCCTTCTTTTCTAGGGTCTTTCTGTGTCCTTCAGGTATTTGTATACAAAGGCCATTACTATCCATCATTTCAGATCCAAGAATATTTACCTCAAAGAAGTTCATTGAAGGACTTCCTATAAATTCTGCCACGAATTTGTTGACTGGCTTATTGTAAAGTTCATAAGGTGTTCCTATTTGCTCTATTCTTCCTATGGTACCAGACCCGTCTGGATTTTTCCTTGAGCTCATTATTACAATCCTATCAGCTAGGGTCATGGCTTCGGTCTGATCGTGGGTTACATATATGGTTGTTGCTCCAATACGGCGGTGAATCTTAGAAATTTCTGCCCTCATTGAAACTCTAAGCTTAGCATCTAGGTTTGATAGGGGCTCATCCATCAAGAAGACTTTGGCTTCACGTACAATTGCCCTACCCATTGCCACACGTTGCCTCTGACCTCCTGAAAGATCAGCTGGTTTACGTTTTAATAGTTCCGTTAAGTCAAGAATCTCTGCTGCTTCCTTGACGCGTCTATCAATTTCATCCTTTTTTAGATCTCTAAGTTTTAAAGCAAAGGCCATGTTATCGTAGACAGTCATGTGGGGATAGAGGGCGTAGTTTTGAAATACCATAGCGATTTCACGATCTTTAGCAGATTTTTCATTAACTAGCTCATCATCTATGAAAAGCTCCCCCTCTGTTATATCTTCAAGACCTGCAATCATACGAAGGGTGGTAGACTTACCACAACCAGAAGGTCCTACAAAGACAATAAATTCCTTGTCCTTTATGTCTAGATTGAAATCTTCTACTGCATAGTGGGTAGATTTCGGATATTTTTTGTATATATGATTTAATTTTAAAGTTGTCATGTGCTAATTCCTAACTATATATTTAAAAATTCTATTTCTTTATCATCTTCAGTAACTTTATAGGCCAGATTCTTAAGATCTATTCTTGCTTTAGCTACTGCACTTCCATCTTTATTCTTACGAGTAATTATTATTATGTTTTCTCCCTCATTTTCGACTGATATCGAACCTTCTAGGTCAAAAGCTTCTGACCTATTTCTAAATTTAAAAAGCATTAGGAGGGCTTTCACTATAGGTCTTTCCACTTCCCTAGCTATCTCCTCATTGGAATAATAATGACGATTTATATTTCGCCCTTCTTTTGTTTCTTCAAGAAGCTTTAAGTCGTTTTTCCCCGCTAGAAATCCCACATAATAAACTTGAGGAATTCCAGGAGCAAATGCTTGAATAAGGCGAGCTATAAAGTATTTTTTATCATCATCTCCAAGAGCTGAATAGTAAGTAGTATTGATCTGATATATATCGAGATTGTTATATTCTGCTGTTGAATATTTCCTATTAACATTGGCTCCAACCTTATAAAGCTGGTCTGTAGTAAAGGCTATCTCATCATCGGTCATTATATCTTTTACATCAACCACACCAATACCATCGTGGGTATCTAGGGTGGTGAATTGTTTCATAGGGCTTTTTTCTAACCAATTTTTAAGTCTGTCTACCTTTCCAGAATAAAGGCTATATAAAGTTAGCATCGGCAAGGCAAAATCATATATAAAATAATCATGACTTGCTATTTTAAACTGTATCTTGTAATGTTCGTGAATTTCAGGCAGTATTTCTACATTATTTTTAACTGCCATCTCTCTTATCTTATCTAGTAAACCCCATATTTTAGGTTCTACAAAAAAGTCATTTGTATCTAGCTTTTTGATAGCATAAGCAAAGGCATCAAGTCTTATGATGTCACAGCCCTTTTTAGAAAGATTATCTATATTTTTCTTTATAAAATCCATAGTGACTTCAGTTCTAACATCTAGGTCAATCTGCTCTTCTCCAAATGTATTCCAAAGATTTTCAACAGATCCATCTTTAAATTTAATTTCTTGCTTGGGAGCCCTGTCTTTTCTTTTATAGATTAAATCTATATCGGCTTGGCTAGGACGATTTTCTGGCCAGAACTTATCCCAATTTAGGAATAAATCTTTATATTCACTATCTTCATGCTTTTCCTGATAGTCCTTATAGTATTTTGACTTTCGAGAAATATGATTGATCATAAAATCAAACATAAGATAGTATCTTTCTCCTAAGGCCTTAATATCTTCCCAATCTCCAAACTTAGGATCTACCTCATCATAGTCGATTGGAGCAAAGCCCCTATCCCCTGTCGATGGAAAAAATGGTAATATATGGACGCCCCCTACGGCATCCTTAAAATATTTTTCTAAATTTTCTTTTAAATCTTTTAAATCTTTGCCTAAACTATCTGAATAAGTAATAAGCATAGTTTTGTTTTGAATTCCCATAAGTTTCTCCTATTTTCTCATAAGTAGATATGCCTATTTAACAGCACCCTTGCTCATTCCTGAAATAATATTCTTTTGGAATATTAGATAAACTATTGTTATTGTAATAATACCAACAACATAAGATGCAAAGCTTGGACCGTAGTCACTTAGATACTGGCCTGTGTAGTTGTATTGGAAAAGAGGTAATGACCAAAGGTCTGATGACTTGTTAAGTATCAAAAGTGGTAGCATAAAGTCATTCCAAAACCAAAGGGCATTTATTATAAGGGCTGTAGCGTGCATTGGCTTTAGCATAGGAAATATAATTTTCCTATAAGTTGTAAATCTATCCGCTCCATCAATCTCAGCTGCCTCATCCAAGCTATCTGGCACACTTAGCTTGATATAGCCTACATAGAGGAACAAGGTTTGTGGGATTGAATAGGTTAGATATAGGATTACTAGGCCAAAGATATTTGCCATTCCAATACGACTCATCATAACTGTAATAGGAATCATAATGACTTGGAAGGGTACAAAAATCCCTAAAATTAGAAGGATATACATAATATTAAATGCACGGGACTTTGACATATTTCTTGCTATTGAATAAGCAGCAGCTGGTATAAATATAGTTACTAGGACAACTGATGCTATTGTAATTATAGTTGAGTTTAAGAAATATTTTCCAATTCCATCTTCTATCAAGCGTCTAAAGTTATCCAAGGTAACTGGATTTGGAAAGCCAAAGAAGTTTTGCATTATATCCTTGGTCGTTTTAAAGGAACTGAAAATCGTAGCTAGTAGAGGAATCAATATTAGGAAAGATCCCACTATCAAGAGAACATACTTCCAGAATCTATTATTATTTTCTTCTATTTTCATATTTATCTCCTCATACTTCGTAACGTTTTGAAATCTTAATTTGGACAATAGAAACTATGGCTATAAGCAAAAATAGTATAAGGGCTATGGCATTGGCGTAGCCGTATTGGTTGCTCTTAAAGGCGTAGTTATAAACTAAAAGTCCTATAGAGGTTGTGGAATTGCTAGGACCTCCTCCTGTAAGTGCAAAGATTTGATCAAAGGCTGTAAGCCCTGCCTTAAGGGCCATGATAAAGACCATAGATATGCTTGGCAAGAGGTAGGGTAGTTCTATGCTCCAAAATGTCTGTCTACTAGTTGCCCCATCAATAGCCGCCGCTTCTTTTATTTCTGTTGGAATTGTCTGTAGACCTGATAGGAAAATTATTATTGGCATAGCAACTCCCTGCCAGAGCATTACAAATATAGCAGCGAAGATAGAACCGTAAGTCGTTCCCAAAAGACTAGTCTTTAGAAATTCTATATTTAAGGATTCTCCTATGGCTGGAAGTCCGTAGTTAAAGATTTGTTTGAAAATCAAAGATACGGTTAGGCCTGATAGGACAGCTGGGAAGAAGAACCAGGCTCTAAAAAAAGTTTGTCCCTTGATTTTTGAATTTAGGGCTCTAGCTATTAATATACCAAATACTATTTCTCCAACTATAAGGCATACAGTAAGTATCAAGGTAAAGCCTAAAGCCTTAAAGAACTTCTCATCAGTCATAAGGATTGAATAGTTATTTATTCCTACGAAATCAAAGTTATAGGTTAGCCCTGTCCAGTTGGTAAAGCTGTAAAAAGCTCCCTGTAACATTGGAAAATAGAAAAATATGGCTTGTAATATCAAAGGTATGATTAAAAAGGTCCAACCCCAATGTTTATTTAAAAACTTTCTCATGTTATTTACTCCTTTTTATTGCTAGCTTTCATCGGATTAAAGAAAGCATTGAGCTCCTTAGCTAATTGGGCCCTGTCTTGTGTTAGTAGATAATTAGTTGTAGCTTGGAAGAAGTCCTCTTCACTATTCCACTCTTGACCCAACCAAACATAGTGTCTGTCAGTAAAAGCAAGCTTATACAAAGGTGCAAGTGGCGAATCTTCATTCTCCTTTACTCCCTTTACAGCAACCGGTGACCCATCTACATCGTAGTACTTTTGCATAGCTTCCTTACTTGTCATGTATTCTAGAAAGCGGTCTGCTTCTTCAGGGTGTTTAGTATTTTCTGATATAGAAAGTGCCAAGTCTCCTGCTCCTACTGTAACTTCCTCTCTCTTATTTACTCCTGGGAAAGCAAAGGTAGCTACTTCAAATTCAGGGTTTTGTTGGCTAATTGCCGCAAGTACCCAAGATCCACCAGCAAGCATTAGGGATTTTTCTGTTGCGTAGGCAACCACAGAATCATTGTATGAGGCCCCTTCCCAGTTTCTTTGAGCATTTCCCTTATCTGCTAGCAAGTCTAGGTACTCGCTGTCTTTTACTAGGATATCGTCCTTTTCATTAATTGAATTTACCTCAGAATATCTTAGATAATCGTTTGCTTTCTCATCACTTCCTGTAATATTAATCAAGGAAAGTTGATGGTACCCATTCAGGGTCCAACCCTCACTACCTGCTACGGCAAAAGGAACTTCTCCCTTAGCCTTAATATCTTCTACTAGCTTTTTGAATTCTTCCCAAGTTTCAGGAACCTTTAGTCCTAATTCATCGAATTTTGTCTTGTTGTAGTAGATACAATAGAAGTTAGCTGATAAAGGGACATTGTAAATTTTTCCATCTATGGCGTACTTTTTCTCATAATCATTTACTATATTAGAAAGATAAGTCGCTTCGCTTAAATCTTTAAAGTAGCCCGCCTTGGCCCATTCCTTAAAGTCCATATTTTGTGGGTGTATATTAACGATATCTGGGCTATCGCCCGCAAGCATACGGGTTTTAAGCACTGTTCCGGCATCCGGTACGCTTGTCATGTTTACCTTTATGTCAGGATTTTCTTTTTCAAAATCTTTTACTATTTCCTCTAAGGTGTCGACCATTTCTTTTTTCTGGTTGAAAAATTCGATCACGACCCTACCGTCTGCGGACTTTTCTTCCTTATTAGAACAGGAAGTAAGATTTATGAGAACGATCAAAAAGAAGACCATCCTCCTTATAATAAATCTCTTATTTTTTTTCATTTCTTTCTCCTTTTAGAAATTTAAGCTTCAATTTTAGTAAAGTAATATTGTTTACTTAGGAAATCTCCCTCATCCATTGCTATAGTTAGACCAGCATACATAAGCTCTGCTCCTGAGTATACCTTATTTGTTCCATGCAAACGATATATGCTTTCTTCTTCAAGACCCTTTAGCTTAAGAGTAGTTTCAATCTCTTCTATAGTTGAAAGTTTCCTTACATAAGTCACTAGAATCCTATCATCTTTTACAAATTCTACAGCAGCTTCATTACTCTCTCTGCTCGGATTAATTAACCTGTATTGTCTTCCAAATTGAATTATAGGGCGAATTTCTTTGTACAAGTTTACTTGCTCTTTTATCCCGTTTTTTTCTTCCTCGCTTAATTTGCTTAAATCTAGTTCATAACCAAAATTGCCCATCATAGCGACATGACCTCTAGTTTTAAGAGGAGTTACTCGCTTCATCTGGTGATTAGGTGAGGCTGAAACATGGGCTCCCATACTTATAGTTGGATAAAGGAAGGTCGAACCATATTGGATTGGAAGCCTATTTATAGCATCTGTATTATCGCTTGCCCAAACTTGGGGGAAATATCTCATAACTCCAAGATCGTTTCTTCCACCACCTCCCGAGCATGACTCAAAGAGTACATCTGAATGTTTTTCTGTCAAGAACTTAACTAAATCATAAAATCCTAGCATATATTTATGGGCTTGCTCAATCGTTTCGAGATAATCTTTACCATTTCCAATATTTGTAATATTTCTATTATAATCCCATTTTATATAATCGATATCATGATTTGATAGAAGATCATCTAGTATTTCTTTAAGATAAGCCACTACCTCTGGGTTCGCTAAATTAAGGACAAGTTGATTTCTTGAATAACTATGGTCTCTCTTAGGTGCTTGGATAGCCCAGTCTGGATGCTTTCTGTAAAGATTACTATCCACAGAAATCATTTCAGGCTCGACCCAAAGGCCAAATTTCATCCCCTTTTTGTGAACATCGCTTATAAGTTCACTAAGCTTACAGCCGATCTTCTTTTCATTTACCTGCCAATCTCCCAGAGCCCTATTGTCATCAAAACGATTGCCAAACCAGCCATCATCGAGGACGAAAAGCTCAATTCCAAGCTTACTTGCTTCATCGGTTAAGCTAGCTATCTTATCCTTATCAAAGTCAAAGTATGTAGCCTCCCAGTTGTTAATTAGGATTGGTCTTTTCTCATAAGCAAAGTTTTTGGCCATGATATGGTTTTGTACAAAGCTTTGACTTTCCTGGCTTAGTTTTGTAAGACCCTTATCTGAATAAGTTAGTAAGGCTACTGGAGTATCGAAGCTCTCACCTGGTCTAAGCTTCCAAGCGAAATTATCATCAGCAATTCCAATCGAAACCCTGACTTCATTTAATTGGCTTTTCTCAACACTTGCTTGGAAATTGCCACTATACATTAGCTGAAGGGCCCAGACTTCACCATAATCTTCATTTGCCAGAGAGTCTGATAAGATTATAGCTGGAGTTTGAGAGTGGCCAGATGCCCCACGGTTTGAAGATACCGAAAACATTCCCTGATCTACCTTTCGGCGGCGGAGAGTTTTCTCTCTAGCGTAGGCTCCCTGTAAGCTTATTATATCATAAGAAGAAGCAGGCATATCAAACATAGCAGATAAATCTCTGTGAATAACTACTTCTTGGTTTGACTTATTTACCAAGCTTGTAAAGGTAGATATGGTTGGAGAATCCTCGTATGCTGTGTAGTAGATTTTTAGTTCAAGCTCACTAACTTCATCCTCCAAAACTAAAAGAAGAGTCTCAGCCCCATTTTTAGAGTGTGGATTTGGAAGTCCTTCTGCATCGACTTCATAATCTAGAATATGACTTTCTTTTATTTTAAATAGTGTAAGTTCATTGTTACCATGCTCAATTTTAATCGATGGATGCCTAAAGTCCCCAAAGCCATGGACTCCAAAGGCTTGCCTTTGCGTATCGTAACTATAAGTCCTGTCATCGGGATTTTGTGTTGCTGAAAAAGCGTGGTCCTTTTCAAATACCCTATTCGAAAAATTATAATTCTTAATACTTTTTCCTAGGTGTTTAAGTAACAAATCTCCATCACGATTTTCTAAAATCATCGACAGGCCCTTAGCATGCACGTAGTAGAGCCTATCTTTAATAATAATTCCCATAGATTCCTCCTCTATTTATATAAATTATATAATATGAAAGCGATTCCTTGAATGGACTTTTGTTGTTCCTATATGGTAAAATGTTACTATTGGAGAGTACTATGGTTATTTATTCTGAATTTGATACACTTAGTATGGATGTATCGGTTGATTTTGTGGGTTACGAAGACTGCAAATCTTTGCAAGATTTCGGCCCTGCCATAAGGGATAATTATGTCCTTCACTATATAAGTAGCGGGTCGGGCTATTTTCATTACAAGAAAGAAAAAATATTTTTGAAGAGGGGTGATTTGTTTTTATTAAAGGCAAATGAACTTACCTACTACCAGGCAGATAAGGACGAGCCTTGGTCTTATTATTGGATTGGTATAAACGGCAATAGGATTAAGGATTATCTGTCTTTATCTAGCATTCATGAATTTTCTTATATCAAATCATCTGATACTTGTGATACGAAAAAGCTAGGAAGCATAATAAAATCGATGGTCGAGCATTCTGAAAGTATAGACGACCATAACCTAAAGCTTCTTAAGCTTATTGGTCAAAGCTACGAAGTTTTATATGAGTTAATTAAGATTGCTCCACAAGCTAATAAAAAGCAAGTAAGCAGTCGCACACAAATATGCCTTGATTGTAGGCGTATAATAGAAACCCAATATAACAAGGCCGATTTATCAATCCAGGATATTGCATCTCAGCTTAATGTCAATAGAAGCTATCTAACAAGGATCTTTAAGGAATACACATCTATGTCTCCCAAACAGTATCTACAAGAAATTAGGATGAAAAGAGCCTATCAGCTTCTAGAAAATACCAAGGAATCGGTAAAGGTAATTGCTTATTCGGTAGGCTTTAAGGATCCCTTATATTTTTCTAAGGCCTTTAAGGAATTCTATGACAAAAGTCCTAGCGATTATAGATAGGCCCTAATATTTTAAATTTATATATCAACATAAAAATAGCTAGACCAAGATTAACTTAGTCTAGCTGTTTTAGTGTTTAAAGCAAGAAAGAGAGTGGCAATTTATTCTTCCTATGGCTTCTAGGAAGGAGTGAATTGTAACTGGTCCTACGAAGGAGAATGATTTATCTTTCATATCCTTTGATAGTTTATCGGAAAGTTTGCTTTTTGCTATTACTTCTCCTTCTTTTCTCCTATAGTCTATGGGCTCTTTGATGAAGTTTTCTAGATACCTATCAAAAGATCCGTATTCTTCTCTTACTTTTATGAAGGCCTTGGCGTTTTTTACCAAGGCTATTAACTTTTTCTTGTTTCGGATTATTTTATCATTTGCCATGAGCTCTTCGATTTTTTGATCATCATAGGAGGCTATTTTTCTATAATTAAAGCCGTCGAAGGCCTCTCTCATGGCCTCTCTTTTCTTTAGGATTATTTCAAAGCTAATACCTGCCTGCATAAATTCCAAGACAAGGATCTCGAAGATATAATCATCATCGTGGCTTATATTTCCGTATTCCTCATCGTGATATCTTTCAAGGAGATCACCTTTGGCCCATTCGCATCTTTTTTTCATCTAAAAGAATAAAAAGTAAATAAATACTACGATAGCTAGTATTATTCTATAGATTCCAAATGGAATAAAGTCATTGTTTCTGATGTAAGCCATGAATTTCTTTATAACAAAATATGCTACAAGAAAGCTTAGGACCATGCCCAAAAGGATTAGGAGCCATTGGTAGGCACTAAATCCTCCGAAGTTCTTAATTACTTTAAGTAAAGTTGCCCCAAGCATAGTAGGAATGGCTAGAAAAAATGAGAATTCTGCTGCAGCAGATCTTGATATTCCTAGGATCATGGCTCCCATAATTGTTGCAGCTGACCTACTTGTTCCTGGAATCATGGCAAGAGTTTGGAAGAATCCTATAGCAAGCACGGTCTTATAGGAAACCATAGCTATATTATCGTGCCTAAAGCCCTTGTTTCCTTTATTTCTTTTTTCTACAAAGATTATTATTAGACCCCATACTAGTAGCATAGTTGCAACAACCATTGGATTAAATAGGTGCTCATCTATGAAATCATCAAAGAGTAGGCCTAAGATCATGGCTGGAAGGATTCCTACTATAACTCTTTTCCAAAGCTCTATTGTCTTCTTGTCTGGATGGGTTAGTCTAAAGTAGAATCTGGATTGACCATTTAGCTTATCGTAGTTTCTAGGAAAGTATCTTTCTGTCTTTTCCCTATCCCAAGGGTTGAGCCTTTTAAAGTAAATCACTACGACAGATAGGATTGCCCCTAGTTGGATGATTATATTGAAGGCGTTGGAAAATCCTTCTGGTTCGAGCTTTACAAATTGATTTACTAAGATCAAATGCCCAGTCGATGATACTGGCAAGAATTCCGTAACTCCTTCTACTATAGAAAGGATTAGGACTTTTATAAAATCTATTATCATTCAAATTCCTCCAAAAACGAGTGTTTTTCTCCCTTTATTTGATAGCCTAGGACCATATCGCAATTGACATTTTCTGCTGATCTTAGGATTGACTTTTCTACATCTGGGTTGTCTTTTTTAAGTTCTGCTATTAATTCTTTTATTTTCTTTCTAGTGTAAGATTCGCTAGATTTGGTGACTGTGCAGGCACAATTTAGGGCAGATAGAGATACGTAATCCCTCCATCTTTTGATATCATCCTCGTGAAGATAATAAAGAGGCCTAATTAGCTCCATATCCTCAAAGTTTTGGGCAATAAGCTTAGGCTTCATAGTCTTGAAGTTTCCTGCATAGAGGACATTCATCATGGTTGTCTCGATTACATCATTCATATGATGGCCCAGGGCTACTTTATTGCATCCTAACTCCTTTGCCTTGGCATAGAGAAATCCCCTTCTCATCCTAGCACACATATAGCAAGGGTAGTCTCCCTTGGTTATGGTCTCGGCTACTTCGAAAACTTCCGAATCATAAATTGTAGCATCTATATTAAGATAGGCCAGGTTTTTTTCTAGTAAGTCTCTATTTTCCTTATCGTAGCCTGGATCCATAGAGATATATTCTACATCAAACTTTACCCTAGAGTGCTTATGTAATTCTTCGATAAGCTTTGCAAGAATCAAGGAATCCTTGCCGCCAGATATGGCAACAGCGACCTTGTCTCCTTCATTTATCAAGGAAAACTCCTTGACCGCCTTGATAAAAGGCGACCAGATTTCCTTCCTGTATTTTTTTATAAGTGATCTTTTAATTTCTACTAATTCCATTATAACTCCACTATTTTTGAAGGTATGTATCTTTCACAAACCTCCAAGCTTATATCTTTTTCTGTATCAAGTCCCAAACTTGTAAGATAATTATCTACTGTAAGTCTTGAAAGCTCTGGGGTGTTGTTGGTATCTGATAGGTGGGATAGAAAAACTGTCTCATTCTTACCAACTAGGGCATCTGCTAGAGCCTCCGCCGACTGGTCATTTGACAAATGTCCCATATTCCCCATAACTCTAAGCTTAAGATTATGTGGATATGGCCCAAGCTTTAGGGCTTCTAGGTCGTGATTTGCTTCCATATAATATATATCAGATCCCTTGATCTCGTAGGCAATTTTCTCATCTATTATTCCTGTATCAGAAATAAGGCTTATCTTTTTATTTCCCAGATAGATAACATATCCAACAGGTTCCATAGCATCATGATGGATGGATATTGGGAGGATATCCATTGACTTAAAGTTTATGAACTGATTTGTCTTAAATATTTTTATATTCTCTTCCTTTAATCTCTTAGCCTTTTTAGAAAAACCCTTCCAGGTTCCCTCGTTGGCATAGATTGGAATATCAAATCTTCTCGATAGAACTCCTGCTCCTTGGATGTGGTCGTTGTGCTCGTGAGTGAGAAATATCCCATCGAGATCCTTTGCTTTCTCCCCTATTTGGCCTAGGAGATTTTCTATTTTTCTTCCGGAAAATCCCGCATCGATTAGTATGCGAGAACCCTTGTATTCGAGAAAGCTTACATTGCCTGATGATCCAGAAGATAAGGTTACAAATCTAGACATCTAGATTAAAATACTCCTTAAGAAACTCAGCTATGGAAGGCTCTTCGTTTGATCCTATGACAAAGTCTGCCGCATCTTGGGCTTCTTTCATACCGGAAGCCATGGCCACACCACATCCTGCAAAGTCCAAGCTCTTCACATCATTCATCCCATCACCAAAATACATGATGTTCTCTCTGTCGATTTCAAGCATTTGGGCTAGTTTCTTTAGACTTTCAGACTTACCTGAGTTTTTATTTAAGATTTCTAGAAGACGCTTTTCATTTCTCATAATCTTATAGTCTTTGACAAGCTCTTTCCTATTTTCCTCAGTAAACTTATCGAGAAGGTCCTTTTCTCCTGCAAGGGCAATCCTACATATGCTGTCCTCTATGTCCTCAAACTTTTCAAACTTAAACCAAGGCATAGAAACTTGCCATTGATCGTACAAGAAGGCATCATTTGGGACTTCTGCATTTAAGTAGAGGATATTCATGGTGTGGATTGTAATCTGTAAGTCTTCTTCTCCTACCAAGCTCTTGATCTTTTCGTAATCTTTCTCTCCTAAGGGATTTGATATAAGGGCCTTACCATCAGCATTTCTCCTTACAAAGGCTCCAGTTCCGCAGATAGAATAGTCATCATAGGCCATAAGATCAAGCTTTTGACGCATCCTCCACATAGCATTAAAGGTCCTGCCAGAGTTTAGGACTATCTTAACCCCCTTTTCTTTTAGTTTTTTGATAGCTGCGACGTTTTCGTCAAGCATTTCTTTTTTATCATTTACTAAAGTACCATCTATGTCAAATACAATTAGTTTTATATCTTTTTTCATAAGACTCCTTTTCGTTTTAGACTATATTATAATACTAGATAAGGGCTTATTTTCAATCTGATTGAAGGCTATGATAAAGAAGTGTTATAATAATTAAAAGTGTTAATTTCAAAGAAAGGATATATCTTGAAAAAGTACAAAGCAAAAATAAAACTTGTTATAAAAAGTGATAGAACAAACTTCTACGGACCAGGTATAAATGAACTCTTAATCCTAATTGATCAATATCAATCGACAAAGGAAGCCGCAGGAGCCATGGGCCTATCTTATTCCAAGGCACTTAAGATTATCAAAAGATGTGAGAGGGAATTGGGCTTTGATATTATAAAAAGACAAAGAGGTGGAGCAGACGGGGGAAAGAGTATCCTCACAGACGAAGGAAGAAAAATAATGACAGCCTACAAGGACTTTAATGACGAAGTAAACGAGGACTTGGAAGAAAAATTTTACAAGTATTTCTCCTTTTTAGATAAAAATTAAGGGCTAAGCTAGAAGCTTCGCCCCAATATCTTAACTATTTAACATAATCCATCACAGCCTGGGCTACCTTACAAGCTACATTTTCCTCAAAGGCTCCTGGTATGATGTACTCTTCATTTAACTTATCATCATCAATCATTTGGGCAAGGGCAATTGCCGCAGCAAGCTTCATCTCATCTGTTATAGCTGAAGCATGAGCCTTCAAGGCTCCCTTAAATATTCCAGGAAAGGCTAGGACATTGTTGATTTGATTTGGATAATCGCTCCTGCCAGTTGCAAGAATTCTCGCACCAGCTTTCTTGGCTTCGTCATAGTCGATTTCTGGAACTGGATTTGCCATAGCAAATACAATAGCATCTTCATTCATATTCTTAATATCTTCTCCATCTATGATATTAGGGGCAGAAACTCCTACAAAAACATCACTATCCACCATAGCTTCCTTTAAGCTTCCCTTAAAGTTTTCCTCATTGGTAAATTCAGCAATCTTTGCCTTAACAGGATTATCTCCTTCTAGATGGTCTTTGTTGATAGCCCCTTTCGAATCACAAACTATAATATGATTTACTCCATAATCTCTTAAAAGCTTAGATATTGAAAAACCAGCAGCTCCCGCTCCAGATATTACGACCTTGATATCTTCTTTATTTTTTCCCACTATCTTAAGGGCATTGATAAGAGCTGCAAGAGTTACAATTGCAGTTCCATGTTGGTCGTCGTGAAAGACTGGTATATCGAGCTCTTCTTTAAGTTTTTCTTCTATGTAGACGCATCTTGGAGATGATATATCCTCTAGATTGATTCCGCCAAAGCCTGGAGCTATGTTTTTTACGACATTAATTATCTCATCAGCGTCTTGAGTATCTAGGACAATTGGCACAGCATTTACATCACCAAACTCCTTAAACAAGACAGCCTTACCTTCCATAACTGGCATAGCAGCTTCAGGACCAATATTACCAAGTCCTAGAACAGCAGACCCATCGCTTACTACTGCGATTGTATTAGCCTTTGATGTATAAGTATAGGCCTTCTTCTTATCTTCGGCGATTTTCCTACAAGGTTCTGCAACTCCTGGTGTGTAGGCATAGGTCAAATCCTCGGCATTATTTACCTTAGCCTTGACATCTGTAGCAACTTTTCCTTGCCATTGTTCGTGTTTTTCTAAAGCTTTTTCATATACGTTCATAAATTACTCCTTTTCTTCATATAACAATTTTAACATAGAAAACGATTTTTTAAAACAAAAGGGCCTGGACTTTCATCCAGACTTCCTTCTATTTTCTCCTAAAAATCTTTTTCATTAGAGAATTTGAGCTGTAGTTTAAGATATTTTTCTTATAGATCCTGCTTGCTATTTTGTAGGCAAGGACTATAGAAACAAGCATTATTAGTATAGATATAAACCCGTATCCTAGGCCTACACTTCCCTTTATAAGCCTCATCGGCATAAAGAAAACTGATACAAAAGGTAGGTAGGAGAGGACTTTTATTAGGAGAGTTTCTTCCTTACCCATAAAGCTTAGGGCTACTACAAAGGCAAAAACTATGACAAGGATTAGGGGTGTCCCGACTTTGCCGGCATCTTCTTGTTTTTTGGCAAGAGAACCTAACATGGCTGCAAGGATCATGTATATAAGTAGGCTTAGGATAACAAGACTTGCAAGTTCTACTAGCATCAAGATATTTATATCTCCTAAAAGAGATCCTAAGTCTATATTAAATTTTTCAAATAGTCCATATCTTTTGGCTCCAAAATAAGCTAGAATGGCGAGTACCCCATATATAACTGTTTGAGTTATGACTGCGAGGAAGTTACCGAAGATTTTCCCTGCAAAATATACCCCTGCCTTTACTGATGAGAAGATAAATTCTATCATCTTTGAGCCTTTTTCTGTGGCAATTTCTACAACCAAAATATTTGAATACATTATTAGCATCATATACATGTAAAATACCAGAGCAAAGTAGGCAGCATACATGATAAAGGACTCTCCCCCTTCTTCCTCTACTAGTTTGAAGGAGGGCTCTCTTTCTAAAATCTTTAGCTTATCTTCTCCTAGTCCCGCTCTTTTTATGTTTATAGAGTTTTGAACTTCCCTAAGGATAGCATTAAAGGAAGCTATCTCTTGAGCATTTAGATCTTTCGTGTGATATTTAGCAGATAAACTCCCATCTTCTTCCCTAATTTCTACAAAACTTCCTATATCTTTATCTTCCATGGCCTTTATCGCTTCATCTTTACTCTTTAGCTTATAGACAGGACTTTCTTTAAAATAAGCTCCTATCTCATCCTCTGCAACTATCTAAGTATCTTTTATTCCATCATCAGCAGAAAAGTAAGTGATAGCCCCACTTATAGCCATCATTATTATCGGCATAAAAACAACTAGCCAAAATGCTGGAGATTTGAGTTGTTTTTTCCAAGAATCTAGGGCTACAGTTATAAATCTAGACATCTTCTTCCACCTTTCTTGTAAATATTTCGTTCAAATTTGGAGGAGTTTGGGCAAATACAGGGAGGTAATCAAACTTTTCTCTAAGTCTTTCGTAAATTTTCCTTCCATCATTTGGATCGTTTAGCTTTATCCTATAGGCATTAGAATCTTTCGTATATGTTATTACAAAATCATTTAATATATCAGAAATATCTTCTTCACATTCTATTAGAAGCTTGTCTTTTGGATAAGAATTCCTAATCTCTTTAGGGGAGCCTTCTAGGACAACTTGGCCATTTTTTAGCATGACTAGTTTGTTACACATATCTTCGATATTTTCCATATTGTGAGATGAAAATATTATAGTAGTCCCACTTTCGTTAATCTCCTTAATAATATCTTGTAAGAGTCTGATATTGTAAGGATCAAGACCTGAGAAGGGTTCATCTAAGATTACAAATTCTGGATTGTAGATAAGACTTGCCAAAAGCTGAACCTTCTGCTGATTTCCCTTGGACAAATCCTTGATCTTATCCTTAAGACTTCCCTTTATTTCAAATTTATTAAAATAGGCCTCTAGGCTTTTCTGATCTAGATTTTTCATTAAATTTAGCCTAGCAAAATATCTAATCTCTTCGGCTACGGTTTTCTTTGGTGAAAGAGACCTTTCTTCTGGAAGAAAACCAATTTTTTCTAGGGGAACTTTACTCACCTGCTTATTATCATAGAGGATTTCTCCCTCATATGAGTCGAAAAAGTCCATAATACACCTAAAAAGCGTTGACTTACCAGCCCCATTTTGTCCAATCAGGCCAAACAAATCTCCTTTTTCTACATTAAAACTTACATGGTCCAAGGCCTTAAGCCTTCCAAATGATTTTGATACATTTTTTATCTCTAACATAAGCTCCTATCCTTCCAATATATTAAGCACAAGTCCTAGAACAAATGGGAAAAGTAACACTGCAAGGAAGATTAACTTAGCCCAATTGTTGGCGAAGTTCATAGTAATTCCAACGCCTACCCTTTTTTCTACAAATATTGCTGGATCGTCTGGATTGTAATAAATTAGACCACCTAGAATCCACTTATCATCCTCCTCTTCATAGCCATATCTACCAGTTTTATTTAAGGCTGAACCGTCAACTGACCTAAATTTTCCTATAAGAATGCTACCTCCTATAGAAAATCCAATAGCAATTAGGCCTAAGACCTTAACCAAGGAGTCGTCTCCAGTTTTCATAAAAGAATGGATTCCTACTTGAAATAAAACTATAAGTAAAATTGCTGATGTCGCAAAATAATAGGTCCAAATCCTCCTAGTTTCTAAGAGCCTATCCAAGGACTCTTCTGGCATATCTGGACTAATTCTCATCTTTGATAGAAGTTGGGAAAGATTTGCAAAAAACATCACAGCTAGCATAAAGAAACTTACTATAGTTGGGGACTGGATGGATAGGTAAGATTTATGAGCTATCCCATCAATTTCTCCCTTGCTATTCATATGCATGATTAATTTATCTGGAAAGTTTTCATAGTCTAGGTGGATCCTTATGGCAAAAATTATTACTATTAGGAGAAGTCCTAGGTAGATTCCAAAAAATTCCTTCTTGTTAAAGATTTTTACCTTAGAATAATCTAGACTTACAACTCTTCTCTTGTCCACTTTTTGATCTTTTGCTAATATTTTTAGTTTCTTATTAGCCAAAACTAGGGGGATATAGGTTAGAAATATTGATAGAATATAGACAAAATTTAGTAAGACCTCATTTTCTATAAGATAGCTTAAGCCAAGTATAAATAAGGCTAGGGCAAATCCTATAAGGATAGTCAAAGTCCTATAGTTTTTTAATATCTTTCTTACTTCCTTATTCCCTTCTAAATCTCCCACTAGTCTTACTCCTAGGACATAGCCCCTCTTGGAGTAGGATGTGACGAAGGCTTGGATAAGACTTATCAAAATAATAATTATCCCATAAAATACTGCAAGACTCATAGTTTCATTCATCTTCTCCCTCCCAAATATTTTCTATTAGCCTATCAAGGTCGGATTTTTGTATATTTTTGACCTTGGCAAGGGCTATAATAAAATCAAGTTCTTCTTTTACTTTCTTCTTCTGACTTTCACTAATATCTTTAGTTTCATCTACAATCTTCGAGCCAAAACGCCTATCCATGACTATGATTCCGTCTTCTTCTAGCATCTTATAGGCCTTGTTTACAGTATGGAGATTAACTCCAATATCTGATGCAAGTTGCCTAACTGATGGAAGAGTCTCACCGTATTTTAAGTCATTTTGGGACAGGGATTTGATTATCCCACGTCTGATTTGCTCATAGATTGGCTGATCCGAAGCAAAATCAATCTCTAAAAACATAGACCCTCCTCACAATTTATTTGATTCTTTTTGTTATAGTTATTATATAACAGTTCTATCAATTTGTAAATAAAAAAGAGCTCTCTGCAAAATATAAATGAAAATCGCCCAATCACTGAAAGCCTTCCTCTTAGGAAAATGGCTATCCTAGGTCCTATATAAGAGGCTTAGGATAATTTCCCTAGAAGATTTTTACTAGTAATTAGGCGATTTTTTTATTTCGCAAGGGCCCTAGAAGTTATAATGGTTCATCGGTAGGGTTATTATTTCGTTGATTTCTTTTGGAAGTTTGATATCTCGCATAAGGCCTAGAAAGCTTATGGCGTCTTTCCCGTATTTTTGCCTTATCTTGTACAAGGCTGTATCGCAATTTTCGTCTTTAATTAGTTTTTTGTAGTCAGAGAAGACGTCCATCTGACTTCCGCCGCCTTCTTTTCTAAGTTTGATCGCCCTGATGCCTACTGCCCTTACCGGGAAGTCCCACTTGTATTTTTCCTTAAATAAATCGAAGCCCTCTCTGGCAAGGACAATGGAAGACTGGCTAGCGAGCTTGATTGGCTTTTGGAAATTGTAGGATTGGAGTTCATTATTTCTTACGAAAATTTCCACACCGCAGGCCTCAAGTCCAGCTTGTCTTAACCTTTTTGATACAGAAAAAGAAAGTTCTTGGAGGACATTGAAGACTTCCCTGTTATTAACTAAATCTTTCCTACAGGTTGAGGAGTTTCCTATAGTCTTAACCTGCTCTTTGTGGTCTCTGTCGTGGACTGGCCTTATATCTAGGCCATTGGCGTACTCCCATAGGTAGACTCCATTTATGCCCAAGAGATTTCTTATAAGATCTGGATTTGTATGAGCAAGCTCTCCTAGGGTAAAGATTCCTATTCCATTTAGCTTTCTTTCTGTAGCCCTACCTACTCCCACCATTTCTCTTACAGGAAGGGGCCAGACAATTTCTTTGAAATTATCTTCTCCTATACAGGTAACTGCGTCAGGCTTTTTCATATCTGATCCGAGTTTTGCGAAAATCTTACAAAAGCTTACCCCGACACTGACTGTTATACCGACTTCCTTTTTCATCCTTTCACGAATTTCGTTGGCTATCTCTTCTCCGCTTCCAAAAAGATGGGTCGATCCTGTTACATCAAGGAAGCACTCGTCAAGGCCAAAGGGCTCGACCTGGTTAGTGTATTCATAATAGATTTTCCTAGCAAGCTTAGAGTGTTTGAGGTATTCGTCATAATGAGGAGGAACTATGGTAAGGTCAGGACACTTGGCGAAGGCCTGCCATAAGGCTTCACCCGTCTTTACCCCAGCCTCCTTAGCTTCTTGGCTTTTAGCAAGGATAATCCCGTTCCTATTTTTAGGATTGCCTGCGACAGCAATTGGAATTCCCTTAAGCTTTAGGTTAAGTTTTTGTTCTATTGATGCATAACAAGCGTTCATATCTGAATGTAGTATAACTTTTTTCATAATTACTCCTTGAATTTCACAGACTATTAATGTATAATTGAGACAATAAATGACTTAAGAATATTATAAGACCTTCAGTGTCTTTTGTCAACCATTTTTGTAAATAAAAGTCTGTAAGCTAAAAGGAGAGCGTATGGCATTTGCTAATAAAGTTAAAGAACTAAGAGAAATCAAAAAGTTAACCCAAGAAGACCTAGCCAAGTTGTGTAATGTCTCAACCAAGACCATCTCAAGATACGAACTAGGAGAATCCAAGCCAAGATACAGGAAGACCTATGATCTTTTGGCCAAACACCTCGATACAAGTCACGACTACTTGGTAACTGATGAGGACGAATTTATCCTAAAGGCTAGGGAAAACTTCGGCGAAGGCGGAGCAAAGGATGCCCAAGATATGATAAACGGAGTTATTGGCCTAATGGCAGGAGGCGAGCTTCCAGAAGATGACAAAAGAGCCATCCTCGATGCCATATCAGAAGCCTACTATATAGCCAAGATGGAAAATGAAAAGAAGGATAAATAATGGGAGTATCCTACGATAGTATCTACAAAAAGGCGAGGGAGGTCATAGATACCTACAAGTCCAGAGACCCTAGGGATATCCTAGAAAGAAGAGAGGTCCACCTTATAGCCTTTAAGTCAAACACCAAACTTTTAGGCATGTATAAGATCATTAAGGGAGTAAGTTTTGTCTTCTACAATCCCTTCGTAGATGAGAGAATCCAAAATATGGTTTTTGCCCACGAGCTAGGCCACCACCTATTTCACGAAGATGCGGCAGCGAGTGACCTTATAGAATATGAGCTTTTCGATATAAATTCAGAAATGGAGCTTGAGGCCAATATCTTCGCAGCCCACCTTCTCCTAGACGAAAAATCTCTTATCGAAGACGTAAAGGAAGGCTACACCTACAATCAGCTCGCCAGTATGTATGATGTAAATGTAAATCTTATGATCTTTAAGTTAAACGAAATGCACAGGATGGGTATGCCTATAAGAAAGGAAAGCCCCTCAAGTTCGACCTTTTTTAGGGATATAGAAGATTGTAAGTGTAATTACTAGAAAGATCTTATAAAATTTCATCTTTGATTAAGTTGCTAATAATTATCCCTAGAAAACTTGCCCTTGGCTTTGTTTTATCCCTGAAAGAAAATATTGCACGAAAAAAGACCTCTCCCGAGGTCTTTACTTATCTTATCTTATTTGGCTTCGGATACGACCTTGATTGTCTCATCCTTATCTAGGCTTGATCTTGCGTAGATTGAGTAGTTTTCTCTTTCTACTACTAGGTGTCTAAATGATCCGTCGTCCCAGAATTTTCCGTCTTCTTCGCCTACTTTTACATCTTCAGCATCTTCTGGCATTGTGAAAAGACTCTTGAATCTTTCTTCATTGTCTGAAACTTGTAGTGTAATCTTTTTGGCAGGATTATTCTTTTGGCCAAATTCTATAGTCAAAAGATCCTTCTTCTCGTCTCTGAAGTTTTCTTCGAAGTCTTCTGGAAGGTAGTTGTAAGCTACATCATAGATTGGGCTATCATACTTCTTGTCTGAAGTCTCTTTCTCCCCTTCTTCCTTCTTATCTTCTTCAGAATCTTTATCAGATGCCTTATCTTCTGCCTTTTCCTCTACCTTTGTTTCTTCCCTCTTATCTTCACTGTTCTTCGCATCATTTGAACAAGCCATTAGGCCAAAAGCTAGGGCAAGAGTCATAGCGCTTGCAAAAAACTTTTTAATCTTCATTCCCTCTCCTTAGTTTATCCTTCATTAAATTCGTTATTAATTATACTAAATTTCTATATTTTATACAAGTCTTTGATGAGATCTAGTTAAGAATTTTGGAAATCGAAAACAGCCCTGGCTAGGACTTCTACGGCAGGGACTATGGCCTTATCAGAGCAATAGTAGTTCTTGCTGTGAAGGGCTTCTTTCGGATGTCCTTCTTCCCCACTTCCAAACCAATAGAAAAATCCAGGAACTTCCTTCATAAAGAAGGCAAAATCCTCACTGGCCATGGTGTGACCTTCCTTTAGGATGTTTTCTTCTCCCAAGACTTTGCTTGCGGAAGAAAGGGCCCTTTTATACATGTCTTTACCATTATATACAGAAGGAATCTTTTCTGTGTAGGTGATTTCGTACTTACATTCGTAGGCTTTTGCCATATTTTCTACTATAGCTTCCATCCTTTCTATGGCTCTTTCGAGATTTTCCTCAGAAAGAGAGCGAATGGTGGCAGATAGGTGGGTCTTATCGACTACTAGATTGTCTTCTGATCCTCCATTTATTGAATTTACAGAAAGGACGGTCGAGTCGAAGGGATTAGTGTTTCTTGAAATTATAGTCTGGAGGGCCATGACTATATTTGATGCACAAACTATAGGATCTATGTTAAGATGGGGCATGGACCCGTGCTGACCCTTGCCGAAGATATCTATCTTGAAATTTACCTTGGCACTCATCAAAGATCCCTTCTTTATTATAGCCTTCCCGAAGTCGACTTCTGGCCAATTGTGAAAGCCTAAGACCCTATCGATTCTAACCTTATCGAAGAGCCCCTTGTCTACGTATTCCTTGGCCCCTCTAGTGATTTCCTCGGACCTTTGAAAGATAAATACCACATCTCCCAAAAGCTTATCCCTATTTTCGCTAAGGACTTTCGCCACAGCCAAAAGACTTGCTGTGTGGTAGTCGTGGCCGCAGGCGTGCATGGTATTTTCTTCCCTTGATTTGTAGGAAATATCTGTCTCCTCCTTCTGGGCTAAGGCATCTATGTCTGCCCTAAGTCCTATGACCTTGCCAGCTTTTCCTGTCTTAAGCCTTGCAATTAGCCCTGTTTCTATAGGAAAGTCTATTATTTCGACTCCTTCAAGTTTTTCTAGAAATTCTCTTATAATTTTAGTCGTCCTGTATTCCTTGCCAGAAACTTCTGGGTTCATATGGATTCTATGTCTAATCTCTATGATTTCCTCTAAGTCTCTGTCAGATAATTTTAAGTTCATATTGTTTCCTTTATATATATTCTTGGTATGAATATACTTCTAAGAAAATTTCCTACAAAAAAAGAAAAGCTAGATTTCTCTAGCCTTTCTTAAAATATTTATTTAGTGAAAAGTGGCATATCTTCTTCTACTGTTGTGTTTCCTGCTATATTAAAGTTTTCTACCAAGAAGTCTACAACTGTTGGTGATAGGAAGGCTGGAAGTGTTGGTCCTAGGTGAATATTTTTTACTCCAAGACTTAGTAGGGCTAATAGAACTATTACAGCCTTTTGTTCATACCAAGCTATATTGTATTCGATTGGTAACTCGTTTATATCAGATAGACCGAAGGCATCCTTTAGTGCTAGGGCAATTTGAACGAGTGAGTATGAGTCGTTACATTGACCTGCATCTAGAACTCTTGGAATTCCGTTGATATCTCCAAGGCCTAACTTGTTGTATCTGTATTTTGCGCATCCTGCAGTAAGGATTACATAATCTTCTGGTAGGGCCTTAGCAAAGTCTGTGTAGTATGATCTTTCCTTGTGTCTTCCGTCACAACCTGCCATTACTACAAACTTCTTGATATTTCCTTCTTTGACTTCGCTAACTACCTTATCAGCAAGGGCTATTACTTGATTGTGAGCGAAACCTCCGACAACTTTTGTATCCTCAAGATTTGTTGGAGCTTTACATTTTTTGGCCATCTCTATAATTTCAGAGAAGTCCTTGTTGCCATTTTCGTCTGCTTCGATGTGTTTACATCCAGGATAACCTGCATTTCCTGTAGTAAACATCCTATCTTGGTAGGTGTTATTTTTCTTCATTGGAACGATACAGTTGGTTGTCATAAGGATTGGGCCATTGAATTTCTCGAATTCTTCGTTTTGGCTCCACC
Organism: Anaerococcus sp.; assembly: GCF_030825785.1. GTDB lineage: Bacteria > Bacillota > Clostridia > Tissierellales > Peptoniphilaceae > Anaerococcus. The sequence goes on from NZ_JAPJPG010000001.1 coordinate 66,053, forward strand.
AGCTGTTTCCGTAGTTTCCGTGGAAGTTATCGTATTTTTTGAATTCTGGGTAGTAGTTTGCTGGAAGCATCTCAGAGTGGGTGTAGATTTCTACTCCGCTATCCTTTGCTTGATCTAGAAGCATCTTCATATCGTGAAGGTCGTGACCTGAGATTAGGATTCCTGGCTTATCTCCTGCAGAATAATCTACTTCTGTGATTTCAGGATTGCCGTAAGTTCCTGTATTAGCCTTATCAAGTAGGGCCATAGCCTTAACTCCGTGGCTTCCTGTCTCCATCACAAGATCGATTAGCTTAGATATATCTGTATATCCTTTTGTAGTCTCTTCAAGGGCCTTTGCGATAAATTTATCTACTTCGCTATCTCTAAAGCCTAGGACATTGGCATGGTGGTTGTAGGCTGCCATTCCCTTAAGTCCGTATATTACAAGCTCTGTAAGAGATCTTTCGTCTTCATTCATTATATTTAAAACACCAACTTCGATTGCTTTTCTAGAAAGCTCGTCGTCATCATCTGATGAGTATAGGGCAAATTCAGAAAGACCTTCCTTAGATATTTCCCCTAGAAGCTCGTCTTTCATAGCTATAGTTTCCTTTACTATAGCTAGTATTGCCTCAGTGTCGAAGTTTGCATTGGTAATAGTTACGAAAAGATTGTTAGATAATCTATCGTAAAATCTCTCTTCTACTTCTCCCTTTTTATTTATTACTTCAGCGAGTCCCTTTGTTACATATACGAGAAGGTCTTGGATATTTGCTGTGTCTTCCTTTTTTCCACAAACACCTTGGACCTTACATCCTTCATTCTTGAAAGTTTCTTGACATTGAAAACAAAACATAAATAAACTCCTTTTTTCTTTTTCTTAACTTAACTGTCTCTATTATAAACCACCAGTATATATATAATCTGTAACATATGTTACAGAAAATGATTTTTTACAAAATATTAGTATATTAGTAATAAGAAAGATGATATAATCATAAAACAAGGAGGTACTATGTCATTTTTAGATAAAATCAAGAGTGCTTTTTCTGGAGATAGTAAGAAAAACGAAACTGTAGAAGAAGTAAGAGAAGTTAGATCAAATGAGACTATTCTTGCTCCACTTACAGGAGAAGTTAAGGACATCAAGGAATGTAGCGACCCAGTATTTGCCCAAGAAATCGTAGGCAAGGGAGTAATCATCGTTCCAACTGAAGGAAAAGTTTATGCTCCAGTTGACGGCAAGATCTCAATGCTTGCAGAGACAGGACACGCTGTAGGAATCACATCAGATAATGGCACAGAGCTACTAATCCACATAGGACTTGATACAGTTGAACTTGAAGGAAAACCATTCGATATCAAAGCAGAAAATAATGCTAATGTAAAACGCGGTGATCTTCTAATCGAATTCAACATCGAAGAAATCAAAGCTGCTGGTAAGGAAATCCAATCACCAGTTATCGTAACAAACACAGACGATAAGACAATAACAAGCCTAAAACTTGGTCAAATCAACCACGGAGAAGATTTACTAAAGATTGAAGCTTAATAATAAGGGGACTGTTACTATTGTAGCAGCCCCTTTTATATTGATAGGGAGGAAGAATTGAAATTAATAGGAGTCGATATAGACGGGACACTTCTAAATAGCAAAAACGAACTTACTGCTAGGACGAAAGCTAGTCTTATTAAGGCAAGTAAAATCGGCCATAAGGTTGCAATCATCACAGGCAGGGACTTTTATGCGGCAGACTTTCTGGCGGGAGAACTTGATTTTGATAAGTTCGGAGGACTCGTCTCCTCATCTAACGGAGCCCATGTCTATGATATGAAGGCTAAGAAGACAATCATAAATCATACCATAGACCATGCTCTAGTAAGAGAGATGATAGACTTTGCCAAAGGGCTCGGCTTTGACTATATAATCTATCATAAGGGAGAAATCTTAGCAGAAAACGAACATGCTCATAGCCTAGAATTTCTGGCAAAGAAAAATAAAATGCCTTATAGGATCATCGAAAATTTAGAACAGAAAATAGACTTTCCCCTTAATAAAGTTCTTTTCTCAGCAGAGCCTTCAATAATAAAGAAAAATATAGAAAAGTTTAAGGAAAAATTTGAAAACCGAGTAAACCCTATCCACTCCATGCCCCAATTTCTCGACTGCATGCCCCTTGATATCAACAAAGGCAGGAGCATCCTAGAAATTGCAGACTTCTTCTCGATCGACCACGATGACACCCTAGCCTTTGGAGATGAGATTAACGATATGGAGATGATACAAATGGCAGGGACTGGAATCGCTATGGCTAACGCAAGCGAAATCTTAAAAAAAGAGGCAGACTTCATCACTCTTTCAAACGACGAGGATGGGATAGCCTATTATATAGAAAAGAATATACTTAAGGAGAAATAATGAAACTAATTGGAGTAGACGTCGATGGAACTCTCGTAAATAGCAAGAGAGTCATCACAGAAAAGACAAGAGAGGCCTTGATTTCTGCCATGAAAGCTGGTCATAAGGTCGTAATAGTTACAGGAAGACCAACTGCAGGAGCTAGAAATCTTGCAGAAGCCTTAGAATTTGATAAATACGGCGGTCTTATTTCAAGCTTTAATGGAGGAGCCATAACAGACTTTGCTACAGGAAAGGTTCTCGCCAACCACGAAATGGACCATGACCTTGCAGTAGAGATGATAAAACTTGCCAAAGACTTGCCCCTTGAGACCATGGTACCTTATATGGATACAGTTTTTAGTCCAAAGATCGGCCCTTACACAGAAGGTGAGGCAAAAACTCTCAGGATGAAGGCTGAAGAAGTAGAAGATCTCGATCAAACAATCGACTTTCCTGTAAACAAAATCCTCTTTGCAGCAGACCCTGACCTTATAGATGAGCCAACTAATAAGATTAAAGAGAGATTTGGAGAACTAACAGAACAAGTCAAATCAGCAAGATTCTATTACGAGGTTATGCCTATGGGACTTTCTAAAGGAAATAGCCTTCTAGAAATCGCAAAAATTTTTAACATAGACCAAAAAGACATCATTGCCTTTGGTGATGAGATGAATGACGAAACTATGATAGAGGCTGCTGGAGTAGGAGTCGCCATGGGTAATGCAGTAAGTAAGATAAAAGAAATAGCAGACTACGTAACCCTATCAAATGACGAGGACGGCATAGCCTACTATCTAGATAAATTCATATTATAGGGACATAAATCATCTCCTGCCATTCCTAGATTCTTCTAGGAAAATCCCAGTAGAAAATCCGACATACAATAAAATTTCTACATTAACGAGAGTATTTGTAAATATCAAATTCACTAACTTTTGTAATCTTCAATATTTATCACTTGATCAAAGCTTTGAAGATAGGCTGGATCTTGGTTGTGGGTAATTACTATTCTTGTTAGCCTATCCAGGCTTTCTATTAGGCCTTCGATTTGACCTAGCGCTTTCTGGGTCAAGTCCGCTTGTTGGCTCATCAAAGATTAGTAAATCACTTCCCTTGTATAGGGCCCTAGCAAGCTCTAGCTTCTTCTTCTCTCCACCAGATAGACTTCCATTTTTGATTAATCCATCCTTCTTCTCATAGTAAACTCGACTTAATCCTACCCTATCAATAATTCCTTCGATCCTATCTCTATCAATCTCATCAGCGCCCATAGCGATATTGTTTATGAAAGTATCCTCAAATACAATAGGATTTTGTGGAATATAGTAGATATTATCATATAAGTCTTCTTCAGAAAATTCCTTGAAGTTGCCATTAGCAAAGGAAATCTCTCCACCATAGTCTTCATTTACCTTCATAAGAATCTTGGCCAGGGTAGACTTACCAGATCCAGAATTTCCGATTATGGCATAGGACTTAGCTTTTTCTATATCCAAATCCATCTTATCAAAGACCTTGATATCTCATAGGCGAATGATAGATTGTTTAGCTTAAGATTTAGTTGTGGAGTCTTTCCTTCTTTCTTGCTCTCTTCAATATCAGGAATTTCACTAATTACCATCTCCTTTATTTTCTTTGTAGATAAAATGTTAACCAAATATCCAAAAGAATCTGCTAAAGTCGCTGTAGAAATCGAAACTAACTTCAGAGAAGCTAAGAGATCTGATAATTGTAAGTATTGATTTTTCACCATAATACTACAAATATATGTAACTAACAAAGACGATAAAATATTAATACTAAAAAGAGTTTGACCAAACATGCTAATGGAAACATTTAGATGGGTCAAAGATTTCAATAACTTATTATCATCTATATCGAATTTCTTCAAAAAGTATTCCTTATTCTTTGATTCTTTAATTACAAAATATCCATCTAGAAATTCATTCAATCTATCAATGTAAGATGAGTAATTCTCAGACCTTAAAATTTGCAAATCTGAAATTCTCTTAGAAAAAACTTTAGAAACTCCTCCAGGAAAAATAACAAAAAATATGGTAGCTAAGAGAATATAAGGATGAATCTTGTAGAGGCCTACTATGTATACTATAGCTTGTCCTATACCAATTATTGCAGAAGGTAAAGTCATCAAATAATTTAACCTTAACTGGTCAACATTCTGATCTACTTGGGTGATATATTCTCCCTTATTTTTCCCAAAAAAATTAGATGACTTGGTATTAATTATTCCTTCCAAATAATCATGCCTTAGGTCGCTACTTATGTATTGGGTAAAGAGCTTGCCATTTCTCTGGGATATATAATATGATAGACAGGCAATAATTACATACAAAATTGACTGAATAACAATCTTACTAGCACTTCCCTCGATATTACCCAAAACGACATCTATTATCTTAGTACTAACCGTGCAATATAAGTAGATAAAATAAACTTCAATTACACCAAAAATAACCGACAAAATTAGATTATTCTTATATCTGAGAATATACTTTTTCATCAACCCACCTCCCCCTTTCTGATAAGGTTTTAATTAAAAATTCATTTTCATCATTATAATTAATATCTCATCTAAAAACAACCCACACTTTTGTGGGGTTACTAGGAATTATTTTTTTGTTATATGATTAACACTTTTAATCAATGATGATTTTAGTTCTCTCTTAAGCATCAAATCACAAAGTTTTAATGCTTTATCTATGTAATCTATTACTCCTAGTTTGTACTTGGATATTCCTAAAAGGTAGTAGATTAAAATTATCCTATTGTAATTATTAGTAGCAGAGCTTAGGTCAAGAGCCTTATAGGAAATATCTACTGCTTCTTGATAGGAAGAAGTCATGTAAAAAAATCGTGCTTGATTGTATAGGAGATTGATATAGTTAGGATTATAAAAATCTAAATTATCTAACAGATTCTCTAGAATCTTGCTTGCCTTATGTATATCTTCTGTATTCACATAAAACTCAGATAACTTTGTCATTATTCTAATTTCTATATCACTAGAAGGAATGTAAGATGTAGGATTTATCTCACTATCTTTAACTTTAAGAGCTTTTATTAAATAATCTCTACATTTTTCCTCTTCGTGTTTTACTTCGTTTTCATATATTGCTTTATAGTATAAGATATATTGATTCAAAATATTCTTGTAACTATTAGGCAAATGTAGATCCAAGCCTTCTAGCTCTTCAATATCTTCTTCTAGACTTTGATAATTGGTATTTGAAAAATTTCTATCTATTTTATTAATCTTCTTATTGATAGTCTCCCGCGAGGAGCCCTTTTCGTTCATCAAGGTAATCTCGAAATCTATTCCTAGAGCATTTAGTATATCATCTAGGTTGTCAAATCTAGGTTTATTGTAATTATTCTCGATTCTACGAAGGCTTTCTTCACTAATTACTGCAATATCTGCCAAATCTTTTTGAGATAAACCCTTACTTTTCCTAATTCTTTTTATCTCACTTCCTATGTATTCATAATCACTGGGCATGTTCACTCCTTAAATATACTTTGTATTAATATACTTTAATAAATATATTTACAATATTCTTTTTAATAGTATGCTTGTTCTAAGGAGTAATTATGATTGAAAGAGTAACAGATCTTGTTAAGGAAATTCTTATTAGAGAAAAGGATATGGACCTTGCTGTGGATATGACGGCAGGTAACGGGAATGATTCAGCCTTTATCCTTGATGTATTGGGAGCAAAAAAGCTGATTGCCTTTGATATTCAAGAGGCTGCAAGGGAAAATACCTTAATGCTTCTTGGCCCTAGGGATAATTTTACCTTTATTTTGGACAGTCATGCCAATATTGATAAGTATATCAAAGATAAAATTGACTTGGCTGTCTATAATCTAGGCTATCTTCCAAATTCTGATAAGACCATCACTACTAGAGCCGATTCTACTATAGAAAGTTTAGAGAAGGTCCTAAGTCTTTTAAGAAAAAAGGGCAGGGTGCTTATAACTATCTACCCAGGCCATGCCCAAGGAAAGATTGAAGCAGATAAGCTTGATCATTTCCTAGAAGAGCTTGACCCAAAGGACTTTGCCATTCTCAAATTATCCTACCCAAACAAGAAAGACATCTCCCCTTATGTAGCCACAATAGAGAAGAAATCCTAAATATTTTCTCTAATAAAGTCATTAGTTAAGGCA